>NZ_JAIUID010000020.1:0-72758 GCF_020165435.1 Mesorhizobium sp. BR1-1-2
CTCCCCTACTCCCCTACTGCCCTACTCCGTGAGCATCATGCCCTACCAATCCCCGATCTCCCCCGGCCGTTCCTGGTACGAGGACACCGCCGGCCCGCGACCCGAGTATCCGGCGCTGGACGGCGACCGCAGCTGCGACGTCGTTATTGTCGGGGGTGGTTTCACCGGCTTGTCGGCGGCGGCGCATCTGGCCAAGGCGGGCACCAATGTCGTTTTGATCGAGGCGTATCGCTTTGGAGACGGCGCTTCCGGGCGCAATGGCGGCCAGCTCGGCACCGGGCAGCGCGCCTGGGCCGAGGAGCTGGAGGCCGAATACGGGTTTTCCCGGGCCAAGACACTGTTCGATCTCGCCGAGGAGGCGAAGGCGCACCTGCTTGAATTCGCAGCCGCCAACCAGATCGAAATAGACTACATGCCGGGCCAGCTCTCGGTTGCGCACAAGCCGCGCTACGTCGACGACTACAAGGCGCATGCCGAGATCATGGCCGGCCGCTTCTCCTATCCGCATATTTCGTTCATGGATGCGACGGAAACTGCGCAGCGGCTGGGCTCGATAGCCTATTTCGGCGGGACGCGCGACACCGGCACAGGCCATATCCATCCGATGAAGCTGGTGATCGGCACGGCGCGGGTGGCGGCACAGGCCGGGGCCCAATTGTTCGAAGCGACGCCGTCGACCGGCATTGTTTCGAGCGGCGGCACGGTGAAGGTTTCGACAGCCAAGGGGACGATCACAGCGCAGAAATGCCTGATCGCGGTCAATGCCTATGGCGGCACGCTCGAACCGGTAAGTGCCGCGCACATCATGCCGATCGGCTCGTTCATCGGCGCGACCGTGCCGCTTGGAGCGGATTCGAACGTTCTGCCGGGCGGCGAGTCGGTCGATGATTCCCGCTTCGTCGTGCGCTACTTCCGCAAGTCGAGGGACGGCCGGCTGCTGTTCGGCGGGCGCGAGGTCTATGGCGTCAACGATCCCAAGGACATCCATATCCATATCCGCCGCCAGATCGCGGAACTCTATCCCGCACTGAGGGACGTCGAAATCACGCATGGCTGGGGCGGCTATGTCGGCATCACGGTGCCGAGAAAGCCGTTCGTGCGGGAAGTGATGCCGAATGTGATCTCCGTCGGCGGCTATTCCGGCCACGGCGTCATGCTGTCGAACTTCTTCGGCAAGCTCTATGCCGAAACGGTAGCCGGCAACCGCGACCGGCTGAAGCTGATCGAGGATCTGAAGATTCCGCCGTTTCCCGGTGGCCGGCGCTTGCGCGCGCCGCTGCTTTTCCTGGCGCTCAACTGGTTCGCGTTGCGCGACAGGATTTAACAATTGTTGAGTAATATCATGGGGGCTGCGACATCCAAGCGTTGCAGAATCTTCAGCAATGGCGCACTGATGCCACAATCGCGGGCAAAAAGTGCATTCTCTGGGCGAATATAGACGGGGATTTTCTGCGGGCCCGCCCGCTGTTTGATTTGGGACCGGTGTGATCGACGCACGCGTTGCGGTGTTTGATCGAAGAACATCGGCCCCTTATGGAGGTGGCAAGAGTGAGAGAGCCCTTCAGTTTCGGTGCTCCGGAACGTCGGCGCTTTGCCATGCAGTTCGGCTACGACATGCGCCCGTCATTCTGGCAGGAAGTCCGTTCGAACTCGCATCTGGTGATTGCCGCGGTCGGCACGGCCGCGCTGCTCGGCGTGGCCGCGGTGGCCCTTTGGCTGGCGTTGCCGGCGAACGAGCGGCAAGCGGTTGCCAATCCAGAGCAAGCCATTCCAGCCGTTCCTGTGAAGACGACGAAGATCGCGCCGGCGGGGATCACGGTGGCCGCGGCGGCCGTGCCGCAAGCAGCGCGAAAATCCGACCAGGTCTCGCCGACCGTGGCTGTCGCGGAAGCCGCCATTCCGGCGCTCGCGGCGAACGACCCGCGCTGGACCGCTTCCCAGTCGAAGACCGCACCGGCTTCCGAGCCTGCCGCTTCCGGCCAGTCGACGAGCAAGGCCGGGCAGGCGCCTGACAAGCCGGCGGCGGCCGCGGCGTTCGCGCAACCCGCTGCCGACACCGACGCCGCCACCGAGCTCGCCAAGGTCGCCGCACCTGCCCCGGCGGCGGGCAGCAGTCCCGATGGCGCGCAGACCGCCGCCATTCCTGCCGCGCAACCACAGCAGTCTGCGGCGCAGCAGGATGATGACAGCAAGGCCGAACCGCGCAAAGCGGCCGCGGCTGGCACCGGACGCATCCTCAGGGCCGTGACCATGCGCAGCGGCCCGAAGAAGAATGCAGCCGCCATCGTCACGGTGCCCGCCAAGACCTCGGTGCAAGTGATGAGTTGCAAGCGTTGGTGCCAGATCGTCTACAACGGCAAGACAGGCTGGGTCTACAAAACCTACATCAAGACCGGCGCCTGACGCGCCAGCGTCTCGATCAAGCCAGGTACGGCCGGGCCGATGGTTGGGGGCAGTGATGACGATGCGTCAGATGCAGCGCCCGCCGTCGACCTCCAGCGCCACGCCGGTGATGAAGGCGGCCTCGTCGGATGCCAACCACAGGGCCGCATTGGCGATGTCGAGCGGGGTCGAAAGCCGGCCGAGCGGGATCGAGGCGCGGAATTTCTCTCGGATTTCGGGTGTGTCGGCGCCCATGAACTTTTCCAGCATTCCGGTCTCGCCGGCCACCGGACACAGGCAGTTGACGCGGATGTTCTTGGGCGCGAGTTCCACCGCCATCGACTTGGTGGCGGTGATCGCCCAGCCCTTGGAGGCGTTGTACCAGGTGAGGCCGGGCCGAGGCCGCAGGCCAGCGGTCGACGCCGTGGTCAGGATGACGCCGCCGCCCTGCCGCTCCATGATCGGCACGACGGCAAGGGCAGCATGATAGATGGCCTTCATGTTGACCGATGTGATCAGGTCGAACGTCGCCTCGTCGACTTCGAGCATGTCGCCATTGCGATGGGTGAACCCGGCATTGTTGACCATGATGTCGATACGGCCGAAGGCGCTTTTGGCGGCATGGACCATCTCGTCGAATTCGGAGCGCTGCGAAACGTCGGTCTGGGTCCAGATCGCCGCCTCGCCGATGTCGCCGGCTACGCGTTCGGCACCCTTGGCATTGAGGTCGGCCACGATGATCCTGGCGCCCTCCTCGGCGAAGCGCCGGGCAATGCCCTCGCCGAAACCCGAAGCGGCTCCGGTGACGATGGCAACCTTGTCCTTCAGACGCATGTTTTTCCGCTCCCTGGGTTCATGGCGTGGCTTTTACCGCGGGCTGCCGGCGGCATGGCCTGTGCCGCAACAGGCAGAGCGCTGATTCTCCCTTAGCTTTCGTCACATTCACGTCCTATGCTGCAACTGCGAAGGCTTGGCGGAGTTGTCGTTTGCCGACAAGCCTCCGCCTGGTGCCAGTGTCAAGCACACATCTGGACCGACGCAAATATGTAGCGATCGGTCCTCGATGTGACACCATGGCACTGGAAAATTTAAATCGATTAGAATACATAAGCCGCGTACTCGCGACCGGCGTCAAAGCGGACAGACCATGACCAGCCAGATCATCCCCGTCGACCCTTTCGACTTCATCATTTTCGGTGGCACCGGCGACCTGTCGGAACGCAAGCTTCTGCCGTCGCTCTACTATCGCCAGCGCGACCATCAATTTTCCGAGCCGACCCGCATCATCGGCACGTCGCGCTCCAAGATGACCGATGACGAATTTCGGGCTTTCGCCAAGCAGGCCATTTCCGACCACGTCAAGGCGGCCGATATCGACCCCAACGAGCTGAAGACCTTCCTGGCGCGGCTTTCCTATGTCCCGGCCGATGCGACGAGCGGCGCGGGGTTCGACAGGCTGAAGAAGGCGATCGGCGACAGCGACTGCATCCGCGCCTTCTATCTGGCGGTGGCGCCGGCGCTGTTCGGCGACATCTCGCACAAGCTGAAAGAACACGATCTGATCACGCCGAACTCGCGCATCGTGCTGGAGAAACCGATCGGACGCGACCTCGCCTCGGCACAAACGCTCAACGATCTGGTCGGAGACGATTTCCACGAAAGCCAGATCTTCCGCATCGACCACTATCTCGGCAAGGAGACGGTGCAGAACCTGATGGCGCTGCGTTTTGCCAATGCGCTCTACGAGCCGTTGTGGAACTCCGCCCATATCGACCACGTGCAGATCACCGTCGCCGAGACCGTCGGCCTGGAAGACCGTGTCACCTATTACGACAAGGCCGGCGCGCTGCGCGACATGGTGCAGAACCATATGCTGCAACTGCTCTGCCTGGTGGCCATGGAAGCGCCCTCGTCGATGGACGCCGACGCCGTCCGTGACGAGAAGCTGAAGGTGCTGCGCGCGCTCAAGCGCATCAACGGCCACGAGGCGCCGAAGCACACGGTCCGTGGACAATACCGCGCCGGCGCCTCCGCAGGCGGGCCGGTGAAAGGCTATGTCGAGGAGCTCGGCAAGGACAGCAACACCGAAACCTTCGTCGCGATCAAAGCCGAGATCGGCAACTGGCGCTGGGCAGGCGTTCCGTTCTATCTCAGGACCGGCAAGCGGCTGGCAACCCGGGTCTCGGAGATCGTCATCGAGTTCAAGCCGATCCCGCATTCGATCTTCGGCGGCGACAGCGCCGGGCCGATCTTCGCCAACCAGCTGGTCATCCGGCTGCAGCCCGACGAAGGCGTCAAGCAATTCATCATGATCAAGGATCCGGGTCCGGGCGGCATGCGGCTGCGGCAGATTTCGCTCGACATGAGCTTCGCGCAGTCCTTCGACGGCCGCGCGCCCGACGCCTATGAACGGCTGATCATGGATGTCGTGCGCGGCAACCAGACGCTGTTCATGCGCCGCGACGAGGTCGAGGCCGCGTGGAGGTGGATCGACCCGATCCAGAACGCCTGGGAAAGCGCCAGGCAGGAGGCGCAGGGCTACACGGCTGGCACCTGGGGACCTTCGGCCTCGATAGCGCTTATCGAACGTGACGGACGGACATGGCACGAGAGCAATTGAACAGCGCCAGCTACAACTGGAACGGCTTTTCCGATCGCGCGGAATTGGCGGCGGCGCTGGCCGGCCGCGTCGCCGACCGGCTGGCAAAGGCGATCGCGGCGCGCGGCACGGCGTTGCTGGCCGTTTCCGGCGGCACGACGCCGGCAAAATTCTTTGCTGCCCTGTCGGGAATGCCGATAGCCTGGGACAAGGTGACGGTGACGCTGATCGACGAGCGCTTCGTGCCGGCGTCCTCGCCGCGTTCCAATGCCGGACTGGTTGCCGCCAATCTGTTGCAGAACGCGGCTGCGGCGGCACGGTTCGTGCCGCTCTACCACGAAGCCGTCAGCATCGAGGATGCCGCGGCATCGGACAATGCGGCTCTCCAGTCCCTGTCCTGGCCGCTCGACGTCGCGGTGCTCGGCATGGGACCTGACGGCCACACCGCCTCATTCTTTCCCGACGCCGACGATTTGGCGAAATTGCTGGACCCGTCCTCGGACAGGATCGTGCTGCCGGTTCATGCGGCAAGCGCCGGCGAGCCGCGGCTGACCCTGTCGCTGGCCCGCATCATCGGTGCCGGCCTCCTGGCGCTGCACATAGAGGGCGAGGACAAACGCACCGCCTTCGACGGCGCGGTCGCGCCCGGTCCGCGAAAGCCGATCCGCGCCGTGCTCGACGCCGCCCCCAGGCCTGTAGAGGTTTTCTGGGCACCCTAATTCTAGACTTATCTGGTCCCGGTAAACGGCGGGAGGATGTTTCCGGGACCTCGCTTGAAAAGGACCTGATGCCATGACCGCAAGACGCGATATCGAAGCCATCACGGAGCGCATCCGCCAACGCTCCAAGCCGGGCCGCGAACGCTATCTTGGCCGTATCGCCGAGGCATCGAACCGGACCGCCAACCGGGCGGTGCTGTCCTGCGGCAACCTCGCCCATGGCTTTGCCGTGTGCAGCCCCTCCGAGAAAGTGGCGCTGGGCGGCGACAAGGTGCCGAACCTCGGCATCATCACCTCCTACAACGACATGCTGTCGGCGCATCAGCCGTTCGAGACCTTCCCGGCCCTGATCAAGGAAGCGGCGCGCGAGGCCGGCGGCATCGCCCAGGTCGCCGGCGGCGTGCCGGCGATGTGCGACGGCGTCACCCAGGGGCAGCCGGGCATGGAGCTTTCGCTGTTCTCGCGCGATGTCATCGCCATGGCGGCCGCGATCGGCCTGTCGCACAATATGTTCGACGCCGCTGTTTATCTGGGCGTCTGCGACAAGATCGTCCCCGGGTTGGTGATCGCGGCACTGACCTTCGGCCATCTGCCGGCGGTGTTCATTCCGGCCGGGCCGATGACGACAGGCCTGCCCAACGATGAAAAGGCCAGGGTCCGCCAGCTCTACGCCGAGGGCAAGGCAGGACGCGCCGAACTGCTGGAGGCCGAGTCCAAGTCCTATCATGGACCGGGGACCTGCACCTTCTACGGCACGGCCAACTCCAACCAGATGCTGATGGAGATCATGGGCCTGCACACACCAGGCGCTTCCTTCGTCAATCCGGGCACGCCGCTGCGGGACGCCTTGACTCGCGAGGCGACGAAGCGGGCCTTGGCGATCACCGCGCTTGGCAACGCCTATACGCCGGTCGGGCGGATGATCGACGAGCGTTCGATCGTCAACGGCGTCGTTGGCCTGCACGCGACCGGCGGCTCGACCAACCATACCATTCATCTGATCGCCATGGCCGCAGCCGCTGGCATCGCGCTGACCTGGCAGGATATTTCCGACCTCTCGGAAGCGGTGCCGCTCCTGGCGCGCGTCTATCCCAACGGGCTTGCGGATGTGAACCATTTCCACGCCGCGGGCGGGCTCGGCTTTCTCATTCGCGAGTTGCTCGACGAAGGCGTGCTGCACGAAGATGTGCAGACGGTATGGGGCGAAGGCCTGCGGCCCTACGCAGTCGAGGCAAAGCTCGGTGCCGACGGCAGCGTCGTGCGCGAAGCCGCCCCGCGCGCGAGTGGCGACGCGAAGGTGCTGGCGCCGTTCAAGAAAGCCTTTCAGCCGACGGGCGGCCTCAAAGTGCTGGCCGGCAATCTCGGCCATGCCGTCATCAAGACGTCCGCGGTGAAGCCGGAACGACGCCTCATCGAGGCGCCGGCCAAGGTGTTCGACAGCCAGCAAGGGCTGAACGAGGCCTTCAAGGCCGGCACGCTTACCGGCGACTTCATCGCCGTCATCCGCTTCCAGGGACCGAAGGCCAACGGCATGCCGGAACTGCACAAGCTGACCACCGTGCTCGGCATCCTGCAGGATCGCGGCCAGCGCGTCGCGCTGGTCACGGACGGGCGCATGTCCGGTGCCTCCGGCAAGGTGCCTGCGGCGATCCATGTCACGCCGGAAGCGGTCGAGGACGGCCCGATCGCCAGGATCCACGACGGCGACATCATCCGGCTGGATGCGGATGCCGGCACGCTTGAAGTGCTGGTACCGGCAGCGGAATTCGCGCTGCGTCGAACAGCGGAAGCCGATCTCATCGGCAATGAGTTCGGCTTCGGCCGTGAGCTCTTCGCCGGATTCCGGCAATTGGTCGGCCGCGCCGACCACGGGGCCAGCGCGTTTGGAACCGCCTGATCCATCTGCAAGGAATTCATGAAAAAGGGCGGTTCGGAACCGCCCTTTTTGCTTCGGGAACCCCAGCCATCATTCCGCGACGGTGATCTCGGTCCGTTCGCCGGCCTTGACTGTCACCGGCATCTCCTTGTCATGACCCTCATCCGACATATGCCGGACAACCACATAATCGCCGGCCGGGATCGTCTGCTGCCAGTTGTCGCCGTAGTTGAAGCCGAGCGATTTGCGCTTGCCCTCGATGTCCTTTTTCGACGAAAGCACCTCAATCGAATAAGCGCCGGGCGCCGATATTGCGAGCACGCCCGCATCGAGCACGACCTTCACATCCAGGCTGTCGCCGGCCTTGACGCTGAAAGGCTGCTCGACGACGGCGAGATCGAGCGTTGTCACCGCCACATAGTCGTCGGGCGGCAGCCAGAACTTGCTGTCGGCCCCATAGGAGTGCTCGACGCTGTCGCGGCTGCCGTCGATCTTCTTCTTCGCCTTGACGATCTCAAAGCCGATGGCCGAATTGTCGGCCTTGTCGCCGCCCGATGTATAATAGGCATTGAGCACGGCCTGGCCAACGCCGACCACGAGGTCCTTTTCAACGGTCTGCCCGGGGGCGAGCTGGACTGTTTGCGTCACCGTGCCGGCGCCGATCTGCACCGTGACCTTCTGTTCGCCCGCCGGCACGATGGCCTGGGTGTCGCCGTAATGGGTGGTGCTGCCACCGGGATAGGCGAAATCGACGCGGGCTTCGCTGCTGATCTCGGCGCCTTGGCTTGCATGTGGGTGGATGATCAATGTGCCGGCGTTCAGGGTGAAGAGCGGCTTATAGATCTGGCCGGCTTCGATCTTGACCTTCTGCTCAACCTTGGCTTCGTCGTCGCGCGCAACGACGATATAGTCGCCGGGATCGAGATTGCCGTTATAGGTGCCGTATTCGGTGGTGACGGACTCGCCGCGCGAGCCGTCTGGGTTGGCTTTGTAGATCTCCCAGGCATTGCCGTCGGTGATCGGCTCGCCGCCTTCGGCCATCACCACGCTCGGCTGGAAATTGAAAACAGGCCTTGCGGGCTCCGGTGCAGGCGCTGGAGCCGGTTCGGGTGCAGGGGCCGATTCGGGTGCCGGTGCGGCGACGGTTTCGACCAAAGCTTCCCGCAGCGCCTTCTCGTCCGACGCCTGGATGTACTTGCCGCCGGTGTTGTCGGCGAGGCAAGCAATCTGCTTGCCTTCGTCGGCCGTAAGGCCAAAGCCGACAACGTCGGCTGTGAAATCGACGCCGGACGATTCGAGTTCCTTGCCAAGCGCGCAAGGATCGCCGCCACAGGTCTCGAGCCCGTCGGTGATGAGAACGACGGTCGCCTTGTCCTCGGTGTATTTCAGCGCTTCGGCCGCCTGCCTGACGGCTGATGTCAGCGGCGTCTTGCCGAGGAATTTCATGCTGTCGGCCGCGGCCGAAATCGCGCTCGCCGAGCCGGCCTGCGGCGGTACGATCAACTGGATGTCCTCGCAACTGCCTTTCTCGCGATGGCCATAGGCCATGAAACCGAGTTCATCGTCGGCGGGAACCGATTGCAGCACGCTTCTCAGCGACTCACGGGCGATTTCGAGCTTGGGCCTGCCGTCGATCTGCGCCCACATCGACCCGGAAGCGTCGAGGATGACAATGACCTTGTTCGCGGCAAAGCCGAATGTCGTCATCGACAAAAGGAGAAACGCCGCAGCGACGCTCCGTGCAAATCCCGCCATCGAAATCTCCTGAGTAGCCGCCCCGTCCGCCGGCTGAAGCTATTTGAGCCCACCTTGGGACACAAGCCCGGACGCGGCTTGTCCGCGGCTTAGTAGGTGGTGCGGCGCTCTTCGGAAGGCGGGCGGCCAAACTGCAGCCGATAGCTCTGGGCAAAATAGGAATGCGAGGTGAAGCCGGTGGCGATCGCCACGTCGAGGATCGGCATGTTGGTCTGGCGCAACAATTCGCGCGCCCGCTCCAGCCGCAGCCGCATGTAGTAGCGGCCGGGCGTGACGTTGAGGTGGCGCAGGAACAACCGCTCCACCTGACGCACCGAAAGGCCAGCCGATTTGGCGAGTTGCACCGCCGAGAGCGGCTCGTCGAGATGGTCGGCCATCAGCTCGACGATGCGCCTGAGCTTCTCCGACTTGCCGGTGAGGTCGCGCTCCGGCCCGACGCGCTGGCGGTCGCCGGCCGAGCGGATGCGCTCGTGCTGGAACTGGTTGGCGACGCCGTTGGCGAGGTTCGAGCCGAAGTCGCCGCGCACGATCTCCAGCATCAGGTCAATCGAGGTGGTGCCGCCGGCGCAGGTGTAGCGCTTGCGGTCGATCTCGAAGACGTTGCCAGTGCAGTTGATGTCGGGAAAGCGCTCGACGAAGCCGGCGCGGTTCTCCCAATGGATGGTGCAGCGATAGCCGTCGAGCTGGCCGGCTTCGGCCAGCAAATAGGATCCGACCGACAGCGCGCCGAGCGCATTGCCGCGCCGGCCCCAACTGCGTAGCGCCGCCAGAACCTTGCTCTTGCCGGGAAATTCCGTGGTCAGCCCGACGGAGACGAAGAGGATGTCGACCGGCGGCAGGTCGGCAACCGCATAGTCGATCTTGAGCGGCAAGCCGTTGGACGCCATCACCGGATCGCCATCGGCCGATACCGTCGTCCAGCCGTAGAAATCGCGGCCGAGCAGCCGGTTCGCCGAACGGAACGTGTCGATCGCGGCGGCCAGCGAGAACATGGAGAACTTGTCGACCAGCAGGAACGCGAATTGCCGGCCGCCTTGAACGGGATCATTCATGACCGGCCGTTCCAAGGGAATAGTTGGGTTCGGCAAAGCTGCTGCTTTCTGGTGGTCAGAAGGAGGGCCGTTTCAACCCGGCCGCAAGGTAGGCGGAGGCTAACGTATTGGCCATCAGCATGGCAATGGTCATAGGCCCGACGCCGCCGGGCACGGGCGTGATGGCGCCGGCGGCCTTGGCCGCTTCGGCATAGGCGACATCGCCGACGAGGCGGGATTTGCCCTCCCCCCTCTCCGGGGCCGGGATGCGGTTGATGCCGACGTCGATGACGGTTGCGCCGGGCTTCACCCAATCGCCCCTGATCATCTCCGGCCGGCCAACGGCGGCGACGAGAATGTCGGCGGTGCGGGCCAGCCCCGGCAGATCCTTCGTGCGGCTGTGCGCGATGGTGACGGTGCAATTGGCGGCAAGCAGGAGATTGGCCATCGGCTTGCCGACGATGTTGGAACGGCCGACGACGACGGCATTGAGGCCCGACAGGTCCTTGCCGCGCACGCGCTCGATCAGGAGCATCGAGCCGGCGGGCGTGCAAGGAACGAAAGCGGTGTCGAGTTCGCCGGTGCCGAGCTTGCCGACATTGATGAAATGGAAGCCGTCGACATCCTTGTGCGGCGCGATCGCCTGGATGACCTTGCCGGCATCGATGTGGGCGGGAAGCGGAAGCTGCACCAGGATGCCGTTGATGGCGGGGTCGGCGTTGAGGTCTGCGATGATCTTGAGCAGCGCCTCCTGGGAGGTATCCGCCGGCAACGTGTGCTGGACCGAATGAAAGCCGCATTCCTTGGCGGTGCGGGATTTGGAGGCGACGTAGACCTGGCTCGCCGGATCCTCGCCGACGATGACCACGGCGAGGCCGGGCTGGACATGGCCCTTGGCGACAAGCTCGGCGGTCAAGGTCTTCACCGTCCGCACCACGTCTTCGGCAACGCTTTTGCCGTCAATCACTTCGGCCATATGAATCACCCCTCGATACGTTCCGCCAAACCGGCCGCGTCCGAAAATGCGGCGCTTTGGATCCTTTTCTCAAGCGTGCGCCGAAGCCTGCATGGCCCGGCCAGCCGGGCTGCGTCTCCAGCAAAGACACCGCGCGGCATTTTGACGAAAATTCGAACACGCAATCCCGTCAAAGCGCCGTCCGATGCCGTTTACGCGAAACCGGCGCGCTTTTGTTCGACACAGGAGACTATCTTGTGGCTCAGAAATAGCGGCGGCCCGCGCGGCTCTCGGTAAGCTCGCGAACAGCCTCGCGAAATTCGCGCAGGCTGGCGCGAATTTCCTCGATCGACGCCTGCTCGGCGCCCTTCTCGGCGGCGGCGGGCTGCTCCAGCGGCGCGGCGGAATAGGCCGACGGCTGAGCTGGAGCGGGTGCGGGCGGGTAGGGCATCGGCGCGCCATAGGGCGCCGTGGCCTGGGGATGGCCTGCCGGCGACCGCGTCTGCCAAGGTTGCATGTGCGGATAAACCAAAGGCTGCGCATAGGGATGGGACGCGACCGGATGCATCGCCTGCTGCGGCATCAGGGGCGACCTTGATGGCGATCCCATGGGCCGCTGGTAGCCGGTGTCCGCGGCTGGCTGAAAAGATGGGCGCGGATAGTTTGGAGCTGGCGACCGATGCCCGAAGGCGGAATCCGGAGCCTGATAGTCGGGAAATGCAGGAGCGTTCGCCGGCCGGCCGTCTTCGGCGACAGGGGCCGACGCAGATGCACCGGGAAACGCCTCGTCCTGCACCTCGGTGGCGGGCTTGCGGGACACAGCCTTGCGCAGCCTGGACACCAGCGCGCCGATCCGTCCTGGGCTCTCGACGGCAGCGGCCCCGGCCTGCGCGGCAAGCGGCGGCACTGAAGCTGGCGGCGACGGCGGTGATTGCGGCGGCGATGCTTGCGGTATCGGCAGCGCCGGCGGAGGCGGCGCCCGGAATGCCTGGTCATCGAGCGGCACCCGGCGTTCCTCTATCTTGCGGTCACGGCGGGATCGTGACCCGGCGGTCTCACGCAGGCATTCATAGGCGCCGCGCATGGCGCCGAGGCCGACGCCGGAGGCAAAGCCCAGCAGCAGGCCGGCAAGCGCCACCACGGCGCGCGACGGCCCGTTCGGCTCCAGCGGAATGGAGGCGGGCGAGATGACGCTCATATTGGCGGTGTTGATATTCTTCTGCTCGCCGGTCTCCTTGGCGCGCAGGAGATATTGTTCATAGACCGAGCGCTTGGCCGAGGCCTCGCGCTCCAGCTCCCGCATCGAGACAAGGTCGCTGTTGACGTCACCGCTGCGCACCTTCATCTGCGCCAGGCGGGAGGCAAGGTCCTGTTCGAGTTGGACCGAGCGTTTCAGGTCAACCTGCAGCGACGACGCGATGCGGCTGAGTTCGGCGACGATGCGTTCGCGCGCGCCGGTGAGCTGGGCCTCGAGCGCCTGGCGCTCGGGATGGCGCGGTCCGAGCCTGACCGCTGCCCGATCAGCCTCCTGCTTGAGCGTTGCGTATTGCGAGCGCAGATCGCTCATGGAGTTGGAGTTGATCTCTTCCGGCAAGGTGCCGCTGAGTACCGAATTCACGTTGACCTGACGTGCCGAGGCCGCGCGGGCGTTCAGCTCCAGCGTGCGGGCGCGGGCGACGGAAAGCTGCTCGTTTAGCTTGAGCATCTGGTCGTCGCTGATCAGATGGCCCTGCGCGTCGACAAGATCATGGGTGGCCCTGAAATCCTCGACCTTGCGCTCGGCCGCCTCGACGCCCTTGCGCATCTCGTCGAGTTTCGCCGTCAGTTCGTTGTTGGCCCGGCCGGCAGTGTCGGACTGGATTTCACCCGAGGTCTGCAGGAAGACCTTCGTCATCGTTTCCGCGATGAGTGCCGATTTCTGGGGATCCTGAGTGGTGACGCCGATGGTGATCACGGAGGTCTTGCCGCCGCGCTCGACCGAAACGCTCTCGGCCAGGTTGACGATGGCAAGGGAAAGGCGGCGGGATTGGTCGACACCGCCCGGTCCGTCCTGGCGCAACAGGATCGAGCGGATCAGCGACATGACGCCAAGGCGGCCATTGCCTTGGCCGTTGAACTCGGGGTCGTCGACCAGGTCGAGCTCCTGGACAACCTTGTTCAACACGGTGCCGGAGGTCAGCAACTTGATCTGGTTCTCGACGTTGACGAGCGCCGCGTCGGGCATGACCACCGCCTGGGTGAGATCGCGGTCCGTAAGCTTCAGGTCGCGCGGGTCGACGATCAGCTCGGTGGTGGATTCGTATTTCTTCGGCGTCGACAGGGCAATCGCAACGCCGAGCGCCGCGCCCAGCACCGTCGTGGTGATGATCAGCGCTTTGGACCTGGCGACCCCGCGAACCACCTGCATTGGATCGATCAGGGGCTTCCAGTGCTGGCTGTCGGCATCCTCGCCAGGAGATGTTCCCGCTTCGCTCGCGCTCAGCGGTTCGGATGTGCTGCGCTGGGAATCAACTCTCGAGGCGATCTCAGGAACCGTCTCGTCATACGGCATCGCCGAGTCCGAACCGCCGATACCGGCCCCATCGTGCGAATGCGAAATGCCGGCGGATGCCGAAGCCGGCTCGTCGCCCGGCTGCAAGCGTTGCGTTCCGGCGGATGCGAGAGGCGCCGGATTCATCTTCGCCTCGCGCTGCGAACGCGCCAGGCGATGACGTGTGGCGGCATCCTCGCGCCATGACGGATTTGCCCGATCCCCTAGCGAGACCAGCGATGCCTCGTCCTCACCGCGCACGGCTTGGCCAAGCGCCAGCAAGGATCGTTCGCGCCTCCAGTCCTCACGATTTTCCCTGTCGCCCATTGTCGCGAAGCTTACTTTCAGCCGCCAGACAGCGGCGGTCGGCCATTTGTTAAGCCACGCTAAACAAGCATAGGAAACAAAAGGTTAATTTTAAGAGGCCGAAAGCATTGCTTGATGCCGGGTGCCTGGAATTTCAGCAGATGCAGGAAGATTTCAGAAGGGCACGTTAAACTTTGCCGCCTATGCCTTTCCTTGACCCATGACTGAGGCCAGCGACATACCGCAGAGGCGGCCCCTCGCCCGGATCGGCACCTTGGTGGCCGAAAGACGGGGGCTGGTTCGCGACTATTTTTCGGCGATCAGCGGCGCCGGCGGGCGGCTGGTGTTTTCACTCGCCTACTTCATCGCCTTGGCCAACACGCTTTCCATCGCCGAGTTCGGCATGTTCGCCACCGCCTCGGCCGCCGGAGTGATGCTGTCGCGGCTTCTGGCCTTCGGCTTCATCTCGGCACTTTACCGCACCGCCACCATCCGCCCCAACCTGATCGGCACCTTCACCGCAGGCTTCCTGCTGCTCGGCATCGTCTCGTTGCCGCTGCTCGCCGCAACCTCCTACATCGTCTACCTGATCTTCTTTGCCAGCACCGTGCCGCTGCCGGTGTTCGCGGTAATCGTCTTTGCCGAGGCGCTTCTGTGGCGGCCGGTGGAGGTGGCGCTGATCGTCAACAACGGCCTCGGCAAATTCGGCCGTGCCGCCGTGCTGGCGATCCTGGCGACGGCGTTGCGGGCAGCCGGCGCGGTGCTGTTCATGTTATGGGCGCAACACAGCGTCTGGGTATGGTCCTGGTTCTATATCGGCGCCAACGCCGCCTCGCTGCTGCTCGCGTTCGGCCTCTTCTATCCGCGCCAGCGGCTGCGGCTGCGCAGCGAGCTTTATCTCAGGCGGCTCGCCGATTCGGTCTATGTCGCCGGCGCCGAGGTGCTGTTCTACCTGCAGATGGAATTCGACAAGCTTCTGGTGCTGGCGATCGGTGGCCCGCATTTGGCCGGCATCTATGCCATCATCATGCGGCTGGTCGACCTGACGGCGATCCCGATCCGCACCTTCTCCATGATGCTGGTGCAGCGCATGATGCGTGCCCCGGAGCTCTTGTCACGGGTGGCGGTCAAGAGCGGCATCGAAGGCGGCGTATTCGCGGTCTCGACGCTGGCGCTGCTGGCGCTTGCCGTGGTGCTGCATTTCTTCCCCGGGGCGCTCGGCAAGAACGTCTCGGAGGCCGCTCCCCTGGTGGCGCTTGCGATCGGCGTTCCGGGACTGCGCAATCTGGTCGAATACCAGGCGGAACTTCTGTTCGCGCGCGGCCAGACGCTGGTGCGGGCGCTCAATCTCGGCCTGCTCGCCGCTCTCAAGGCGCTGCTCTTGACCTATGTGCTGACAACCATTGCCGACACGTCGAAGCTGGTGCTGTCGCTCAACGTCGTCTTCCTGCTGCTCTATCTCGCGTCGATGCTGCTGACCTATTCGGCGCTGCGCAAACCGGCGAAGGCGATCTGATCCTTCATCCGGGCAGTCTTTCCGAGAACCGACTCGTTTTCAGGATCAGGATCGGTCGAGCCCGATCAGCCGGCGGATGCGGCCGGTATCGGTGCCGATGAAGGATTGCATGCCGATCGCCACCTGTTCGGGAGCCATGGCGGCAACGAAGCGGCGGAATTCGTCGTCCGACAGCGCCTCGCCGGTCCAATGGACGCGGCAGAATTCTTCCGTGCCGTGGAAGTGGCCGGCGCCGTCCAGCAGATCGTCGACATAGCGGCCATAGATCATGCATTCGGAGAATTTGCGCGCCGAGCCGACGACCTCGACCCAGTTTCGGCCATGCACCTCCTCGATCCGGTTGCACATGGCCAGCACGGTGTCGCGGCGCCAGGCGATCAGCGTCGAGATATAATCGTGGACCGAATTCCTCGACGGATCGATGCCGAGCGCGGAACCGGCATTGCGTGACCATATGCGATGCTCGTCATGACCGTCCTGCGCAAGCACGCCGTCACGGCGGAACAGCCGCGCCTTGCCATCACGCCAGAACGCGCCGCAATCGAAAGGCTTCACGAAGGCGACGTCGGAATCGCAGAAGACCAGGACGTCCTGGCGTGCATGCGCCGCAACTGCGATGCGGCGCAGTTGCTGCACGTGCCAGCCGCGCAGCGGCTGAGTCTTCAGGCTGAGCCAGACGCGCCGCCGGAACAGGCTGAGCGGATCGTCGAAGACATGCAGCCAGCGCGGCAGCAGCTCACGTTCGTCGATGATGGATCGGTTGGCGCTCTCCAACCGGCGAAACAACTTGACGTCGCGGCCTTCGACCAGAATGTAATGATGCGCGACGCCCGTGACGTGCCGGTCGAGGGTTTCGCAGAGCAGGCGGCAACGCTCGAAATCCGGCGCATAGCTTGCCGTCACCATGGCTGCCGTCGGCATTGCCCGAAGCAGTCCGGGTTCGGCGATCGCGCCTGGAACGAACCTCTCGTTCAACGGACGTCTCGGGCGGCTTGGGGCGGGTTCAACAATTTCTGTTTGAGGACCCGCCACAGGAACAAGGGGTTGCCGACCACATAGCGGCGCCAGAGCCGTCCCGGCTCGACCGCCAGCCGAAACAGCCACTCCAGCCTGAGGCGCCGTATCCACAAGGGCGCGCGCGGCACGGCGCCGCTGAGAAAATCCAGCAGCGCGCCGACCGCGACCGGCAGCGTGCAGTGGCGCTCGTCGATGTGCCGTTCGATCCACAATTCCTGGCGCGGCACGCCCATGGCGACCAGCAGCATATCAGGCCGCAACGCCGCGATCCGTTCGATGATTTCCGGCTCCTGCGCAGCGGAGAAGTAGCCGTCATGGATGACCACGAATCTGTGCTGGACGGCAATCGCCGCGAGCTTCTTCGACGCGGCCTCGGCATTGATGCGCGTCGCGCCGAGCAGCCCCACGGTCAGCGGTCGGGCCACCGACCGCAGAAAGGCCGGCACGAAATCGGTGCCGTTGAGATTGTCCGGGAACGGCGCGCCATAGAGAAGTTGCGCTGCGAGATCGACGCCGATGCCGTCCGGCAGGATGAGAAAATCGTCGAGCGCCTGGGCGAACACCGGATCGGTGTAGGCGAGATTGGCATTATGGGCGTTGAGGAAGCTGACCTTGGTGAAGCGTCGTTCCGCGATCAGCCGCGTCAGCAGGGCGATCGCGTCGTCCCAGCGAATGGCGAGCACGGAGATGCCGAAGATCGTCTTCAACGTGTCGGACCCGAACGCGGCGCGGGCGGTGTGCATGTTCATGCAAACGCCTCCTGCATGACAGGACCGAGCCTCTCCAGGCCAAGCCGGATGGCGGCATCGAGCGCCTTGAGCTGCCGGCGGTGGAACGCGCTGCCGTCAACGTCGCGAATATCAGCCGCCGCGGCCTCCAGCGCCCTGGCAAAGGCGACCGGATCGTCGGTGACGGCGCAATTGACCGGGCGATGGTCGATGCCGCGCAGCGCGTGGCTGGTGGCAACGGCGGGCAGGCCGAGCTCGAACGTCTCGATCGTCTTCAGCTGCACGCCGCTGCCGGCGGTGCTGATGAGCGGAATGACGGCGCCGCCGCGTATGAAAGCCCGGGCGTCCGGCACGCGTCCGACGAAAGCGACGCCGGGATGAGACGAGACGATATCAGACGGCATGCTGCCGGCGATCCTGATGCGGAAGTCCGGGCGCAGATGCGGCACCACCTTGTCCAGG
The DNA here is from genome assembly GCF_020165435.1 of Mesorhizobium sp. BR1-1-2. Classification (NCBI taxonomy): domain Bacteria; kingdom Pseudomonadati; phylum Pseudomonadota; class Alphaproteobacteria; order Hyphomicrobiales; family Phyllobacteriaceae; genus Mesorhizobium; species Mesorhizobium sp. BR1-1-2. Next base: position 17,877 of record NZ_JAIUID010000020.1, read on the forward strand.
AACCAGCCGAGCCCGATGCGGTTCGGCTGCCAGGTCCAGGTGCCGATCAGCGCGGCGTCGCACTCGATCTTGCGCCGACCGTTGTGCGCCGGTGGCCTGGCGCCCGTCACCAGCGGCAGCACCGCCGAGCGGTCGTCTGAGGCTACGCCGAGTGCGGAGCGGTCTTCCTCGGCCAGCGTGAAGACGAAACGCGCGCGGCGGCACAGACGCTCTTCCACGCTCTCGAGCAGCCTTGCCTCGCGGCGGAACAACAGGCGCTGGAAGACGCCCGGGGCGGCAGCGGCATTCTCCCGCGCCGAAAGATGCTCGACATTGTGGGCGACGAAGATCGAAGGCCGGTCGCCAAAGAGCTTTTCGAAGGCGCCGGCGAACTGCACGGAATTGAGCACATAGCCGTCGAAGGGGCCGGCGCGCTCGATGGCGGCGAGGACTTCGGCATCGGAGACCGCACGCAACTTCACCGATGCGAAGGTGAGGCCCGAAAGCATCGCCTTGCCCACCCAGGCGAGCTTTTGCAGCGCTGAAGCATTTTCGGTGCGCACGTCCACGGCACCCAGCACGATGGTGTTTTCAGGATCGGCCGCCACTTTCCCCGGCCAGATGAAGCCGATGACGGTGACGCGCGCGCCGGCGCGCCGCAAGGCAGCGATGATTGCAGCATTGGCGATCTCGTAGCCCGAGGCGAGAGCGCCATCGGGCACGATCGATGTGGCGAACAGCAGATGCATCTCACCTATCCTGTGGTGCAGCCGGTAGCAAAGCGCGGTGAACCCTTGATTAAATGCGCGCGCATCGACGGCCCAAACCCCGGCTTGAAGGGCCACTCCGTGAAAGGTGATTAACGAAACGTTATCGTCGTGGTGCTAACAGAACGCGACCCACCATGCGGCTGACACGGATGATCCCTTTGCCATCGGACGGTTCGGTATCGATCGCGGGACGATCCCCCCGGCTTGACACGGAGGCCGTCGAAGCCATCGTCACCTTGCCGACCTTCAAGCGGCCGGACCAGGTCCTGCAAACGCTGGCGTCGCTGCGGGCGCAGCAGACCGGCAGGCGCTTCGCCGTCATCGTCATGGAGAACGAGGCCGAGGCGCGTGCCGGCGCCCAGGCGTCGCTGCCGCTGTTCGAGCGCGGCGAGATGCCGGGCATGGTGATCATCGCGCATCAGCGCGGCAATTGCAGCGCCTACAATGCCGGCTGGCAGACGGCGATCCTGCACTTTCCGAATTTCAGGCACCTGCTGGTCATTGACGATGACGAGATAGCCGATCCGCACTGGCTGGAACGGATGTGCGGGGCGGCTGAAAGCCTTGGCGCCGATATTGTCGGCGGCCCGCAAGTGCCCGACTTTGCCGATCCCGCCCATGCGCGCTGGGCCGAGCATCCGGTCTTCGCGCCGCCCTACCGCAAGACCGGCCTCGTGCCGGCGCTCTATTCGTCCGGCAATCTCCTGGTGGGGCGCAACGTGCTTACCGCCATGGGGCCGCCGTTCCTCGACCTGAAATTCAATTTCATGGGCGGCGGCGATTCCGACTTCCTGAGCCGGGCGGCGCAGCGCGGCTTCGTGCTTGGCTGGTGCGCCGAGGCCAGCGTGATCGAGACCGTCCCGGCCCGGCGGGTCGAGGCCGACTGGATCCGCGCCCGCAGCCTGCGCAACGGCGTGATATCGACGCTGGTCGAAAAGAAGAAACGCGCCGGCACCCCGCTGGCCGGCGTCAAGGTGTTGCTGAAGAGCCTGACCCTGCTTGCCGTCTCGCCATTTCGCGGCGCCGCCAGGCTGGCACGGACAGGATCGCCCGCGGCCGCCATCTACCCTGTCCATGTGGCGCTGGGCCGTGTGCTGGCCGAATTCGGATATGCCAATGAGCAATACCGCCAGCCTGAAAAGAACTGAGCGCGCGCCGCTCAGCGCAGCGTTCACGCGCGACGGCGTGGCAACCGCGATCGCGGCGCTGCTGTTCACCGTCATCATGGTGTCCTTCCGCCCGTTCCAGCCCGCGGGTGCCGAACTCACCGGCGAAGGCGGCGACATCGTCAACCAGCTCGGCTTCGGCTCGCTCGGCGCCGTTTCCATCTTCTCGCTGATGGCGTTTGCCGACCCGCGCATCGTGCGCTCGCTGCTCAGCCCGTCCTGGATGCTGATGCTGGGCTTCTTCTTCCTGTCGGTGGTGCTGGCGACCGACCCGCCCTCGGCGATGCGCGCCGCCTCCTTCACCATGATCGGCATCCTGACCATGGCGACGATCCTCGTGCTGCCGCGCGATGCGGATTCCTTCTCGAAGGTCATCATCTTCACCGCCGTGGCGGTCATGGGCCTTTCCTATCTCGGCCTCATCGTCTTTCCGCACGAGGCGATGCACACGGCCGATTCGCAGGAACCGGAACATGCCGGCCTGTGGCGCGGCGTCTTCACCCACAAGAACATCGCCGGCCCGGTCATGGCCTGCCTCAGCTTCGCCGGCCTCTATCTCTTCCGGCGCGGGCAGCGGTTCTGGGGTGCTGGAATTTTCTTCGCGGCGATGGTGTTCATGCTGCACACCGGATCCAAGACCACGGCCGGCCTGGTGCCGTTCTCGATCCTGATCGTCATGTTTCCAAGCATCGTCGGCATGCGGCTCGGCACGCCGATCCTGTTCGCGCTGGCGATCATCACCACCGCGGTCGGCACGCTGGGCATCGTTTTCCTGCCGCCGGTGAAAGAGCTGGCGGCGATCTATTTCCCCGGCCTGACCTATACCGGGCGCACCACGCTTTGGGAGTTCGCCGGCGAGATGCTGGCGAAGAAACCGTGGACCGGCTACGGCTATGAGAGTTTCTGGGGAACGCCGCTGCTGCTCAACCAGGATCAGCCCTTCGATCGGCCGTGGGATATCAGGACCATCGTGCACGGCCATGACGGTTATCTCGACATCGCCGTGCTGATGGGCATTCCGGCGCTTTGCGTGGCGGTCTACACCTTCCTGATCGCCCCTTTGCGCGACTACATGCGCATTCCCTTGCGCAAGGAAAACATCTATCTCGGCGACTTCTTCATGATGGTGGTGCTGTTCGCCGCGCTCAACGCCTTCCTCGAAAGCTTCTTCTTCCATCGCGGCGATCCGGTGTGGCTGTTCTTCGTGCTCGGCGTGCTCGGGCTCAGGCAAGTTTCGCTGCGTCCGATCGCGGTGCGCAACGCCGGTCGTGGCGCGCGATTGGGCCACTCCACCTGACAGGGCTTCCCCGTTGATCCGCGAGCGTTTATGTGAAGCCTTTCCTCGGAGGGCTTTCGATGACGATCAGGCTTGTTCTCGCCGGCTGCGGCAATATGGGTTACGCCATGCTCTCGGGCTGGCTGAAATCCGGCAAGCTTGCACCGTTGGCCGTTTTCGTGGTCGAGCCCAATGCCGACCTGCGCCAGCGCGCGGCCGCACTCGGATGCGGCACGGCTGCCGACGCCGCCAATATTCCGGCCGGTGCCGTGCCTGATCTCATCGTCATCGCCGTCAAGCCCCAGGTGATCCGCGACGTGACGGCCGCTTACAAACGTTTCGGCGAGGGGCGCACCACTTTCGTCAGCATCGCCGCGGGCACGCCGGTCGCCACCTTCGAGCAAATCCTGGGCGACCGGGCGCCTGTCGTGCGCTGCATGCCCAACACGCCTGCTTCCATCGGCAAGGGCATGATGGTGGTGTTTTCCAATCCGCTGGTTTCCGACGACACCAAGCGCTTCGTCGCCGACCTCTTGTCGGCCAGCGGCGAAGTGGCCATCATCGAGGACGAGGGACTGATGGATGCGGTGACCGCCGTGTCGGGATCGGGCCCGGCCTATATCTTCCATTTCATCGAAGCGCTGACCGTCGCCGCAGAGAAGGCGGGCCTGCCGGCGGCGACCGCCAAGCTGCTCGCCATGCAGACCGTCTATGGTGCCGCCTCGCTCGCCGCCGAAAGCGGCGAGGAGCCGGGCCTGCTGCGCCAGCAGGTGACCAGCCCGAACGGCACGACGGCGGCCGCGCTGGCAGTGCTGATGGGCGATGACCGGTTGACCAATCTTCTCACGCAAGCAGTGGAAGCGGCTCGGCTGCGGTCGATCGAATTGGGGAAATAGAGCGATCTAACTCTTTGTTTTGACGCAATTCTGGACGAAAAACCGCTCACACTTTTCCTGGAATTGCTCTAAGCGAGATCCGTATGTGAGAAGTCGTTGCCCTTGTAGAGCAAAACCGAGCCGTGGCCCTTCGCGCAAGCATAGGACAAGCAATCGGCAAGGTTGAGCTGCGCGGGGTGCCCACGTCCCTTGCCGTAGTCTGAAAACGCTTGGATGGCGAGTTTGGCATCGTCGGCGCCGATCGGCACAATTTCGATTTCGGCTTCGCGCAGAAACGCTTCTATCGCCGTTTCCGCAACCAGCGGCTCGACAGCAAGCATGGTGGAAAGCCGCATCGCTGCCTCAAGCACCACCAGCGCGGAAGTAATCTTGCGTGGTGCTGCCGCGATCCTGTCACTCCATTCGCCGGCATCCCCTTCTGCCGAAAGAATTGCGACGACCACGGAGGTGTCGACGAACATCAGGGATGTCCCCACATGTCGTCGATCTCATCCTTGCTCACAGGCCGGCCGCCGTGGCCGGCTTTGGTCTTAAGGTCATCGGCGATCGCAGACAGCCGCTTCGCCAGGGGAATGCGTCCGCTTTCCCGTTTCAATTCCGACTCAAGCGCTTCGATAACAGCTTCGGTCATTGAAATCTTACGTTTGGCGGCGAGCCGCTGTGCCAATTCACGTGCCCGCGGGTCTCTGATCTGGAGGTTCATTAATCGGTCCTCAGCGACATGCCACTACAATATAGTGCACTTGTCATGACGGCGCCACAGCGACCTATTTTCCGTACAGCATCTCGTCCTGCAGCCGGCGCAAGCCGAACAGCCTCGTCGTCTGGTCGGGCGCGGCGTTGTCGGCCGTCAGCAGCTCGCCTTTCCTGACCGGTTTCAGCACCTTGCCGCCTTCGAGCAGGCCGACCGGCACGGCGCGCCGGGCGCGAGCGTCTTCGACGGTCATCGTCCAGGAGCGATAGCAGGTTTCGCCAATCGCATCGAAGGTTTCGCCGGCTACGAGGTCGCGCTTGGCGACGGCGCATACCTCGGCGACGGGCCTTGGCAGCGGCACCATGTCGGGCTTGCCGAAGAGCACGATGCGGGCCGCGGTCAGCGGGACCTCCAGCGAGGTCAAATGGTAGGGCCGGAACAGGCTGTAATAGGGACCGCGGCCGATATGCAGGTCGTCCATGCGCTCGACGATGCGCGGATGGGTCGCCTCGACAATGACGAAGACACCGGGTGCCACACCCTTGCCGACGGTGTAGTCGACGACGCCCTTTTTCGTGAGCAGCCCGCCGTGCTCGCGCGGGATCAGCACCTTGGCGAGGTCATCGCGGTCGGCCTTCGGGCCGTGCATGCCGGGCACGTCGGGCACCAGCCCGGTGGCGTTGGCGATGGCGCACATCTCGACCATGGTTTTCGAACCATCGACGAACTCGACCAGCATGCGCGGGTTCATGTTGCGGCGGATCGCTTCCTCGCGATAATCGTCGGGCATGGCATCGTGGTTGAGCGGGTTGTTCTTGCCCTTGCCGGCCGAGACGATGGTCAGGCCCAGCGCGGACGCGAACTCGATCAGCTCCATGCAGCTCGAGGGCTCGTCTCCGGCGCCGACCGAATAGACGACGCCAAGCCGGTCGGCCTGTTGCTTGAGATAGCAGCCGATGGTGACGTCGGCCTCCACATTCATCATCACCAGATGCTTGCCATGCTCCATCGCCATCAGGTCGAAATCGGCGGCGACGCCGGGCTTGCCGGTGGCGTCGATGACAACGTCGACCAGCGGATTGGTGACCAGCATCTCGTTGGAAGTGATGGCGATCTTTCCCGCCTCGATCGCCGCGGTGACTTTCGAAGCGGTATCGGCTTCGACGGCCTTCGCTTCGTCACCATAGGCAATGCGGACCGCTTCTCGCGCCGTATGCGGACGTCTTGTCGAGACCGCGCAGACCGAAATGCCGGGCATCAGCATGCCTTGTGTAACCAGGTCGGTACCCATCTCGCCCGAACCGATGACGCCGATGCGCACCGGGCGGCCCTCGGCGGCGCGACGGGCGAGATCTCGGGCAAGTCCGGTCAGCGCGACGTTGGTCATGCGGGGATGTCCAAAGTTTTGGTTCGCATCGGATTAGCAGGGAATAGTCCTTCCTTGCCAACGAAACTGGCCTCGGCCCATCGATTTCCCATGAATCGCGCGGTACAGACGCGCTCGCCCCGGTCCCAACTGGCCCGAAGCGGGGCTCCGAACTCGGGGCGCCAAGGACCCGACGGCTGCCAGCCAGGCTTTGCCGGCAGTTTCCCGTGATAGGAATTTTTTCTTGACTGGGTGAGGGCAACTATGCTACATATTTGCCCATGGTGCTGAGTTGCGCCACGGGCCCGCCGCACAGGCGGGTTTTTGCGTTCAATGGTCCGTCAAGAGCGCGCAGGCAAAGGCTCCGTCAGCCCGGATTCGTTGCCTTGGGTTCAAAGACTTGCCAATTGACATTGCCTTGAACTGCCTCAATAAAACATTCGTTCGCCAGCGAAGGCAAATGTTCATCCGCATCACCGAGCGGGACATATTCCGGCTCGCGGGCAGAACGGGGAGTGCCTTTGCTCCGAGGTTGGCGGCAAAGGCGTTGGAGGTCAACGGAGCATCATTTCGAACCCGGGGGTCGGGCTCGGTGCTCCAGGGGAGGACAAATGGATACTATTCTTGCAGGGCTCAAAGGGGCCATCGACACGCTCGGCGCAACAGTGCTGCTGCCGATCGTCATTTTCATCATAGCCGTCGTTCTGGGCGCAAAGGTCAGCAAGGCCTTTCGCGCCGCGGTCACCATCGGCGTCGCCTTCATCGGCATCAACCTCGTGCTTGGCCTGATGTTCACGTCGATTGGCGACGTCGCCAAGGCCATCGTCACCAACACAGGCATTCATCGCGACATCATCGATGTCGGCTGGCCGTCGGCGGCCGCCATCGCCTTCGGCTCGTCGGTCGGCCTCTGGGTCATCCCCGTCGGCATCCTGGTCAACATCGTGCTGTTGCTGACGCGCATGACGCGCACGCTCAATGTCGACGTCTGGAACTTCTGGCACTTCGCCTTTGTCGGCTCGCTGGTCGTGGCGGCGACCGACAATCTGGCCTATGGCATCGCCATCGCGGCATTGGTCGCGGCATTGTCGCTGCTGTTCGCCGACTGGTCGGCACGCGCGGTGCAGCAGTTCTACGGCGTGCCCGGCATTTCCGTGCCGCACCTGGCCTCGGCGCAGATCCTGCCGATCGCCATCATCCTGAACTGGATCATGGATCGCATTCCCGGCATCAACCGCATCAACATCAACACCGAGACCATCGAGCGCCGGTTCGGCGTGTTCGGCGAGCCTGTCGTGCTCGGCTTGATCATCGGCCTCGTGCTCGGCGCCATCGCCTTCTACAATGCGGGCGATCTCGGTACGGTGCTCGCCAAGGTGCTGGGTACCGGCATGACCCTGGCGGCCGTCATGCTGCTTTTGCCGCGCATGGTGAAGATCCTGATGGAAGGGCTGATCCCGGTTTCGGACGCGGCGCAGGAATTCGTGCGCAAGCGCACCGGCGACCGCGAACTTCTGGTCGGCCTGGACTCCGCCATCCTGATCGGCCACCCCGCAGCGATCTCTTCGTCGCTGATCCTGGTGCCGATCGCGATCATCCTGTCGGTGATCCTGCCGGGCAACCGCGTCATCCTGTTCGCCGACCTGGCGGTCATTCCCTTCATCGTCGCCATGACCGCGCCATTGGTCAAAGGCAATGTGTTCCGCATGGTGGTGATCGGCACGGTGACGCTGGCGATCGGCTTCTACGTCGCCAACGCGCTGGCGCCGCTGTTCACAAGTGCCGCCGTCGCCTCGGGCTTCAAGCTCCCGGCAGACGCGCTGCAGATCACCTCCGTCGTCGACGGCTTCCTGTGGGTGCCCTATGTGATCATCGAGGCGATCCAGGGACTTGGCCTTGCCGGCATCGTCGTGATCGCCGTGGTCATCGCGGCATTGTTCGTCCTCTATCGCCGCAACACGCTCGGCTGGGAACGGGCAGCCGGCGCCGAGGACGAGCCGGCCGAAGGCACGGCCTGAGCCTCATCACGCCTGACGGTTGAAATGATCGTGCGCCCTCCCCGGGCGCATGATTTTATCGACGGAGCAAAAACATGTCTGACGGACTCATGCAACTTCTGGATCCCGAAGCGATCGTGCTCGGATCCGATGCCTCGACCAATGAGCAGATCATCCGCATCCTGGCCGGCCGGCTCGAGACCCTCGGCTATGTCAAAAGTTCCTACGCCGATGCGGTCGTGCGCCGCGAGTTGACCATCCCGACAGGACTGCCGCTGGAGCGCCCCGACAATGTCGCGGTGCCGCACACCGATCCGGAACATGTGCTGAAGCCCGGGATCGCCCTGGGCACATTGCGCCAACCCGTCGTCTTCGCAAACATGGAAGACCCCGACGAGAAGCTGCCGGTCGGCTTCGTCTTCCTGCTTGCCATCAATGACAAGGACAAGCAGATTGAAGCGCTGCAGGCCGTCATGGCCACCATCCAGAACCAGCAAGCCTTGGACGGCCTGAGGGCGGCCAGGACGCTAGACGACGTTCGGGCCGTGCTCGGCTGAACAAGGAGAAGCAAGAGATGTCCAGACAGAAAACAATTCTCTTTGCCTGCGGCACGGGCATAGCCACCTCGACCGCGGTCAACGTCGCCGTCACCGAGGCGATGAAACAGCGCGGCCTGACCTTCAACGCCCAGCAGGCCAAGGCGACCGAAGTACCGGGGCTGGCCGACAGCGTAGACTTCATCGTCGCGACGACGCCGATCTCGGCTTCGGTGACCAAGCCGGTCATCAAGGGCCTCGCCTTCCTCACCGGCATCGGCAAGGACAAGGTGCTCGACGAGATCGAGGCGCAACTGCGCAAATAGGCCGCGGCGCGCGACTCGGTTTCAAGTCACCCTGACGTAGCTCGTCATGCCCGATTTCTGATGCTCGATGATGTGGCAGTGCAGCAGCCAGTCGCCGGGATTGTCGGCGACCAAGCCGAGGCTGACCTTCTCGTTGGGCTGGATGAGATAGGTGTCGGAAATCAGCGGCTCAATTTGCCGCGTCGAGGATGACAGCACCTTGAAGCTCATGCCGTGCAAATGCATCGGATGCGATTGCGGCGTCAGGTTCTCCATGTCGATGACATAGCTCCTGCCACGCTTCAATTCGGCCAGCGGCGCGGTCGGATCCGGCGTGTCACCCGGCCACGGCACCTTGTTGATGGCCCAGAAACTGTAGCCGAGCGAACCGCATATGCCGTCGCCCGGAACGTTCTCGGCCGTGGCGCTGAGGGCCAGCGAAATATGCCGGGCCGCGCCGAGATCGACCTCCGCCACCGGATTGGCCTCCAGCGGCGCGATATCGCGAATGTCGCGCCTCAGCGACTGGCCGGCCGCACGCAAGGTCGCCAGCACCTTGGGTTTGGTGCCCCTGACGTCCCGCAGGCTCACCACCGCGCCCTCCTCGTCGGGCATGCGGATGGCGAGTTCCATGCGCTGTCCCGGGCCAAGCAGCAAGGCATCGGGCGAAAAACGCCGCGGCACAGGATTGCCATCCAGCGCGATCACCGTCGCCTGCGCGCCCTCGACGCGGAAGGCATAGATGCGCGTCACGTCGGTGATGGCGACGCGCAGCCGCACCAACCCGCCGGCCGGCGCGTCATAGTGCGGCTGGTCGAGCCAGTTGGCCGTGCGCACCGTGCCATAGGTGCCGGTTCTCGCGGCATCGCGCGGCCGGAACTGGTCGATGAACTGGCCGTCGTCGCCGAGACGCCAGTCGCGCAGATTGAGGACGATTTCGGCATCGAATTTCGGATCGTTCGGGTTCTCGACCACAATCACGCCGGTCAGGCCGTGTCCCATCTGCTCCAGCGTGTTGCAATGCGGGTGGTACCAGAAAGTGCCGGCATCGGGCGGCGTGAAGGCATAATCGAAGTGATCGCCGGTATAGACATAGGGCTGGACCAGGAACGGAACGCCGTCCATGCTGTTGGGGACCCGAACGCCGTGCCAGTGGATCGTCGTCGGGTCATCGATGGCGTTGACGAGCCGGGCGGCGAAGGGCTCGCCCTTTTTCATCCTCAGCACCGGCGGCATTCCGGCGCTGCCATAGGTCAGCACGTCCCTGGTCGGGCCGACCTCCATCAGCTTGGCCTGGATTTTGGCCGTCCGCAGCACCACCGGCTCGGGCGTGGCGGCGGCCCAGCCGCCAAGCCTGCCCATCGCGGCGAGCCCGCCCACACCGGCAACAGCGGCCGATTTCAGAAGCCGACGGCGTGTGATCAAGCTCATGCTGCGCTCCAGCGGGAAGCCCTCGGAATCGCCGACTTGAATCACGATCGGACGGCCAGCGCAAATGCCGATATCGGCATATGCGTCTCGATGAAGCCGCGGCCAGCGCCGTCTGCGCGGACGCGCTTCGCCCCGCCGTCTCGGCGGGAACGTGTATGCCGAATTTTCTCATCTTCAATGAGAGGAACGGACGGGCTAGCCGACGCGCGACCGGATTGTGCGACTGTGCGCGATCCGGTGCCAGACCATGTCGTTGAAGCCCCGATTCGTAAGATATTGCCGGCAAACGGGAACCAACCTTGCGCGAAATCCTCGGATTCAGGTGCCGGGATGCGCCTTGTTTTTCCCATTGGTGCCGCAAAGACACAAGAACGGGGCGAATAGCGCTGAAAATATCGGATAGGCTGGTGCTGCGAGAGAGGATTGAACTCTCGACCTCTCCCTTACCAAGGGAGTGCTCTACCACTGAGCTACCGCAGCCGCTGATGGCGGGGCTTCTGCCATATCGAACCGGCAAGCGCAAGGCCAAGTGCAACGCATCTGTGAAAGCCTTGCCGGATAGGTTCTGATGACATGGCCGCGCCACAATGTTGGTTATGCCTGAATAGCGGGCTGGCCGGCCGCCGGCCAGGACGGGACAATGAACGACACGACAACTCCACCGAAAAAGGGCGGCACCGGCCGCAAGGACCGGCTGGCCGAGCAGCTGCGCGCGAATCTGCTAAAACGCAAGGCGCAGTCGCGCTCGCGGCGCGCCGGCGATGCCGACCAGCGGCCTGACGGGCTCGGCGCGGCGAAGGAAATACAAAAAGATTAACTCAAATCAGCCACTCTTGGGTCGGGTGCCAGGAAATCCTATTTCTTGAACCAGCTTGGCCGATGGTCTAGACGGGCCGATACTCAAACGATTGAAACCGGCTTTCGGGGCCGAGGGGATAGTTTTCATGGATCGCATCAGAATTGTCGGCGGCAACAAGCTCGCCGGAAGCATTCCGATCTCGGGCGCGAAAAACGCCGCCCTGCCGTTGATGATCGCGTCGCTTCTGACGGACGACACGCTGACGCTCGAAAACGTGCCGCATCTTGCCGATGTCGAGCAGCTGATCCGCATCCTGGGCAATCACGGCGTCGATTATTCGGTCAACGGACGCCGCGAAAAGCAGAATGAAGGCTATTCGCGCACCATCAATTTCTCCGCCCGCAACATCGTCGACACGACGGCCCCCTACGAACTGGTGTCGAAGATGCGCGCTTCGTTCTGGGTCATCGGCCCGCTGCTGGCCCGCATGGGCGAGGCCAAGGTGTCGTTGCCGGGCGGCTGCGCCATCGGCACGCGGCCGGTCGACCTGTTCCTGGAAGGCCTGCAGGCGCTGGGCGCCGACATCGACGTCGACACCGGCTACGTCATCGCCAAGACCAGGAACGGCCGCCTCGTCGGCAACCGTTACGTCTTTCCGAAAGTGTCGGTCGGCGCCACCCATGTGCTCATGATGGCCGCGTCGCTCGCCAAGGGCGAGACGGTGCTCGAAAACGCCGCCTGCGAGCCCGAGATCGTCAACCTCGCCGAATGCCTCAATGCCATGGGCGCCAAGATTTCCGGCGCCGGCACGCCGACCATCACCATCGACGGCGTCGAGGCGCTGTCGGGCGCGCGCGTGCGTGTCATCCCGGACCGCATCGAGACCGGAACCTATGCCATGGCCGTCGCCATGACCGGCGGCGACGTCGTGCTCGAAGGCGCGCGTCCCGACCTGCTGCAGACCGCGCTGGACGTGATCTCGCAGACGGGCGCCGAGATCACGCAGACGAATTCCGGCATCCGCGTCAAGCGCAACGGCGCCGGCATTTCGCCGGTCGACGTGACGACGGCGCCCTTCCCGGCCTTCCCGACCGACCTGCAGGCGCAGTTCATGGGGCTGATGACCATGGCCAAGGGCAAGTCGCGCATCACCGAGACGATCTTCGAAAACCGCTTCATGCATGTGCAGGAACTGGCGCGCCTGGGCGCCCACATCACGCTTTCGGGCCAGACGGCGATCGTCGAGGGCGTGCCGAAATTGAAGGGCGCGCCTGTCATGGCGACCGACCTTCGCGCTTCCGTTTCGCTGGTCATCGCCGGCCTGGCGGCCGAAGGCGAAACCACGGTGAACCGCGTCTATCATCTCGACCGCGGCTTCGAGCGGCTGGAAGAAAAGCTGTCCAATTGCGGCGCCGTGATCGAGCGGATTTCGGCTTAGGCCGATCCCAGCCCGCCTCACGGCTGCGCGGACCGGAACGACCTCCGGATTCCTGCTCGAGCATGATCTTTTCCGAAAAGCGGTTTCCACTTTTCGGGATCATGCTCTAACAGAAGGCTGAACAGTCAATTTTCAGGTGCGAAATCCGCATGAACGGCCTCAAGCTTATCGCCCTCGACGACCAGGACCTGAGCATCGTCTCCGCCCATGTCCAGGACGCCGTGATGAAAGTCTCGGACCTTGAATACCTTCCCGCGGCCAAGCGTTTCGTGCTGACCATGAACCGTTTCGTCTGGGAGGCCAAATCGGGCTTCTTTCGCCAGCACAACGAGCGGCGCCAGGCCGTGCTGCATTTCGATCGGGTTCTGGGCGCCAAGACCAGCGGCATTGCCCGCGACAAGCCGGCCGAAGTGCTGTCGCTGCTGGCGATCAGCTTCATCGAGATCAGCAAGCCGGCCGGCATCGTCGAGCTGATCTTTTCAGGAGGCGGCGCGATCATGCTCGATGTCGAATGCATCGAGGCCCGCCTTGCCGATGTCGGCGGCGCGTGGGACGCCACGTCGCGTCCCGTGCACAGGGCCTGAGCGATGGCCATCACGCTTCGCCAGTCCGACACCGATTTCGAACAGCGTTTCGCCGCTTTCCTCACCACCAAGAGGGAAGTGTCGGCCGATGTCGACGCGGCCGTGCGCCAGATCATCGCGCGCGTGCGCGCCGACGGCGACGCCGCCCTCGTCGACTTTACCAGACGCTTCGACCGGGCCGACCTCAGGGAACTCGGCATTGCCGTGTCGAAGGACGAGATCGCCCGCGCCTATGCCGCTTGCGACCACCAGACGATCGAGGCGCTCGAATTCGCGCGCGACCGCATCCGCGCCTATCACGAGCGGCAGCGGCCGAAGGACGACCGCTTTACCGATGCCGCGGGCGTCGAGCTCGGCTGGCGGTGGACCGCGGTCGAGGCGGTCGGGCTTTACGTGCCGGGCGGCACTGCGAGCTATCCGAGTTCGGTGCTGATGAACGCCATACCGGCCAAGGTCGCCGGCGTGGAGCGCATCGTCATGGTGGTGCCGGCACCGGGCGGCATCATCAATCCGCTTGTGCTGGTGGCCGCCGACCTTGCAGGCGTGCCGGAAATCTATCGCGTCGGCGGCGCCCAGGCGATCGCTGCCCTGGCCTATGGCACCGAGACGATAAAGCCGGTCGCCAAGATCGTCGGCCCTGGCAATGCCTATGTCGCGGCGGCCAAGCGCCAGGTGTTCGGCACGGTCGGCATCGACATGATCGCCGGCCCCTCGGAAGTGCTCGTCGTGGCCGATGGCGACAATGATCCAGACTGGATCGCCGCCGATCTCCTGGCCCAGGCCGAACATGATGCGTCGGCGCAGTCGATCCTGATCACCGACGATCCGGCCTTTGGCAAGGCGGTTGCGGAGGCGGTCGAACGGCAGTTGCCGGGCCTGCCGCGGGCGGCGACGGCGGCGGCGAGTTGGCGCGATTTCGGCGCGGTGATCGAGGTCGAGGCGATCGAGGCCGCGCTGCCGCTGGTCGACCGCATCGCGGCCGAGCATGTCGAACTGGCAATCGACGACGCCGAGGGTTTCCTGTCGCGGATGCACAATGCCGGTGCCGTGTTTCTCGGACGCCATACGCCGGAAGCCATCGGCGACTATGTCGGCGGTTCCAACCACGTGCTGCCGACGGCGCGCTCGGCGCGTTTCTCGTCAGGCCTTTCGGTACTCGATTTCGTCAAGCGCACCTCGATCCTGAAGCTCGGGCCCGAGCAATTGCGGGCGCTGGGGCCCGCCGCGATCGCGCTGGCCAAGGCGGAAGGGCTCGACGCGCATGGACGCTCCGTCGCTATCCGGCTGAACATGTAGGCGCCATGTCGGGCTCCGATCAAACCCGTGCGAGGCTGATCGATGTCGAACTCGATGAATCGATCGGCCGTTCGACGCCCGACGTCGAGCACGAACGCGCGGTGGCGATCTTCGACCTGATCGAGGAGAACAGTTTTCAACCGGTCAACGACAGCGGCGCCGGCCCCTACCGGCTGAAGCTGTCGCTGGCCGAGTCCCGCCTGGTTTTCGCCGTGACGCGCGACGACGGTTCCGCCGTGGTCACCCATATCCTGTCGCTGACGCCGCTCAGGCGCATCGTCAAGGACTACTACCTGATCTGCGAAAGCTATTACGACGCCATTCGCTCCTCGACGCCGAGCCATATCGAGGCGATCGACATGGGTCGCCGCGGCCTGCACAATGAGGGTTCGCAGACGTTGATGGACCGGCTCGCCGGCAAGATCGACATCGATTTCGACACGGCGCGCCGGCTGTTCACGCTGGTCTGCGTGCTCCATTGGCGGGGTTAACCCCTGACCGCCGGCGCGCCGCCCCGTTCGATCCTGTTCCTGTGCGGCATGAATGCCGTGCGCTCGCCGATGGCCGAGCTGTTGGCGCGGCGCATGCTGCCGGCCACCACCTTCGTCGCCTCGGCGGGCGTGCGCAGCGGCGAGCGTGACCCGTTCGTCGATGCCGTGCTTGCCGAGGAAGGCCTGTCGCTGGGCGAGCGCCACCCAAGGACGATGGACGAACTGGAAGACGACTATTTCGATCTCATCGTCACGCTCGCGCCGGAGGCGCACCATGCCGCGCTGGAGCTCACCCGCTCGCTCGCCGTCGAGGTCGAATACTGGCCGACGCCGGACCCCACCGGCGCCGGCGGCACGCGCGAGCAGATCATCGCGGCCTATCGCGATGTGCGCGAACGGCTGAAGTTGCGCATAGGCCGACGTTTTTTGCTTCCGGAAGCAAAAAACGCGACGGATTAAGCGTGTTCACAAGCCGACGATTATCATATAGGTTCCGCCGAATTTCCGGCTGGAGTCGGATGCGGTTGGGTCTCTTCGACCTGACAGGATCCGACTCCAGATCAAAGAAGTAGAGCATGATGTCGTCCGAAAACCGCTTCACACTTTTCGGCATCATGCTCTAAACGCCGGGAAACCATCCAAGCAAAGGTATCGAATGCCGAAGGAAGAAGTCCTCGAGTTTCCGGGTGTCGTCACGGAACTGCTGCCCAACGCCATGTTCCGGGTGAAACTCGAAAACGAACACGAAATCATAGCCCATACGGCCGGCCGCATGCGCAAGAACCGCATCCGCGTGCTGACCGGCGACAAGGTTCTGGTCGAGATGACGCCTTACGACCTGACCAAGGGCCGCATCACCTATCGTTTCAAGTAAGATCAAGGCCGACTGGTCCGCGATGAGCATTTTGCTGAAGCTGGTGCTTGCCTCGGGTTCGCCGCGCCGCATCGAACTGTTGCAGCAGGCCGGCATCGAGCCGGACCGCATACTGCCTGCCGACATCGACGAGGCGCCGCTGCGTGCCGAGCATCCGCGCTCGCTGGCCAAAAGGCTTTCGAAGGAAAAGGCCGAAAAGGCGTTCGCCGCGCTGAAGTCGGAAACCGACTACGCGCCGGCCTTGGTGCTGGCCGCCGACACGGTGGTCGCCGTCGGGCGGCGCATCCTGCCCAAGGCCGAGACGCTCGACGATGCCGCCAATTGTCTCGGATTGCTGTCGGGGCGTTCGCACCGGGTCTATTCCGGCATCTGCCTGATCACGCCCGGCGGCAAACTGCGCCAGCGGCTTGTCGAGACGCGGGTGCGGTTCAAGCGGCTGCCGCGCGAGGAGATCGACGCCTATGTCGCGTCGGGGGAATGGCGCGGCAAGGCCGGCGGCTATGCCGTACAGGGGCTTGCGGGCGCTTTCGTCGTCAAGCTGGTCGGCTCCTACACCAATGTGGTCGGCTTGCCGCTTTACGAGACCGTCGCGTTGCTTTCGGGCGAAGGCTTCAAAGTCCATCAAAACTGGTCCACGGCGCGGCCATGAGCTCGGACGACAAGGTGACGCCGCTGCGGCCAAAGCGCCCCTGCCCCGAATGCGGCAAGCCTTCGGCGCGCGAGACCTATCCGTTCTGCTCGAAGCGCTGCAAGGACATCGACCTCAACCGCTGGCTGAAGGGCGCCTATGTCATCAAAGCCCGCGACGACGAGGAAGAACCAGACGCCGACGAGCCGAAATGAGAGACCGAGCCCATCAGGCAGCTTCAGTCTTGCGGCTTGTCCGCGCCCAGGCTGGCAGCCAGTCGCCGTGAGCGGCAAGAAGCTCATCCACCAGTGACCAGATCTGGTCGAGATCGAGCTCGGCTGCCGTGTGCGGATCCATCATCGCCGCATGATAGATGTGTTCCCGGTTCTCGCTCATCAGCGCCCGCACCGTCAGTTCCTGCACGTTGATGTTGGTGCGGATCAGCGCCGTCAATTGCGGCGGCAGATCGCCGATGTAAGTCGGCTGGATGCCGGAGGCGTCGACCAGGCACGGCACCTCGGCGGCGCATTCGCGGGGCAGCGAGGTGATGCAGCCATTGTTTCGGACATTGCCGTAGATCACCGACGGCTCGCCGGTCCAGACCGAATTCATGATCGAGGAGGCATATTCCTTCGACTGCTCGACCTCGATGCGCTCGGCCGAGCGATAGGCTTCCGCCTGGCCCTTCCAGCGTTCGATCTGCTCGATGCAGCGCTTGGGATATTCATCCAGCGGAATGCCGTATTTCTCGATCAGGTCGGGACGGCCGCTCTTGATGAAATAGGGCGTGTATTCGGCGAAATGCTCGGAGCTTTCGGTGACGAAATAACCGAGCCGGGTCAGCATCTCGTAACGCACCTTGTTGGGGCAGCGCGGATTCCAGCCGGGCTTGGGCGCACGGCCCTCGCGATAGGCGCGCAGGAGATCTGGATAGAGGTCGCGGTAGGAGCCGTCGGGCTGGCGATGCTCGAACTTCAGGTAGAACGCCATGTGGTTGATGCCGGCCGAGCGATAGCGGATGTCCTCGTAGGAAAGATCGAGATCGTGCGCCAGTTCCATCGCCGTGCCCTGCACCGAGTGGCAGAGGCCGACCTGCCTGATCTCTGGATATCTCTCCGATATCGCCCAGGTGTTGATCGCCATCGGGTTGACGTATTGCAGCATGATCGCTTCGGGGCAGACGGCGAGCATGTCCTCGCAGATCTTCCACAGATGCGGAACGGTCCTCAAGCCTCGCATGATGCCGCCAACGCCGAGCGTGTCGGCGATCGTCTGGCGCAGGCCGTATTTCTTCGGCACTTCGAAGTCGGTGACGGTGCAGGGCTCGTAGCCGCCGATCTGGAAGGCGACGACGACGAAGTCGGCGCCGGCCAGCGCCTTGCGCTGGTCGGAATAGGTCTCCGCTTTCGCCTTCACGCCGAGCGTCGCGATCAGCTTGTTGACGACGACGGCACTCTCTTCCAGGCGCTGCGGATCGATGTCCATCAGCGCGATCGTCGCGCCCGAAAGCGCCGGCCGCTGCAGCACGTCGCCGACGATGTTCTTCATGAACACGGTCGAGCCGGCGCCGATGAAAGTGATCCTGGGATTTCTTGCCACGCTAACCTCCGGCATGTGTTCAGGCCACGTCGAAAGCGGCCCGGACGAGCCGTTCGGTGTAGGCGGTCTTGGGATTGGTGAGGACCTCGTCGACAGGTCCCTGTTCGACGATCTTGCCGTGCTGCATGACGATGACGCGGTGGCACAGAGCGCGCACCACCTTGAGGTCGTGCGAGATGAAGAGATAGCTCAAGCCACGCTCGTCCTGAAGCTTGCGCAAGAGATCGATGATCTGCGCCTGGACGGAGAGGTCCAGCGCCGAAGTCGGCTCGTCGAGCAGGATGAATTCGGGTTCCAATGCGATGGCTCGGGCGATGGCGATGCGCTGGCGTTGGCCGCCGGAGAATTCGTGGGGGAACCGTGAGAGAATGTCGCCCGGCATGCCGGCGCTGACCAGCGCCTCGCGCACGCGCTCGACCCGCTCGCGCCGCGTCGCCCCGATGCTATTGACGACCAGCCCTTCCTCGATGATCTGCCCGATCGTCATACGCGGGTTGAGCGAGGAGAAGGGATCCTGGAAGACGATCTGCATGCGCGACCGCAACGGCCGCATCTCATTGCGAGACAAACCTTGGATAGGCTGGCCGTCGAAACGGATCTCACCGCGCTTGGCATCGATCAGCCTCAGCAGCGCCTGGCCAAAAGTGGTCTTGCCGGAGCCGGATTCGCCGACCAGCCCCAGTGTTTCGTGGCGACAAAGCTTGAGATCGAGATCGTCGACGGCGACCAGCTCGCGCCAGTCCGGTTTGAGGAAAGTGCCGTGTCGCAGCATGAAGCAGACGCGTACCCCGTTCGCTTCGAGAATGGTGCCGGAGCCCTCCGGCAGCGGCTGTGGCCGCCCGCGCGGTTCGGAGGCAAGCAGTCGTTGCGTATAAGGATGCTGGGGATCGGAGAACAGACGTTCGGTGACGTTGTGTTCGCGCATTTCTCCATGCTGCATGACATAGACGTAGTCGGAGAATTTGCGCACGACCGTGAGGTCATGGGTGATCAGGATCACCGCCATACGCAGCTCTTTCTGCAGATTGCGGATCAGGTTCAGGATCTGAGCCTGGACGGTGACGTCGAGCGCCGTCGTCGGCTCGTCGGCGATGAGCACGTCGGGATCGTTGGCCAGCGCCATGGCGATCATCACGCGCTGGCGCTGGCCGCCCGAAAGCTGATGCGGATATTGCTTGAGCCGCGCGACCGGATCCGGGATCTGGACATGCTGCAGGAGTTCGAGCGCCCGTGCCCAGGCTTGCCGCCGGCCGACCTTGCGATGAACCCTGATCGCCTCGACGATCTGGCTGCCGATCGTGTAGATTGGATTGAGCGAGCTCATCGGCTCCTGGAAGATCATCGAGATGCGGTTGCCGCGCAGCTTGCGCCGGGCGCTCTCGGGGAACTTCAGGATGTTCTGCCCATCATAACAGACGGTCGATCTCGGCGACACGGTGGCGCGCCGGGACAGCAATCCCATGACGGTGCGCGCCGTCACCGATTTGCCGGAACCGGATTCGCCGACGATGGCAATCGTCTCGCCGCGATAGAGCTGGAACGAGACGTCCTTGACCGCCTCGACCGTGCCGTGCTCGACCTTGAAGGCGACCTCGATGTTGCGGGCATCGATCACGGGTTCTCCCTGGCGTCCGCCATGGTCATGCCGGACGGAAGGTGCGAAGGGTTCGGCGAGCGCGAGCGTCATCCCAGCCACCTCAATACGGATCGACGGCGTCGCGCAGCCCGTCGCCGAGCGCGTTGAAGGCAAAGACGGTGACCAGCACGAAACCGACCGGCGACAGGATCCAGGGATAAGTGCCGATGACCGAATAGGTCGCGGTGTCCTGCAGCATCAGCCCCCAGGAGATCAGCGGCGGCTTCACCGCGAAGCCGAGAAAACCGAGGAAGGATTCGAGCAGCACAACCGTGGGGATCGCCAACGTCACCGCGACGATCACATGGCTCATCACATTGGGGAAAATGTGCTGCATGATGATGCGCCGGTCGGTGGCGCCGACCGCCATGGCGGCGCGTACGTATTCAATGCGCGCCAGCGCCAACGTCTTGCCGCGCACCTCGCGCGACATCTGCGCCCAGCCCAGCGCCGACATCACGATGATGACGAAGGCGAGGAAGACGTTGGTGGGCGCGGTGACCGGGATCAGCGTCGTCAGCGCCAGATAGAGCGGCAGCTGCGGGAAGGCCAGCACGAGTTCGACGAAGCGCTGCATCCAGACATCGAACCGACCGCCGAAATAGCCGGAAGCCATGCCGACCGTAGTGCCGATGACGGTGATGATGAAGACCACCGTCAGCGCGATCATCAGCGAGACGCGCGAGCCATGGATGGCGCGCGAGAGCACGTCGCGTCCGAACTTGTCGGTGCCGAGGAAATGCACCGGCTGGCCGTCCATCGAGCCGAAGAAATGCCGGTTCGCCCCAATGAGCCCGAAGAGCCTGTAGGGCGCGCCCTCGACGAAGAAGCCGAGCAGTCTTGGATGATCATAGTCAGGGCCGACGATGGGCTGGAAGGTGACCGGATCGAGATCCGCCGAATCCGCCAGCGCATAGACCCTGGGCCGGGCGACGAAATTGCCGTCCCTGTCGTGGAAAACAGGGGTTTGCGGCGGCGCGAAGGCGACATCGGTCACCTTCGGATCCATCGGCGCCAGGAACTCCGCGAACACCGCCATAAGGATCAGCAGCACGACGAGCCAGAACCCCGCCATGCCGGTCCAGGAGCGCTTCAGCCGGCGCCAGACGAGCGCGGTGTAGCTCTCGTTGCCGCGCGCGGGTCTCTCGACAGGTCCTTCGGCCGGCAGCGGCGGTGGCGATGTATCGCGGGCCAGCATCTAGCTCTCCCCGAACTGACGCACGCGCGGATCGAGCAGGACCAGCAACATGTCGGCGATGATGTTGCCGACGATCAGCGTCGCCGACAGCACCATCATGAAAGTGGCGGTGACATAGACGTCGCCGACCGCCATCGAACCCACGATCGCCGGGCCGACGGTCGGCAGCGCGAAGATGATCGCCGTCTCGATTTCGCCGGTCAGCATGTAAGGCAGCACCACGCCCTGATACATGACCAGCGGATGCAGCGCATTGGGCACGGCGTGTCGCATGACGACGGCGCTGCCGGTCA
This sequence comes from Mesorhizobium sp. BR1-1-2, assembly GCF_020165435.1. Lineage (NCBI taxonomy): Bacteria > Pseudomonadati > Pseudomonadota > Alphaproteobacteria > Hyphomicrobiales > Phyllobacteriaceae > Mesorhizobium > Mesorhizobium sp. BR1-1-2. The sequence goes on from NZ_JAIUID010000020.1 coordinate 39,129, forward strand.
GTCCCTTGGCCCTGGCCGTCTCGACATATTGCGCATTCAGCGTGTCGAGCAGATTGCCGCGCATGACGCGCATGTTGTAGGCGAGCCCGCCGAAGGTGGCGATCGCGACTACCGGCCAGACATGCTTGACCAGATCGACGAACTTTGCCCACGACCATGGCGCGCCGCCATATTGCGGCGAGAAGAAGCTGCCTATCTCCGAGACGTTGAACTGGAAGACCAGGAGATAGACGATGATCAGCGCCATCAGGAAGCGCGGCACCGTCATGCCGAGGAAGGAGATGGCCGAAAGTGTCGAGTCGATCCAGGTGTATTGCCGGGTCGCCGCCCAGATGCCGAAAGTGATGCCGAGCACCGAGGCGAGCAGATGGCACACAAGCGCCAGGATGAGGGTGCGCGGCAGGCGCTCGCCCACGACGTCGGCCACCGGCTTGTTGTAGTAGAGGCTGTAGCCGAAATCACCGCGGGTGACGATGCCGCCGATCCAGTTGAGATACTGGACGGGCAGCGGCTTATCGAGGCCATGTTCGATCCTGTAGGCGTTGGCCTGCGCGTCGGCTTCGGCGAAGGAAGCGCCGCCCTGGTTGATCAACTGCGAGCGGATGTAGTCGGCATAGTCACCGGGCGGTGCCTGGATGATGGCGAAGGTGACGAGGCTCAGTATGGCAAGGACCGGGATTGCCGACGCTATGCGCATGAGCAGAAATCGCAGCATGGACGGTCCGCTTCCTCGTCTTGCCGATCGCGTCTTTTTGGTGCGTTCGGAGGTTGCCTTTGTCCGGCCGCGCCAGCGGCGCGGCCGGAGGTCTCAGTCAGGGGAGGTAAACTTACATCGGTCCCTTGTCTCCAGGCTTGCCGGGCAGCTCTTCCGGGAACAATTCGTATTTCGCCTGCTTGTCGGCCGCCACGAAGACCCGTTCTCGGATGATCGAATCCTCTGCCCAGTTGAACATGTAGATCGGCGTGCCCTTTGGAACGTTGGAGAAGCGTTTGTTGACGATCAGCGCACCGGGATATTCCGTCAGGCCGATATTGTAGACGTGCTCCGTCGAAATCTTCTGGAAGTCTCTCATCAGGGCGGCGCGCTGATCATTGTCCTCAGACGTGACAAATTTGTTGACGATGTCGACGAGGTCCTTCTCGAAAGGCATCAGGTCGACCTCGCCGCTTTCAGGTGCGCGGTGATCCCAGCTGGTCTTGGGGCCGACGGGAGCGAGCTGCACGGTGTTCTGCACGACGGAGGTCAACTCCTGGTCGTTCCGCCGGATCAGCCAGTCGAAGCGCCCGGAATACTGCGAGGCATCGCGCTGCGTGCCGTTGAGGCCGTTTAGCACGATCCGCAGCCCGAGTTTCTCCATCTGGGCGACGACGCCTTCGGCGAGGCTCTTGTCGGTACCGTAATCATTGTTGACCAGCATGACGATCTCGACATTCTTGCCGCCGGCGGTGCCGGCCGGGAAGTTCACGAAACCGTCGCCATCGGTATCCTTGAGGCCGGCCTTGGCGAGTTCGGCCTTGGCGCCCTCGAGGTCGAAAGGATAGTAGACCGTCGACTTGCGGTCATAGAAGCTGGTGCCCGAGGAGAAGCCACCAGGATAAATGGCGGTGAACGGCCCCTTGACCAGCGAGTTGCCGAGTGCCTTGCGGTCGAGCGCCATGGTGACGGCCTTGCGGAAATCCTCGTTGCGGTTCAGCTCGCGGATCGCCTGGCCGCGCTCATCCGGGTTGCCCCAGCCATTGGCGGAAAAGTTCAGGCGCAGATTGTAGCCGATGAGCCGCGGGCCGAAGGCAAGACGGGCCGGCGCATTCGCCTCGGCAGCCCGCTTCAGCGAGGCGACGAAGTTCTCCGGCTGCTCCAGGTTGGAGAAGTCGCCCGAGCCGGCCACCGCTTGGACATCGCGATCGGCCCAGGTGGACAGCTTGTAGTGCAACTCGTTGAGGTAGGGCAGCTGGTTGCCCTTCTCGTCGACCTTCCAATAGTAAGGATTGCGGCGCATGACGATGATGTCGTCGGGCCGGTATTCGACCGGCACCCAGGCGCCCATGACCGGCATGTTCATATATTCCGGCGGGAAGGCGTTCTTGAACTGGTCGTAGGTGTTCTTCGAATATTTCGGATGTTGCGGCTTCAATATGCGCGCGGGGCCGGGGCAGAAAGTGCCGTAGGCCATTGCGTAGAGATACTGTTTCGGGAAGGCCTCCTTGAAGGTCCACTCGACGGTGTAGTCGTCGATCTTCTTCAGCGTCGTGCCGACGCCGAAGGTTTCCTGCGTCGCGCCGTTGAGTGGAGAGACATTGGGATCGATGACCTCGTCATCCCAGTAGAACATGACGTCGTCGGCGTTGAAGGGCGCGCCGTCGGACCATTTGGCGCCCTCGACAAGATGCATGGTGAGCTTGTGGCCATCCGTCGACCAATCCCAGCTTTTGGCGAGGTTGGGCAGCGGCTCGGTGTCCTTGGCCTCGACCTGGAACAGCGGCGCGGTGCGCGTCAGGCACTCGGATAGGCCGATGTCGATGCCGCCCCAGCCCTGCGTCTGGCCGGCGCCATAATTCCAGCCTTCCGGCCGCCCGCCGATGACATGGCGCATCGTGTCACCGTAGACACCGATGCCATCCGGCATGTTTCCCGTCTTGAAGACCAGCGGCTCCTTCGGCAGCCTGTCCTTCACCGGCGGCAGCTTGCCGGCCTTGACGTATTTCTCGGTCACCCAATCCGGCTCGTGATATTGCGGCAGCGCCTTGAACTCCAGGATGGAGTCACGCGGCACATAGGTGATCTTGCCTTCGGCCGGAAACGTCGCCGGTACCGGCGGGACCGTCGGCTCGGACGCGAAAGCGTTGAGCGCCGGAATGGAGACGCTCAGCGCCAGTCCCGCGACCATGCCAATGCTGCGTATGTTCCTCATTGTCTCCTCCCTCGTGTTCAGACGTTTTGTTTTGCTGCTGCTCGTCTTGTGCCTGGACGGCTGACTGCGGTGGATCTACCTCCCGTGGATGCGCCGTCGAACCCGGTTTTCAGCCAGCCTGCTTCAGCGCGGCCTTCTCGGCGCGCAACTCCTCGATCGAGCGGACGCTGCGCCGCGCGGCACCCGCCCATTCGCGGGTCTTGACCCTGGATTTGGACAACCGCTCTTTTGCCGCCGGAACCGCATGCGCATATTGCGGCAGCCAGGCCGCCTGGGCGACGACCATCTCGTCGACCATCTGCCAGACCTCTTCCGGCGTCGACACCGCGCCGACCAGCGGGTCATGCAGCACGGCGAGCTTGAGCAGGTCGATGTCGCCGGATATGGCGGCATGCACCGACATGCGCTGGACATTGATCGAGGACATGCAGGTCGCGGCACATGCCTCCGGCAAGGTGATGCCGGCCGCCATGTTGATGCCGAAGCGGTCGACGAAGCCGGGCGATTCGACGATGGCGTCCTGCGGCAAATTGGTGATGACACCATCATTCTTGACGTTGAAGTGGCCGCGATAGACGCGGTTGGTCTCCAGCGCCTCCAATATGTGGCTGGCATGCTCGTTGGAGCGCTTTGACGGATCGATCGGCTTCGACGCCGCCTCGAGGAATTGCGGATACTCCGTCTCGAACCAGTTGCGGGTCTCGGTGGAATAACGGAGATAGCCGCCCGTCTCGCCATGGATCCAGTCGGACATGTCGATCCAGCGGGTGATCTCGTCCGGACGCTTGCGGTACCAGGGAAGGTACTCGGACAAATGGCCGTTGCTTTCCGTCGAATAGACGCCGAAGCGCTTCAACACGTCTATGCGCAGCTTTTCCTGCCTGGAATAGACCGGATGCGCCTCGAAGGCGGCGACCAGCTCGTCCTTGCCGATTTCGCGGCCGTTCAGGCGCAGCTCGATGAACCAGGTCTGGTGGTTGATGCCGGAACAGACATAGTCGAGTTCCCGAGGCGACTTCGCGCCCAGCACCTCGGCGATCTGCTCGGCGCCGTGCTGAACGCCGTGGCACAGCCCGACCGTGTCGACCTTGCCGTACTCGATCGCCGCCCAGGTGTTCATCGCCATCGGGTTGGCATAGTTGAGGAATTTCGCATCGGTCTCGGCGACCTCGCGTATATCCTTGCAGAAATCGAGGATCACCGGGATGTTGCGCTGGCCATAGAGGATGCCGCCGGCGCAGATCGTGTCGCCGACGCATTGGTCGATGCCATATTTCAAGGGGATCCTGATATCGTCGCCATAGGCTTCGAGGCCACCGACCCGCACACAGCTGATGACATAACGTGCGCCCTCGAGCGCCTTGCGGCGGTCTGTCGTCGCCGTCACTTTGGTCGGCAATTTGTTGGCTTCGACGATCCGGTCGAGGATCGCCTTGATCATCTGGAGATTGTGCTCGCTGACATCGGTCAGCGCGAATTCGATGCCCTTGAACTCCGGCACGCACAATATGTCGGTGAACAGCTTCTTGGTGAATCCGACGCTGCCGGCGCCGATAATAGCGATTTTGAAACTCATCACCTTCACCTCGATCCGATCGAATGCTAGGCAAGGAGCAGCAAGGGAGGACATAGCCACACGCCAAGGCGCGCGTGCCAATCGAGCCGGATTCCGGCTTTTCTCCTCCCGCCCGCTCCTCGACCGCGGGTTCTTCGCGTTCTTGAGGAGCCGATTATGCGCTTATTCGCGAGCGCGACCAGAGAAGGATTATGCTTTCAAGGGTAATTTTGTGCTGCGGGATCTGATCGCCAACGGACAGTCGATGCGCACGATCTCGCTGCCGCGCGGTCGCCAGCGCCTGCATGCCATGCCGACGAGCACCGGCTACGAAGTGCGCGAGGGCGAAATCTACGATTGGGACGGGCGCAAGCGCGGCCAGACGCCATTCACCGTGCTCCAGCACACGATAAACGGAAGCGGCCGGCTTCGCTATGAGAACCGCAACTATCGCCTGCAGCAGAACGACACGCTGCTGGTGCTGGTGCCGCACAATCACCGCTACTGGCTGGCCAAGGACGAGCGCTGGGAATATTTCTGGATCTCGATGAATGGCGAGGAGGCGCTGCGCATCCACAAATCGATCCTCGACGTTTCGGGTCCGGTCTTTCGGCTGCAGCCGAAGACGATCGATCACCTCGCCGATTGCAGCCTGCGGCTCATCAACGGGGCCGTTTCGCCGGGGGCGGCGTCGGCGATCGCCTACGAGGCGGCGATGGCGCTCTATGACGATGTCTTCGGCTCGCATGCCTTTGCCGAAAAGCAGAGCGCCATGCAGCCGGTCATCGACCACATCAACGCCAATCTCGACAGGCGGCTACCGGTAGCGGACCTCGTCCAGATCAGCGGCCTCAGCCGGGCGCACTTCTCGCGCTGCTTCGCCGAGAGCGAAGGCATCCCGCCCGCGGAGTTCGTGCTGCAGCAGCGGCTGCAACGGGCCGCCAAGCTTTTGACCAAGGCTGACTTCCTGCCGGTGAAGGAAGTCGCCATCCTGTGCGGCTTCGAGGACGCGAACTATTTCTCGAAGGTCTTCCGCCGCTGTTACGGCATTAGCCCGGGCCAGTTCCGCACCACCGGCATGTATGCCAGCATGAGGGTTCCGGCCAGGCGCGACATCAGGGTGTCCGACGACGAGACCTGACCCCGTCGCCGTCAGCGCAGCCTTGGACGACATGCACTACGCCGCTTGCCGGCTACCGCCGTCCAGCCATTGGAGATCGGCAGGTGAAAGCGCGATGTCGAGGGCGCGCAAGCTGTCGTCCAGTTCGCCCAGCGTGCGCGGGCCGATCAACGGCACCGATGGGAAAGGCTGGTTGAGCACATAGGCGAGCGCGATATGGATCGGGCTCTTGCCCAGCCGCGCGGCAAGTTCGATCGCCCGGTCGCGGCGGCCGAAATTGCGCTCCGAGTACCAGACCCGCACCAGTTCTTCATTGTCGCGCCGGTCGCGCCCGGCGCGTTCGGTGAAGAAGCCGCGCCCCTGGCTCGACCAGGCGAAATTAGGCATCTGCCGCGCGGTCAGCCAGGCCTTCCAATCATCGGTGGAGGAGGTCACGCAACCGGCCCAGATCGGCTCCAGCATTTCGGCCAGCGAAAAATTGTTGGATAGCGCGCCCGGCTTCTGCTTGCCGGTGCGCTCGGCATAGGCGATCGCCTCGTCCATGCGCTGCATCGTCCAGTTCGAGCCGCCGAACGGGCCACGGATGCGGCCGGCCTTCACTTCGCGGTCCATGGCATCGACGAATTCGCCGACCGGCACGTCCGGATTGTCGCGATGCATGAAATAGATGTCGACATGATCGGTCTGCAGGCGGTCCAGCGACTGGCCAAGCTGCTTGCCGATCACGTCGGGATAGCAGAGCGGCGAATGCGCGCCCTTGGCGATGACCACCGACTGCTCGCGCACGCCACGGTTCTTCAGCCACTCGCCAAGCAGTTTTTCGGTGTAGCCGGCGCCATAGACAAAACCGGTGTCGAAGAGATTGCCGCCGGCCTCGAAGAAAGCATCGAGCAGGATCGAACCCGAGGAGAAGGTGCGGAAATCCTCGAAGCCGAGCGCCACCACCGAGGCCGGTTTAACCAAGCCAGGGATAGCACGCTTGCCGATCGCCGTTCCTGCGGACCGCAGAGGCCGGCCGGAGATGGTGTTGGTGCGCAGCGAAGCCTTCTCGATCTCGTACTCCAGCCCCACGGCCGCGCGCCATCTGTCGAGCACGCGCAATGTGCCGAGGCTGTCGGCCCAGGCCATGCCCGGCCAGGCGAATTCCTGCCGGCCGGCAAGGATGGCCTCGCCGGCGGCGTCGACCTCAAAGGAATAGACGTGACGCTTTTCGTTCACGCTGATGGTTTCGCGCACACCGTCCGCGCCGATCACATCGATCCGGCCCAAGCCGACATCGCGGTCGCCGCCGGCGAACCAGAAATCCGGCACCTCAATGCGGCCCCTGGTGCCGAAGATGCGCAGCACATTGTCCTGGTTGAGCGAGATGCTGCAGGAGACCTCGGCGAGGACGCCACCTGGAAAATGCAGCAGCGCGGACGCCCATTCGTCGACGCCGGACTGGCCAAGATGGGCAACGCCGGCCACCTTGTCCGGCTCGATGAACGGCTTGCCAGCCGCGGCGCCGGCAATCAGCCGCGCCATCGAGACGGGATAGCCGCCGACGTCCAGAATGCCGCCGCCGGCGAGGTCGTCGGCGTAGAGCCGATGCTGCGGCATGAAATCAGGCATGGCGAAGCCGAAGCTCGACTTGATCATCCTGATCTCGCCGATGACGCGGGATTTGATCAGTTCCACCAGCTTCAGCGTCTGCGGGTGCAGCCGGTACATGAAGGCCTCGCCGAGGAAGGTGCCGGCCTTGCGCGCGGCATGCATCATGGCGTCGGCCTCGAAGGCGGTCAGCGCCAGCGGTTTTTCGCACAGCACGTGCTTTCCCGCTTCCGCCGCCCGGATCGCCCATTGCGCATGGCCAGGGTGCGGGACCGAAATGTAGATCGCGTCGATTTCCGCGTCAGTGAGCAATGCTTCGTAGCCGTCGAGAATGCGCGCGCCGGGAAAGCTCTGCGCCAAGCACGGCTTGCCCGGATCGCGCGTACCGATGGCGACCAGCTTTCCGTTGCGGGAGCCGGCGACGCCGCCGGCGAAGGCCTTGGCGATGCTGCCCGGGCCAAGAATGCCCCAGCGGATGGGCGTGGTTGCAGTCATTGTCATTCTCCTTGCGGGATGGGAAAGGGCAGCCGATCAGCGCAGCCGCAGCCCTTTTTCGTCGAACAGGTAGGATTTGCGGATGGATACGATGATCTCTGATGTCTCGGGGACCCTGGCCGCGTCGCGCTGGATCACCACGTCCTCGCCATTGGCCGTTCGGGCGTAGAGAAAGCTCGTGCCGCCCAGGTGCTCGACCACATCGATGGTGACGGCAAGATCGGCGTCCCCCTCCCCGGCGCTGCCGAAATGTTCGGGTCGCACGCCAACGATGACCTTGCTGCCGATTTCAGACACCGCGCCCGTCAGCGGCTGCGTGATACGGGTCTTCTCCTGGCCAGCGAGTTCCACCGCGACGCCGCGCGCATCGCAGCCGACGACGCGGCCCTTGATGAAATTCATCTTCGGCGAGCCGACGAAACCGGCCACGAACTGATTGTCGGGATTGTCATAAAGGTCGAGCGGGCGGCCGATCTGCTCGACATGGCCGCCGCGCAGCACGACGATCCGGTCGGCGAGCGTCATCGCCTCGGTCTGGTCGTGCGTGACATAGACCATGGTGATGCCGAGCTCCTTGTGCAGGCGCGAGATCTCGACCCGCATCTGGACGCGCAGTTCGGCGTCGAGATTGGACAGTGGCTCGTCGAACAGGAACACCTGCGGCTCGCGCACGATGGCGCGGCCGATGGCGACGCGCTGGCGCTGTCCGCCGGACAGTTTCTTCGGGCGGCGGTCCATCAGTTCGCTGATGCGCAGGATCTCGGCCGCGCGCTTCACCCGCCGGTCGGTGTCGGCCTTCGGGTTGCCGGTCATGCGCAGTCCGAAGGAAAGGTTCTGCTCCACGTTCATATGCGGATAGAGCGCATAGGACTGGAAGACCATGGCGATGCCGCGGTCGGCCGGCTCGACATCGTTGACCACCTTGCCGCCGATGGCGATCTCGCCGTCGCTGATGTCCTCCAGCCCGGCGATCATCCTGAGCAGCGTGGACTTGCCGCAGCCGGAGGGACCAACAAAGACGACGAACTCGCCGTCCCTGATGTCGATATTGGCGCCATGGACGACCTCGAAGGAGCCGAAGCGCTTGACGACATTGTTGAGCGTGACGGTTGCCATGCCTACCCTTACTTGACGGCGCCGGCGGCAATGCCGGCAATGAAATGGCGTTGCAGCAGCACGAACACGATCAGCATCGGCACGGTCAGCATTACCGCGCCCGCCATGATGCCGCCCCACGACACTTTGGTAAGGCCGATCAGCGTGCCGAGCGCCACCGGCGCGGTCATCGCGCCCGGCTGGCTGTTGATCAAAAGCGGCCAGAGGTAATTGTTCCAGGACGCCAGGAACAGGATGATGCAAAGCGCGGCCAGCATCGGCCGCGCCAGCGGCAGCGCGATGAAGACGAAGATGCGCCACTCCTTCACGCCTTCGACGCGGGCGGCATCGAACAGGTCATCGGGCATCATGGAAAAGCTCTGCCGCATGAACAGCACGCCAAGCGAATTGAACAGCGGCGGCACGATCAGCGCCACCCAGGTGTTGGCGAGCTTGAAATCGCGCGCCACCATGATGAATTGCGGGATCAGCACCACCGCGTATGGAAGCGTGATGGTACCCAGGATGATGGCGACGACAACGCCCTTGCCGACGAAGCGGTAGCGGGCCAGCGCCCAGCCGGCCATGGAGGTCAGCAGCACCGACAGGAGGGTGTAGGTGACCGCCACCGACACCGAGATGCCTATCGCGCCGACAAAGTCGGTGTCGCGCTGGAGGTTGTTGAAATTGTCCACGAAATTGCCGTGCGGCAAAAGCTCGATGCCGGGGCTGAAGATGCCGTTGTCGGGCATGGTCGAGAACACGACCATCATCCACAGCGGAAACAGCCAGATCAGCGCCAGTGGCGTCAGGAAAAGATGCAGCAAGAGGCTGCGCCTCAGGCGAGCGGACGAGAGCGAACTCATTGCCTCTCCCTCGTCAGCCACAGTTGCACCAGCGTGATGGCGATCGCCAACCCCGCCATGGTGTAGGCGACGGCCGAGGCGTAGCCGAAATTGAGCGACCGGAAGCCTTGGCGATAGAGCAGCAGGCCGAGCGTCTCGGTGCCGCCGCCCGGCCCGCCGCGTTCGGTGATCAGGAACGGTTCGGTGAACAGCTGCATGGTGCCGATGATCGACAGCACGGTGCAGAACACGATGACCGGCTTCAACAGCGGCAAGGTGATGAAGAAGAACTGCTTGAGCTTGCTGACCCGGTCGAGCGTCGCCGCCTCGTATACATCCTCGGGGATGGACTGCATGCCGGCCAGAAGGATGATGGCGTTGTAGCCGGCCCAGCGCCAGGTGACCGCGATCATGATCAGCGCCATGGCTGGCGTGACATTGGAGAACCAGTCGATCTTGGGCAGCCCGACGCTGTTCAGGAGCTTGTTGATGATGCCGAAATCGAGATTGAACATCAGCCGGAACACCGCGGAGTAGGCGACCTCGCCGACGACGACCGGAGCGAAGAACGCGAAACGGTACAGCCCTCGCGCCTTCAAGAGCGGCGAGTTCAAAAGCACGGCCATAACCATCGCCAGCGCGATCATCACCGGCACCTGGATGACGAGGATGAGCAGCGTGTTCTTCAGCGCGTTGAAGAAGGCCGGATCGCCGATCAGCCGGCCCCAGTTGAAGCCGGGCGCAAAGCGCCAGGGCACGGTGCGCGTCGCCTGGAACGAGATCAGGAACGAAGAGATGATCGGCCATACCCAGAAGACGGAGAAGACCAGCAGGTAGGGCGCGAGGAAACGATAGGCCGTGGCGTTGCGGTTGCGCATCCTGCTCCTCCTTCTCTCGTCGGCGTTTCAAGCTGTGGTCCCCGCGCGCAGCGGGAACCGGTCCGTCGGTCATGCAACATTTCACACGGCCCCCGAGGAAGCTCCGCGGGCCGCGGTCGGGGGGGGGCGGCGCATGCCTGCCCGGACCCCGTCTGGGAGGTTATGATTTGACCGGCAGCCCGGTCGCCGCCGCGATCTGGGCGGCGGCATCGTCGAGGGCTGCCTTGGCATCGGGATAGCCGCCGGCGAGATATTTGGTCTGCACGGCGCGCATGATGATTTCGGCGTCGCTCTGGAACTGCGTGCCGCGGCTGGGGACGATCTTGGGCAAAGTGGCGAGGATGTCCTTCCACACCGCCTGGCCGCCCCAATAGGGCAGACCTTGCGAGACGTAGGGGTCGTTCAGGGCCGAGACCAGCGAGGGGACCAGGCCGAACTCCTTGAGCATGGTGATCTGGCCCTCATTGGTTTCGAGCGTGTATTTCAGGTACTCGTAAGCCGCTTCCTTGTTCTTCGACCCCGAAGTGATGGCCAGCGACGAGCCGCCGAGATTGGCGGCGCGCGGCCCGTCGGCGGTAAGGCTCGGCATCAGATAGACGCCCCATTTGCCGTTTTCGCCGGCCGATTCGGTGCGGATGGTGCCTTCATACCAGCCGCCATAGACCTGGGTGGCGACGGTGCCGGCGGTGTTGTTGGTGATCTTGGTGCCCCAATCGGCCGAGGAGATGATGCCGGCGTCCTTCATCTCCTTGATCTTGGCCAGCGTATCGACACATTTCGGCTGGTTTACCGTGATCGACTGGCCATCCTCGGAGAAATAACCGCAGCCCTGTTCATTGGAGATCATGCGGAAGAATTCGGTGTCGCCGTTGAAGTCGGCGTTGGTCATGGTGACGCCGGGATTGGCGGCCTGGATCTTCTTGCCGGCGGCGATGAAATCGTCCCAAGTCTTGATCGATGCCGGATCGACGCCGGCCTTCTCGTAGAAGTCGCGCCGGTAGAAGGCGGCGACCGGGCCGGAATCCCACGGCATGGCATAGGCCTTGTCGCCGACCTCGAGCTCGGTGCGCTTGAAATCGGGGAATTTCGCCTGGTCCTCGGCGCTGTAGCCCAGCGTGTGCAGGTCGACGAAGCAATCGGGAAACTGGCTCCAGTAATTCTCGGCCTCGCCGTTCTCGATGGTAACGACATCAGGCAGGCCGACGCCGCCGGCGGCACATCCGGCGATCGACTTGTCATAGGTCGGCTGGTTGCCGAGGTCCTGGACGGTGACCTTGATGTCAGGATGCAGCTTGTTGAACCCGGCAATCGTCGCCTTCAGCGACGAGGCGGCGATGTTCCAGCTCCAGATGGTGATTTCGCCCGATTGCGCGAAGGCCGGGGCTGAACCCAAGGCAAGCGCGAGCGCGGCGCAGGACAGTATGATGCGCATTGAAATCCTCCCATTTCATTTGCTCTCTCTGCGAGCCGGGCTAGACTATGCGGCGCGGAAGGCTTGTCCCCGACAAAGGGAATACGAAATTGGCGGAAAGTAAGATGCCGGACCGGCCGTTTTACCAGCCTGGCGCCAGCAGCGTGGAAGGAATGCCGCTGCTGTTGCAGATGTTCCACACCGCACCCCTGGTGATGCTCAAGCCGCACTGGCATGCGCAGGTCGAGGTGAACTTCATCGTGCGCGGCAGCGTGCATTACCGCATGAACGACCACGAAATCTCGCTTTCGGCCGGTGAGATGTGCCTGTTCTGGGGTGGATTGCCGCACCAGATGGACGATTTGAGCGACGACGCCATCTATGCCGGCGCGCATCTGCCGCTGGTGCATTTCTTCCGGCTGCATCTGCCGGCTGACATACGTCACCGGCTGATGACGGGTGCCACGCTGGTGACCAGCGCCACCGATCAATCCGACAAGGACAGTTTCGACCGCTGGAACCGCTACGCCCGCTCCGGCGACCCGGCCAGGGCGGAGCACGCCGTCAACGAACTGTTGCTGCGGCTGGAGCGGGTACGGTTCGAGCCCTACAGGCTGGTGCCGGAAAACGCGGCCGGCCAGGAAGCGGGCAGCCCGTTCGACCAGCAGTCGTCACGCAATGTCGGGCGCATGTGCGATTTCATCGCCGAGAATTTTCTCTACGACATCGATTGCATGAACATAGCGGCGGCCGCCGACCTCCATCCCAAATACGCCATGAGCATCTTCAAGAAATCCACCGGCATGACGCTCAACGAATATGTCAACCTGTTGCGGTTGAGCTATGCGCAGGCGCTTCTCATGCACCAGGACGCCAATGTGCTCAGGGTCGCGATGGATTCGGGGTTCGGTTCGCTCAGCGCCTTCAACAAGTCGTTCCGGAAGCTCGCCGGCATGACACCTACGGATTTTCGCAAGGGATTGGCGGGCGCCAGATAGCAGCGACGCGGCGCGGAAACCAGCGCATCGGGCGGCACTTCTTTTCCTGCCGGAAATCCACATCTGGGCGCTGGACAGGCCGGATTCCCATGCTATAACCCACGCGCTTTCAAGGGACGCCCACGGCGCTTCCATGAAATCCGGAGCGCGAGTTTTCGTTAGCCGGAACAGGCCCAGATAGCTCAGTTGGTAGAGCAGCGGACTGAAAATCCGCGTGTCGGTGGTTCGAATCCGCCTCTGGGCACCATTTTTTCTCAATTAAACAAAGACTTACTCTCTAGGGTAATAGCCTGGATGACTGTAACATCCGTGGCCATTGTGTAATTATACCGCCTCCATACCGTCGAGGGAGTGATTCAGGTATGGCTACGACGGTCAACAGATTTGGCCTAAATTGGCGGAGCCGGGAAACGGCCGCTGCACAGAGGACGCCTCTGCCGATAATGCCAGCGCTCCAGGCCAGTCCTGTTTGAAATCGCCTCGTGTCTCAGAACTTCATTCGAGAAGGTCCGGCGCGAAGAGGCGTAATCGGAGGGGCATCTCCCGCAGGTTCTGTCGCAAGCGAGAGCAGGCTCGCCGGCGCATCAAGCGCCGCATCCGATCCATGCTCGGCTCGAGGGAGGGTTGGAATAGCGCGTATCAACGAGCTGCCAAGTGCCGCTGAACGCCTGGACGAACTGGTCCACGGACTGCGCCCGTACCACCGTGGCCAGGGACGACATGCCCGCCGCCGCCAGACGACGGTCAAAAATCTCACCCCAACTAGAGGTTTGAGAGATATCGATGCCGGTCGCACCCAGATGCCGGAAGCCGGACTGGAACGCGGGAGCACCGTCAATTTGTTGAACCTTGGCGTCTGCGACGTGTCCCAAGCCGGGCACACTGCTTCGGCTTCAAACTGAATCAGGCGCACGATGCTTCCGCAAATGGACGCCGGAGCAGGCGAACCTGGCTCCGGCGCCATAAAGACCTCTACGGCTTGGCAACTGCCGCCATGGCGGCGCGCGCCTGCTCGACCAGATCGGCGCCGATCTTTTCGCTGTACTCTTTCACGACAGGCGCAACGCGTTCGGTCATGGCTGCGAGCGCTTCAGGCGTGGGTTGGGAAATCTCGAAGCCCTTCGCCGCGAGCTCCGCCTCCAAATTCTCTGCCTCCTTGCGAGAAATATCCCGTTGGAAGGCTGCCGATTCCTTTGCCGCTTCCATGACGAGTTTCTTGTCTTCGTCCGAGAGGCTTCCAAACCATTTCTGGCTCGCGAGAAGAACAAACGGCGTATAGACGTGGCCCGTCTTGGTCAGATACTTCTGCACCTCATAGAACCTTGCGGTGTAGATAAGAGCGTACGGCGTCTCCTGGGCATCGACGGCGCCATTTTCGAGGGCGCTGTACAGCTCAGGCCAGGGAAGCGGCGTCGGATTGGTTCCCAAAGCCGTCCAGGTCGCAATGAACAACGGGTTGGGTATGACGCGAATGTTGATCCCTGCCATATCGTCCACCGTTTTGACGGGACGAACCTTGTTGGTCATGTGGCGGAAGCCGTTGTCCCACCACGCCAGACCGACGATGCCGGTCTTTTCCTTCAGCTGTGCAAACAGCTGCTCGCCGACCGCGCCGTCCATGACGGCATCGACCGCGGCGAAGTCCTTGTAGAAAAACGGAAGGTCGTAGATCATGAATTGCGGAACGACGCCGACCAGGTTGGGCGTGGGGCCAACCATGATGTCTATGAAGCCGGCCTGAACCGACGCCTGCATCTCGGGCTCGCTGCCGAGCACGCCATTTCCGAACGTGTCGATCTTGATGCGCCCGCCCGTCTTCTCTTCCACCAGCTTCGCGAAATAGCGCGAAGCCTGTCCGACCGGATGGTCTTCCGTGGGCACGTAGCCCAGGCGCGGGTTCTGAGCCATGGCCGGAGCGGCAGCCAAGAGCCCTCCCAGCAACGCCGCAGTCAGAAACAATACTTTCTTCATAGTTCAACCTCCCAAGAATTGGTTCAAAGGAACCAGAATGCAGGAACTGCAACCACTAAGGAACAGGACCGGCGGTACGAGAATGGCCTATTCGGCCAAGACTAACGATGTGGCGTCCCTGGCTACTGAAGCGGGCGGTACGCCGCTTCTGCGCCGGCGATGCCTCCGACCGGCGGTGTGATCAATTTCTGCGGCCACGATGAACGCCCCCCGAATACACCCCGGCCGATGCTCCCCGCCGCGCCAAAGTCAGGTCAGACCAACGGCCCGCCCTCACGATGAGGACGGGCCACCGGCAACATCAATCAAGCCATCCCTTGCCCGAGATCGGGGGCGTCGGGGGATTCGGCTGGGAGGCCGTTGGGGGCCAGTTATGCGTACCGGTCGGGAAGGGATTGATAGCAATCCGCGTGTCGTACCCCGGACAATAGTTCGCCGCCGAGTGCCACCGGCCGGCCGGGACATAGACAATATCGCCGGGCTCTGAGACGAAGCCCGGCAAGCCTTCGAGGTTGTATTGGATCTGACCTTCCATGATGAACCAGAATTCACCATAGTTGATGTGCCTGTGCCCGAGCGCCGTGGGGGGCTGCATATTGCAGTTGAACGCCTGGCCGCGGATGGCGTTAACGAACAAGCCAGGGGCGGTTACGAATGCGCCGCCCGAGGGCGAAGCAAGGAAATCCCTGAAAGTAGAATTGCCCGTCCCAAGGGCTTCTGCACCCGGATCCTGTCGCGTCAACCCCCAGGTCATCCCCGCCGGCGGCTTCGGCAAGGTTGCCGCCGCCTGCGGGTAAGTGATCTTTGCGTCCGCGGTGAAGACCTCGAAGTGCAGGGACGGCACCGCGCCGACGTTCTTCATCTGGAACTGTGTGCGCGCGGGAACCTGGACCATAAAGCCTTTGGTGGCCGTAAACGGCGCCTCGCTCCCGATCGTGAACTCGACCGAACCTTCCCAGACAATGAAGGCGGCGCGGGTATCCGATATGAACATGGCCGGCGACTGATCACCGACCGCCAACTGCACCCATGAAGCCTGCAGGTGCTTGTCCCTCACGACCTCCTGGTGCCAAGTCTTGGACTGATGTGCGGGAGAAATCTTGGCGCGCACGTCGGCTATCGTCGTATGCGGCTTGTTCGGGGCCTTGTATGGTGCCAGCGCCACCGGCTTTGGCGTCCAGGTGAACACCGTCTGTGCGAGCGCCGCGGTGGACGATACCGCCCCGATCGCTAGCGCGGCCACGACGGCCAATCCGCCTTTCCATAGGTTCATAAGAGTCACTCCTCCGTTTTCTGCTTGACCGATGGTGACACCGCGAATCTGACCGAAACCCCCAAGCATCGACCGATCAGAGAGTCCACAATGTGGACGCAATGTCCAACAATGTATACTGGGCAGACTATTAACGGATTGTCAACGCCTCACCGCCGCACTTCAGGGCCTTGGCGATCGGATGCTTGCCTGTTGGGTTAACGTGCATGGGTCCTAACATCCGCTGACAGTGCAGGAGGCCTCGGCGGCTGATCGGAGGCTGTCTAGGGTACGGGTGTGATCGCCGCTCCACTCTGGAACCAGGCGATCACGTTCTGTGCCACGAGGTCCGCCATTGCGGTGCGCGTGCTGACCGACGCGGATCCGATATGCGGTAGGATCGTCAGGTTATCGAGCCCCAGCAGGTCTTCGGAGACATTGGGTTCATCCGCGAGCACGTCGAGGCCGGCCGCCGCAATGGCTCCTGTGCGCAGGGCGCCGATCAGTGCATCCTCGTCCACGACCGTTCCGCGGCCTACGTTGATGAACACACCCTCGGGCCCGAGGGCGGACAGCACCTCGGCATTCACGCTGTTTGCGGTCGACGGGTCGCCCGGCACGATGGAGATGAGCACATCGACGGCACTGGCGAGTTCCAGCAGTGAAGGAAAGTAGTCGTACGCGACCCCCTCCGCCGGACGCCGGCTGTGATAGGAAACAGGAAGCCCAAACGCTTCAACTCGTCGGGCGATGCAGCGACCGATCCGCCCCATTCCGTAGATGCCGACCCTGCGGTTCCGCAGCGTCAGACGGCTAAGCGGGTAATCCGATGCTTTCCACCGGCCCTCGCGAACGAAGGCTGCCGCCTTGGGTATCTCGCGCACGACGCTGATAAGGAGCCCCAACGTCAGATCGGCGACCTCCTCGTTCAGGACATCAGGGGTGTTCGTAACGACGATATTCTTGCTGCGTGCGTAGGCAGCATCCACCGCGTCGTAGCCGACGCCGTAGCTGGCGATGATCTCAAGGTTGGGAAGGGCGTCTATGAACTGCCGATCGATTCTGGCGCGACAGGCCACGGCACGAATTGACGTCCGCACCTCCGGAGACAGATGGGCGTGAATGTCACAGTCAGGGGTTTCGACCAGGCTGAAATGCGTTCTGAGCATGCAGCGGGCATGCTCGTGCATCCAGCCTGGTATCAACACGGTGGCGGCGGGTTTCGACAAAGGCTTTCCTTCCGGTTCGGGGGTGTCACTGCCGGCACGAATGGCCGCAGGCGAATCAGGGTTTTCGCACGGGAGGCCTTTGGACTGCGCAATGCGCCGATAGTGAGCCGCGGACTTGATTTGGCTTCGAGTTCGCGGCGGCTGGCCAGTTCCTCCGGCGAAATCAGCATGTCAGCGGTTCCTGTACCATGTCCTCCAAGATCGCCATCGATCTGACCATAATGTGGTCAATCGGTCCAAAATTTGGATAAGGGCCCGCAACCTCTTTGTCAAGGCGGCGGGAACGCCGCCGCAACCATAAGGTGGAGCTTGACAAGTGTGCAGTTCCACCTAATGCTTGGGCAGATTGTCCATATTATGGACTAAGCGATTCCAAGAAGGTCGCGGGTTCGCATTCACCGGCTGCACGAAATGTGCCGAATGCCAGACGGTGGCTGCAGCGATGCATGTGCGGAATGTCAAGGAGTGTGGCAGCGTGAACAATATAAACTACCTTACAAATATCAATTTCGGACTTGGAGCGGCCGAGTCACTGGCAGAAATTTTGCGCGAACTCGGCGTGTCCCGCCCTTTGGTGATCAGCGATCACGGCATCAAATCCGCTGGTTTGCTTGAGCGTCCGGTATTCGAGTTCCTGAGAACAGCGCCGATCTTCCTGGACGTTCCCTCCAACCCGACTGAGGCCGCAGTTGCTGCCGGTCTCGCGCTGTACAGGCAAGGCGACTGCGATGGGGTAGTGGCGATTGGCGGAGGCTCTCCGATCGACCTGGCCAAGGGCGTGGCGCTGCTCGCCACGCACAATGGTGAACTTGAGCGTTATGCAGCGATCCTGGGCGGGGTGGCACGCATCACCGGCGCGGTAGCGCCCCTTGTGGCCATCCCGACAACGGCGGGTACGGGGTCCGAAGTTGGACGCGCGGCACTGATCACACTGGATGACGGCCGGAAGCTCGGGTTTATCAGCCCCTACCTCATCCCGCGCAGGGCGATCTGTGACCCGGGGTTGACGATGGGGCTCCCCCCGGCTCTGACGGCCTCGACAGGGCTCGACGCACTGTCGCATTGTATCGAGACGTATCTTTCCCCCCGCTATAATCCACCTGCCGAGGCAATTGCCACCGACGGCTTCCAACGCATCTGGAAGGCTTTGCCTGTCGCCTACGCAGACGGCGCGAACGCGGAGGCGCGGACCGAACTCATGATGGGTGCCCTCGAAGGGGGCATGACGTTTCAGAAGGGGCTTGGAGCCGTCCATGCGCTTAGCCATGCATTGGGCGGTCTCAAGGAGGCTAAGCTCCATCATGGGACGCTCAACGCCATCCTGATGCCGACCGTCCTTCGGTGGAACGTGCAAGTTGAAGCCGTGGCTCAGAAGGTCGACTACCTCGAGCGCCTGGCGGGACTTGAACATACAACGCTCGCAGATGCGCTGGACGGGTTGAACCGTAGTCTGGGCATTACGCCCAGATTGTCCGAACTGGGGGTCCCCCGGCACGTCATCGATTGGGTGTGTGAGCGAGCCATTGCAGATCACAGTCATCCCACAAATCCACGTTCGCTGACCAAGGAAGACTACGCCGCGATCCTTGAGACCGTTTTCTAGGCTGCGAATGCCCTCAAAGGAGGAGCGAGGAGGTAATTCCGTGAGACCGATCGTGATCGTAACGGGCGCAAGCCACGGCATCGGTGCCGCAACGGCGCGGCTGTTCGCCGTTGAAGGCTACGATGTTTGCATAAACTATCTTTCGGATGCTGCCGCCGCATCCGAAGTCGTTGAGCACTGCAAGGCCGCAGGCGCCCGCGCCATCGCGGTACAGGGAGACGTGGGCAAGAAGGAGGACATCGAGGCCCTGTTCAGCGCCTGCGACGATGCACTTGGGCGAGTGACCTGCCTGGTCAATAATGCCGGGATCATTGGGAAAGCCGGCAGAATCGAGGAGTTGCAGCCCGCGGTGCTGGAAAACACCTTCAGGACCAACGTCTTCGCCGTCATGTACTGTATACAGGAGGCGGCGAAACGCATGTCCAACCGCAAGGGCGGCAGAGGCGGGACGATTATCAACATGTCTTCGCTCGCCGCCTTCCTCGGCAGCCCGAACGAATATGTGCATTATGCCGCAAGCAAGGGTGCAGTGGAATCCATCTCCATCGGCGCGGGCAAAGAACTGGCGCCGGAGGGCATCCGCGTGAATGCCATACGTGTCGGGACCACCAACACGAGGATACACACCCAAGGCGGAAACCCCGAGCGACCAGCCAGGATTGCGGCGGCAACCCCGATGGGGCGCATCGCGGAGCCTGAAGACATCGCGCGCGCGGCCCTGATGCTTGCGTCTCCTGGCGCGGGGTTCATGACAGGCACCCTGATCACGGTGTCCGGGGGGCTCTGATGCTCCGCGGTCGGGATTCCGCTGGGAGGACAGGCTGGCCTGGCACTCCCCGCTGAGACCGGTCGCGCCCCATCAACGGGCATTCATTCCAACTCAATTGCCGCGCGACGCCAGTCAAGCACTCTGTAAGGTGCCTCGTCCGCGTTCGACACAAGTATCAATGCTTCAAAAGATTCGCTGTAGCCGGACAGCAGGGTCGTCCGGAGATCGACGCGCCAGCTCGGTGCCGGCTTCAGCGTGTTGAAGGTCACCCCCGCCAGCGACTGATCGAGTTGCTCGCGCGACAGACGGCCGGCGTGGAAATCCTTGATCGCCTTTCGCACCGACGCCGGCAGGCCAGGAATGTCGCCCAGCAGTCCATCATCGAGCGCTTCCAGGCGAACGCCGGCCAAGCCGGAGGAGACGGTGACATAGGGTTCGATGGCGATGGCCATGTCGGGCGTTATTCCCGGGAAGGCGGCCAATTCGGAGACCGTCTGAAACAGCTTTGTGTCGTTTCCAGACTGCTGCGGAGCGGAACCTGCCGGCTGTCCGTTCAGCGGAGTCGGCCGGGCGCGGTGGCCGATGATCTTTGTCGCCAGATCGTCCGCGGTTCCGGGAGCGGCGCCGGCGGCTCGCAACGCGCCAACGATCAGCGGCCGCTCGGCGGTGTTGAGATCGATCCGCAACGCTTCATTTCTCGCGGAGATGGAAGCGACCCCGGCTGGCAGGGTGATCGTGGACGATATCTGATCGCTCAGCGCGACTACACCGTCCGGCGGGCCGGCGCGGATCTCGGCCGCGGCCTGCGACAGCCCGGCTTCAGCCAGAATGCGCGCCGACGCCTTGTCTTCCGTGACGCGCACACTGGCCACGACCCCGGTCATCTGCACGCGAAGTATCACGGCAAGGAATCCCAGAAAAATCATAATCCACAGGACGCTGACGAGGATTGCACCCCGCCGGCTCGTTGACGAGTTCATGCCCACTGCCGCAAGACCCATTTCGCCCCCATGCCTCGCCACGAAAGATGACGCCACGATCCCGTCGAAATCAAGACTTCGCCTCCCCCGGCCCAAGCAATGTGATCACCATGCGGCGGGCAACCACGCCCAGACGATGGCCAGTGCCGGCGCGAGGAACGTTCCGAACGGAACGCGCGCCGCGGCACGGAGCGGGCGGCGCAAGCGAACCGCGCGGATGACGCTGAAGATGAAAGCCGCGACCGAAGCGAGTAGGATCTGGGCGCCGACGCCGGCCAGCCCGACCAGGACGGTGGACACACCGATCAGCTTGATGTCGCCGAAGCCTATGCCGTCGCGGCCGCGCAGCCTCCCATACGCGACGTCGAACAGACACAGCAGGAGCATCAGGGCGCCCCCCGGCCCGATGCGCCAGGCGAGCGCGGCGAAATCGCTCGCCTCGAACCACCAGTCGGCGAGCGCGACGACCAAGATGCCGGCCGTGTAGCGGTCAGGAATGAGCAAAGACGCAAGATCATGAACCGCGATTGCCGCGGCCAGAACACATAGCGCAAGCGTCGACGCGACGACGAATGCGGGGCTTCCGATGACAGCGGGCACGGTAGCGGCGGCGAGCGCGACTGCGACGGCGGCGGCAGACCGACGCCGCGCCCTCAGAATCTTCATTCGATCATCGTCTTGGCAGGCCGCCGCAGCGGCACGTTTCTGGATGGCTGGTTCATCAGCCGCAATTGCGACCGCATCTCCTCCGCCACATGTTGCGCATCCATGCCGTCCTTCATGACCTGAGGCCGAATCAGGATGATCAGCTCCGTCCGCGTCGCGGAGTTCTGGTTGCTCCGGAAGGCGTCGCCGATGACGGGCAGATCGCCAAGCACCGGCACGCCGTCGCGGCCGCGCTGCTGGCGTTCGCTGATCAGGCCGCCGAGCATCACGGTCTGGCCGCTGGTGACCGATACGGTCGAGCTGACCTTTCGTTGCGATATGGTCGGCGTCAGGGACTGGGCCTGGCTGCGCTGGACGGAGCTGATCTCCTGTTCGATGACGAGGCTGATCGTGCCGTTCCCGGTGATCCGGGGCAGAACCTTCAGGATCACGCCGGTATCGCGGAACTCGACGTTGTTGACGACCGGCGCTTCGGGATCGGTGACGGACTGCGCGGTGCGGGTGACGATCGGGATTTCATCACCGACCTGCAGCAAGGCGGGCTTGTTGTCGAGCACCACCACCGAGGGCGAGGAAAGCACCTTGACCTCGGTAACGCCGCGCAGCGCATCGATGACAACGCGCGGCTCGGTGTCGGGGCCGAGCAGCAGGTTGAAGCCCGGAAGCGTTCGCGACAGCACGGCCTTGCTGGCCTCCTGGAACAGACCGACCGATCCGTTGTTGCCGCCCGCGCCGATATCATTGGATTTCAGGAAGAACTGCACGCCATAGCGCAGCTCGTTGGTCAGGGTGACCTCGGCTATCGTCGCTTCGATAGCGACCTGCTCTTGCGGCCGGTCGAGTGCGGTGATCGCCTGTTCGATCAGCCGTTGCTGGTCGGGCCGTCCGTAGATGAGAATAGTGTTGTTTTCCGGGTTCGCCGCGATGCGCACGCCGCTTTGCGACCCACCACCACCGCCCGGGATAGGCTGGTCGGTGTCGCCACCGGGGGCCGGTAGGCTATCCGCCATGCGCTGATCCGGCGTCGCAGTGGCCGGCTGGGAACCATTGGCGCCCTGATTCTGGCCGTCGGCCTGCGAGCCGGGCGGAAACTGCGAGGCCGGGTCTTCCGAAGCCGACGATGCCGGGGCGCCGTTGAATATTTCGTTGACCATCGATGCAAGGCGCCGTGGCTCCAGGTGCTGGACCTTGTACACCCGCAAATTGGAGGCAGACGCGTCGATCCGGTCGAGCCGTTCGATCCAGCTCGCCGCGCGCTGCAACTGGTTGCGCGTCTTCGCCACCACCAGAATCGCATTGCTGCGCTCGATCGGCTGGACCCTGATCGTGTTGCGTCCGCGCCCCCCCTCCCCGATGTCGAGCACGCGGGTCAGCTCGGGCATCATGGTGGCCGCGCTGGAATTGTTGACGGGGAAAATGCCGACCGACTGGTCGGCCAGCCAGTCCTGGTCGAAAGAGCGCGCTGCTTCGATCGCCGCGGTCCGCTCCGCCGCCGTCCCCTGGAAGATCAGCGCGTTGCGGCTGGGATCCTCGCGCACCATGCCGGGACGGGTGACGAAGTTTTCGAGCAGCGGCAGGATCGTGCTGGCGGAAACGTTTTTCAGGGGAAACACCGTGACGGCGTAGCCGGGCTGGATGGTGCCCGGATCGAGTTCGGCGGCTCCGAACGCTTCGTTCGAAGGAATCAGCCGCAGACGGTCGCTTTCGCGCATCATGGCCACGCCGCTGCTGTGCAGCGCGGACTCGAACATGATGAGGATTTCGGCGGCCGGCGTAGGCTTCGACGTCGTGATCGATACCTTGCCCGCGATCCTGGGGTCGAGCGAATAGCTGATTCCCAGCACCTCCCCCAGCACCGTGCGGGCCGCGACCTTGATCTCGGCCTCCTCGAGGTTGACCTCGAACTTTTCGCCGCTCAGCCGCTCGAGCGACTTGCGCTCGCCGGCGGTCAGCTGCTGTCTGTATCCGTAGTATACTTCACCCTGCCGGTTGTTCTGCGTGCGCCCGAAGCCGAGCCTCGACAGAAAACCGCCGCCGGAAGGCTTGCGCGCACTTAAATCTGCGTTCGCGACCTTGTCCATGGCATCCGGCCGCGCGGCAACGTCTCCAAGATAATCACCAGTGGAGGTACACGCGGCCACTACCGCCAAGAGGCAGGCCGCCGCGCCGCTGCGAACCCACACGGAACAGGCATTTGGAGCGCTGCCTTGCCGACCTACCCTCACCTACACACCCAACCCAAGCCTACGCCCGGCGCCTCGGGAAAATACCGTTCTATGACGCTTGAAAACCACAAAGCACGCCTTCTGCTTCCCGCTTGGACACCGTACACCTCGTCGACTTCGGTCAGCCCGAGGCAGGCGAGGAACTCAAACACGTGCAGCGATTGGACATTGACATGCGCCAGCGGTTGCAACTCGCCCCGCACCGGGGCCTTGCCGACGTCCTCGTCGGGGCCCTGTATCGCATCGGCGGAAAAGCCGTCGTCGAATGTCCAGTCCAAAACCCGACGTTTCGAACCTCAATGCAACCATGACGCTGGCACGCTCACCAGTGCCGGGAACAGAACCAGCAGCAAGATAAGGATCATCTGGGCCACAAGGTAAGGCATGGCACCCTTTGTAGCCTCCTCCATTGAAACTCCGCTTACTCCGCACACTGTGTTGAGGACCGTTCCGACGGGAGGCGTGATCATGCCCACCGCGTTGACCATCATGAAGATGACCCCGAAATAGACCGGGTCGATGCCGGCCGCATTGACGAGCGGTATGAGGATGGGCACCAGAATGGTGATGCAGGGTGCGAAATCGAGCGCCGTGCCGACGATGAAGACAGCCAGAACGATCATACCCATCAGCAGGATCGGCGAGTCGATGAATGGACCAAGGAGACTGACGAGCTGGGCGGGCATATCGGAAATCGTCAGCATGAAGCCGGAGATCATGGAGGCAGCCACCAACAGCATGATCACTGCTGTCAAGCGCCCGGCGGCGAGCAGCGCGTCATAGAGCAGCCTCGGTGTCAGTTCCCGATAAACAAACAGCCCGACGAACAGTGCGTAGGCAGCGGCAACGACGCCGGCCTCAGTAGGGGTGAAGATGCCGAACCGCAGTCCGGCCAGGATAATCGCTGGCATCATCAACGCCCAACCGGCGGTCATGATGGTTTTCGGGAGGTCCCTGCGCGGTATTTTGAGCCGGACCGTCGCCGTTTCCTTTTTGGCGAGGAACCACCAGGCGATTATGAGGCTCAGCCCCATCATGAGCCCTGGCACGATTCCGGCGAAGAACAGGCCGACGATGGAAATGTTTGCGGTGACGCCCAGGATGATGAACCCGACAGACGGCGGGATCACAGGGGCGATAATGCCTGTAGCCGACATCAAGCCCGAGGCTCGACCCATATGGTAGCCCGCATCCCGCATCAGGGGGACCAGCATGACCGCTAGCGTCGCTGTATCCGCGATTGCGGATCCGGAGACGCTGGCAAGCACCAAGCCAGTGCCGATGACCACGTAACCGAGGCCGCCACGTATGTGACCGACGAGCGCCAAGGCCACGTTGACGATGCGGCGGGAGAGGCCGCCGGCGTTCATGAGCTCGCCGGCAATGAGAAAGAACGGGATCGCCATCAGCGGATAGCTGTCAGCGCCATTGACCAGCCGCTGCGCCAGAATCTGTGCATCCAGATTTCCCATCAGCATCATCATCGCGACGCCCGACAGCATCAGGGCGAAGGCGATTGGAATCCCGATGCCCATCGCACCAAGGAGGGAAGCGATAAAGACCAAGCCGCTCACGGTGCTTTCTCCGAAATAAGCGCAGGGGGCACGACCGGCAGCGGCTCAACATGCTCCACCCCCGACCAGGGGGCGGGCAGGATGCCGCGCAGGGAGCGCCAGAGATCAAGGAGGAGAACCAGAGCCATCAGGATGGCAGAGACGAGCCCCGCGGCGTAGATGGAGCCCACGGGAATTCCCGACAGTGCCAGGACGTTGCCCCACTCGATGATGGTGAGTGACAAGCTCCCCTGTCCCATGAGCCAGCAGCACCAGAGCATGAGGCCGTATGAAACAAGAAAACAGGCGAAGCGCGCCCTTCGAGGCAACCGGACAACCAACGACTCGACGCCGAGATGCGCGCCCTTGGCCAGGGCCACCACGGATCCCATGAAGATGACCCAGACGAGGACCACGCGGGAGACTTCAACGGCAAACGGAATGCCTGAGCTGAAGCCGTAACGTAGCACGACATTTGTAAAGATCAGGATGCTGATGACGGCCATGCCGACGACGACGAAGACGTCAAAAGCCTTGAAAAGCCACTGTAACGGCGTGGTCATAACTGCTCCCAAAAGGTTGTGCGCGCATGCATTGATCCTTGCGGCACTCTGACGAGAACCCGCAGACCGTGAGCAGGGAGCCTCCAGCATGCTGATGGGGTAGAAACGCCCAATCGCGTGATGAAGGCCTGTCCTGCTCATCCGGTCGAACAGCGCAGGGGTAAAGGCAACGATCCCTCCAACCAGTATGACAGGAGGTCCCGGGCGAGCTTCCGGTGTCAGACACCTTCCACCACGGCCAGATGTGCCTTGGCATGCTTCTCGCGGGCCTTGATCGCCGTTTGATACTCTGGAGAGTTGTAGCAGGCGAGAGCGGTCTCGTAGTCCTTGAACTCGATGACCGCCAGGCGGTTCGCGTGAGGGCCTTCCATGACCTGGCTCATTCCCGCGCGAACGACGAAGGACGCCCCGTATTTGTCGAACGCTGCCTTGTTCAAGGCAATGTATTCTTTATAGCCCTCCTGGTCCGCAATATCGACCATTGCAACCCAGTATCCTTTTTTGGTCATCTGCTTCCTCTCCCACAGAAATTCCCGTACCCTCTCTTGGAAGATACGGACGTCCCGATGCGTTCAAATTCGCCACAAGTGCATTGGCCGTTGATCCTCCTCGATCACACGGTTAGAACCGGAGCTACGAACGCTGACTACAATATGGACAGCTTGTCCAAAACCGTGTAGTACCACCATGTTTCGTTGTCAAGCTTGCAAGGAGATGCGCCATGGGCCTAAGTGAGCTCCAGGACGAAGCCGACGAGAGAGTTCCTACTCACGTACAGGGAGCGGCCTCGTTCTCGAAGTTCATCACTGTTCTGCAGATCATCGCGGATGCCCCCGGAGCATTGGACATTGCGCAACTGACAAAGTGCGCGCCATTTCCCCGGGGGACGGTCTACCGCCTGGTTTCGGCGCTCACGGCGGAGGGCCTCATCACGCAGTCGGGAGAGGGTGGAACGTTCCGCTTGGGCCCGCGCCTCCTCCAGCTTGCTGCCAAGACCTGGGAGGACTCCGACTTGCGGACGATCGCTAGGGATTTTCTGGTTTCGCTCCGCGACGCAACGGATGAGGCGGTGCACCTTGCGGTGCCCAGCAACAACCGGATGGTCTACATAGACAAGTTGGTGGGCTCCAGCAGGGTTCAGATGAAAACCAGCATTGGCGGCCAGGTTGAACTTCACTCGACATCCGTGGGTAAGGCGTGGCTGTCTGGTCTACCAGACCAGCGGTTGATGGAAGTCATCAAGAGCCTGGATCTGAGACGCCATACCGCCAAGACGTTCACGACACCCGAAGCGCTGTTCGATGAGTTGAAGCGGACGCGCGAGCAAGGGTTCGCGTTCGATGACGAGGAGAACGAACCGGATATCCGCTGTCTCGGCAGCCCGATCTTCAATCGTTCGGGGGAACCGATCGGAGCGGTAAGTATCAGCATGCCCGTGTATCGGCACGACGCGCGGCGCCACGAGCTCTGCGCAAGGCTGGTGCGTCAAACGGCGAAACAGATCAGTGTCGAATTGTCCAGGATGGTGTAGCGCCGGGCGCGCCACCGCGTCCATCGCCACCATCGACCTACCGCTTCAACGACATCGCTATCATTCGACGCTGAGGAAGATGGCTGATCCAACAGCACCGAAACAGCCCTGGGGGCCTTTCAAGCCATGTCAGTCCGGAAACCCGGCAGGCAGGCCCGAAGGGACCCACAACAAGCTCGTTGGAGCATGCCTCGAGGACATGCTCGCGGATTGGGAGGCCACCGTGCCAGCAGCCATTGGCAAGAAGCGAGAGGAAAAGCTCGAAGTCGTCGCTTCGGTCCTGGCGCGAGACTTGCTGCACCAGATCGACAAGCGGCAGCCCTTCGTCGATGCCTTCGCCCATCGCTATGACCGTCACAGGCCACGCGACGCTCTCGACGAATCAACTGAGCCGAGTATCTCAAGACCTTCAGCGGCGCGCCCCGAAGGCCTCCTCACATGTCTTGAACCAGGACATCTTGCAGGATGACACCAGGCGAACTCACTGTGCCGGAATGGCTGCGACGATCTCAGGCGGTAGCCTGCGTGACATTGCTTGGCGTGCTTTTCCATATGGCATTTGCTTTCGGACACATCGATGGCCCGACGCATAGAAACGGCTTGCTCTTATCCAGCTTCGAGCGGTTGCTCGCACGATCCGGAGAAGGGCCCGCGTCGGGGCACCACGACGACAAGGGCCATTGTGACATATGCATCATCGGCTCCTTGGGAGCCGCACTGCCGGCGCCTCCGGCAGTTCATGTCCTTTCCGAGCTCACCTTTTACACGATCGACTGGGTCGCGACCGCGGCGCGCCCGGACACCATAGAACTCTCTTCACACTACGATATCCGCGGCCCTCCGGGAGCTTGAATGGATCGCTGAGCTGCCGCTTCTCGCGGTCGCGAAACGCGCCGACACTTGTCGATGGCGGCTATGATCATATCGATCTGGAGAGACAGAGATGGGATTGCATCACCACACCGGGACGTTGTTTGCCGCTGGCATGTTTATTGTTATTTCGACGGCGCACGCAGAAGAAGATCGTCGAGAGCTTGGACCACATGTCCATGGACACGGGACATTGGCGATCGCTTTCGAGGCCAACAATGTTCAGATGGAGCTCGCTGCCCCCGGCATGGATATTGTCGGGTTTGAGCACGAAGCTGAAACCGCAGAGCAGAAGAACGCCGTCGAGACCGCGCTCGCCGACCTTAAGGAACCCTTGAAGCTCTTCGCGTTGCCCGACTCCGCAGGGTGCACCGTCACCTCCGCCGACGTCAAAGTCGTCGCGGAAGAACATGAGGATCACCATGCCACGGCGGAGGCCGGTGAGGCCGCGGGTTCTGAAGAGCACGAGGCCCATCACACCGAGTTCCGAGCAACTTATGCTCTCGCCTGCGCGGATACTGCCCAGGCCTCGTGGCTCGACTTCCCCTTCTTCGATCGCTTCGCCGGATCCGGGAAACTCGGCGTGACGGTCGTCGATGCCAATGGACAGACCGCTTTTGAGGTGTCCCGCGAGGCGCGCTATCTGGAGAGATGAGATGAACGCGGAAGCCGCGACAGACGCCGTGCGCTTGCACGGCGTCGAATACAGGTGGAACGCGCGAGATCCGTTTTGCCTCTCAATCGGCGAGTTCGAAGTTTCCCGCGGGGAGCGTCTTCTGCTGCTTGGCGCATCCGGTAGCGGAAAGTCGACGCTCCTCAGCTTGCTGACAGGCATCGCGTTGGCGCAAGCTGGGCGCTTGGAAGTCCTCGGGCAACGGCTTGACGAATTGAGCGGCAGCGGGCGCGATCGGTTTCGGGCGGAACATTTTGGCATCATCTTTCAGATGTTCAATCTTCTTCCCTACGGCGCCGTCATCGACAATGTCCTGTTACCGCTCAGCTTCGCACCGGAACGTCGCGCCCGCGCAACGGCCGCGGGCGGCGCGGAGAGCGAAGCCCGGCGCCTCTTGTCGGCCCTGAGGCTTCCGGCAGATATCGGGCAGCAGACGGCGGCCACCTTGAGCGTCGGTCAGCAGCAACGCGTCGCCACGGCGCGGGCGCTCATCGGCTCCCCCGATATTGTTGTCGCCGACGAGCCGACATCGGCTCTCGACGACGATCGGCAGCAGGATTTTCTCGACCTGCTGTTCGGCCAGATCGAGGCCACAAAGGCAACTCTGATCATGGTCAGTCACGACCGACGCTTGGCACGACATTTCACCAGAGTGGTCCAACTCACCGACATCCTGGCAAAGTCGAAACGCGAAAGCGACAAGAGATGATCGTCGCCCGCCTTGCCTTCCAGTCCCTGAGCAACCGCTGGATTACGGTGCTGCTGACGATTCTTGCGATCTCCGTCAGCGTCATGCTGCTGCTCGGTGTCGAAAAGGTGCGCAGCGGCGCAAGAGGCAGCTTTGCCGGGACCGTGTCGGGCGCGGATGTGGTCATCGGTGCAAGGTCAGGCGCCATGCAACTCCTTCTCTACTCCGTGTTCCGCATCGGTAACGCCACCAACAACGTTACATGGCGCAGCTACCAGGATATCGTTTCGCGCTCGGAGGTCGCCTGGGCAATTCCGCTTTCACTTGGCGACAGCCATCGCGGCTTTCGCGTCATCGGGACGACTCCGGATTATTTTGTGCACTTCCGGTATCGCGGCGGCCAGTCCCTGCAGTTCGCCGCAGGCGCACCCTTCGATGACCTCTTCGATGTCGTCCTCGGCTCGGACGTCGCGAGCCGGCTTGGCTATTCCATCGGCGACAAGATCACCGTCGCGCATGGCGCGGGCTCCCTTGGGCCGCAGCATGACGACCTCCCGTTTCGCGTGTCCGGCATTCTGGCGCGTACCGGCACGCCTGTGGACAAGTCCCTCCATGTCAGTCTCAAGGCTGTCGAGGCCATTCATGTCGACTGGCGGTCTGGTTCACGGATCCCGGGGCAAATTACGACGGCCGACCGTCTGCGGCAGATGTCGCTTTCTCCGAGGGCGATAACCGCCGCGATCATCGGCTTGAAGTCGCGCCTGCAAGTCATCGGATTCCAGCGCGGGGTGAACGAATACAGGGCCGAGCCTCTTTCGGCTGTGCTGCCGGGGGTCGCTTTGCAGGAGATGTGGAGACTGGTCGCCACCGCCGAGACCGCATTGCTTGGCGTCTCCGCGATGGTCGTGGTGACCTCGATGCTCGGTTTGTCGGCGATGATCCTGTCGACGCTCAACGAGCGACGGCGTGAGATCGCGATATTGCGCTCGCTGGGGGCAAAGCCCGGCACGGTTGCAGGACTTCTTGTCGGAGAGGCGACACTGCTGACAGTGGCGGGGATCGCAATAGGGACGGCGGCACTTTATGCGGTCCTGGCGGCGGCCCGCCCGCTTATTGACAGACAGTTCGGCATCGACATCGGCATTCAGCCTCCATCCACGACCGATGCTCTGTTGCTATTGGCAATATTGATCGGCGGAATGGCGGCCGGTTTTCTGCCTGCCTATCGCGCCTACAGGATGTCCCTCGCAAACGGCATGATGGTGAGAACATGAAGACCCGAAGAACTTTCCTCCGCAACGCGAGATCGATGTTCCACAGCATCGCGCTCATGCTCGCGGTCTTGGGCCTTGGCTGCGGCGCGGCATATAGCGTGGGGCCCACCCAGCTGAAATGGGAGATGCTTGTCCCGCCGGCCAAATCGCTGGCAAATTCCCCGGACGAACTTCCTTTGGAGCAGCAGGAGGCATTGAGAAATGTCCTCTACTGGAAAGGTCACCCGTCGGGCGAGTTGAGCGAGGAGTTCGCACTCCAGCGCGAGGAAGCCAAGAAGAGGGTCGACGCCGACAGGGAGAAACTTGCAAAGCAGGGCGTCGATCTTGATGCGCTCTACGAACGATACGTAGCCTGGGCTACGGAGGTCGAGAGGCGCGGAACCCTTACCGAGCAGAAGTATGACGGCGAGCGGGTAGCCATCGCCGGATATCTTCTGCCGCTGGATTTCGATCCGAAGGGCACGACGGAGTTCCTGCTTGTCCCCTATTTCGGTGCGTGCATCCATGAGCCGCCACCGCCGCCGAACCAGGTGATCTACATAAAGTCATCCGCTCCGTTCGCGCCTGCGAGCCTGTTCGAGGGCGTTCGAATAACGGGCACGATGCGGGTGCAGTCCGAAAAGAAAGACCTCTCTTTCGTCGACGGTTCAGACGCCGTTGCTTCGGGCTATGTTTTGGAGGGCGAGAGCATCGAGCCCTATGAAAACGAGGGCGGCGGGCAATAGTGGCCACAGGCTGCGCAGGATTTTCCAACCGCCAGTCCGCAGATCAGAGGCAAGCACACCCGCGGACGGATTCGCTTAGCGAAACCCGGTGACCCTGAGTACCTCCGCCGGCGAGGTGAGACCTTGCCCTGCCTTCCTGGCACCGTCATGCGCCATCGTGCTCATGCCCCGCTCCAGCGCGAGCGCTTCGATCCTGGAGTGGTCTGCTCCTTGTGAAGCGAGCTCGATGATAGCCTCCTCGAGGACCAGTATCTCGAACACGGCGATGCGGCCTCGATACCCCGTGCCGTTGCAACGGCCGCAGCCCACTGCGTTGAACACTTTCTGGCCCTGGGAGAACCCGACAGCCTGGTAGCGCGAGTCGGAGGAGAAAGTCTCGGTCGAAAGAATTCCTTCCTGCTTGCAGTGATCGCAGAGCCGCCGCAACAGGCGCTGGGAGATGATGCCTCGTACGGCGCCGACCAGAAGATAGGTCTCGACACCCAGGTCGCGCATACGCGTGAAGGCCGCCGCAGCGGTGTTCGCGTGGACGGTGGTGAGAACGAGGTGTCCGGTGAGCGCTGCCTGGACGGCGGCCCGTGCCGTCTCGCCGTCACGTATCTCGCCGACCAGGATCACGTCGGGGTCCTGTCGCACGAACGTCCGGATCGCGGATGAGAAGGTGATGCCGATCGCGGAGTTGATCTGCGACTGCACGATGCCGGGAATCTGGTACTCGACGGGATCCTCGATGGTCACGATCTTGCGGCCCGGATCGTTTAGCTTCGAGAGCGCGGCGGCGAGCGTCGTCGTCTTGCCGCTGCCGGTCGGGCCGGCGACGGCGATCATTCCGTGGGTGTGCTCAAGGAGCCGGTTCAGCGTCTGCCGTTCTTCCCCGTGCAGGCCCACGCCAGCGAAATCCAGCAGGACGCTGTCGCGGTGCAGGATGCGCATGACGACGGTCTCGCCATGGATGGAGGAGAGGGTGGCAACGCGCAGTTCGACTTCGCGGTCGCCGATGGGAAGGCGCATCGCACCATCCTGAGGCTTGCGGCGCTCGGTGATGTCGAGGCCGGCGAGAACCTTGATTCGCGACACGATCGCATCGCCCATTTCGTGCGGCGGCGGAGGCATGATCCGCAAGACGCCGTCGATGCGGAAACGCATCACGAACCGTCCGCGCATCGGTTCGAGGTGGATGTCGGTTGCCCTCAGATCGAGCGCGCGCCGGAAGATGTCGTCGACGACGACCACAACCGGCGCGCCGCTCGCGAGATCCCGCAGGCTTGCGATAGCCGCTTCGGAGGTTGCTCCTTCGCCGGTGGCCTGGGCAACATCCTGGGTGCCGGAAAGGCGTTCCAGGCAGGATTCCAAGTCGGGTGCGGGAACCACGCAGACCTCGACGTCACCATCGAGAATGGATCGCAGCGCCTCTATCGGGTCTGCGTCTCCGGGGTGGAGAACCCCTATGACGGCGCTCCCGTCAGGCGCCGTGAGCGGCGCGATCCAGTTCTCCACAAGAAATCGGTTTGAGAGATTCTGCGCGACGGGCCTGTAGTCAGCGAGTTGCTGCCGGTCGAGAAGCCGCACGCCATAATAGGACGACAGGAAGCCTGCGAGGGCATCGGCGTCGACGATCTGCGCTTCGATCAGGCGGTGCAGGTCGGAGGCTCGCGAGGCCGTGCTCTCACCGAAAAGGCCCCGCGTAGCCTCGCGGCTCGCCAGTCCGGCATCGGCCATGGACGGCAAGAGTGAGTGTAAGTCTGTAAGCTTTGGGTTCATTGAACGTACCTGTCGCACTTGACCCGTGAGCACAATGGACGCCGGTTTGCACATGCCGAATCCGGCTGTCGGCCTAGTCCGCAGAGCGGTCTGCCTGACATACGATCCCGGATCCGGCGGTTCCCCGGAAGCTGCGCCAGACCAGAAGGCTGTGCGGTATAGGTGTCAAGAGCCCACGCCCTTCGACCGTGACGATCGTAGCGGAGGGCCGCTTCGGCCGAGGAAGATATCTTAGCCGCAAAGGCAGACTGCGCCGCGTTGGAATGAGCAGGCTTGGAGTGCTGGAGCCCTTCCCGCTTCATCGCCGTGCCGGGCGTATCAATCTCAGTGATCCATGGCCTTGACGATTTCCTCGGTCATCTTCTTGGCGTCGCCGAGCAGCATCATGGTGCCGTCCTTGT
>NZ_JAIUID010000021.1:0-71619 GCF_020165435.1 Mesorhizobium sp. BR1-1-2
CGCGGACCGTCAAGGTCGACCTCCATGATCTCAAGCGGCTTTCCGGCAGCAACGGCCACGGCGGCGCGGGTTTTCATCTGGCAATCCTCCAACGCAATTTTGCGCTCAGGCTTTCAGGTTTTGGCCGGCCCATCAACTGTTAGATGAGACGAAATATCGGCTTTCTTGACGCAGATAGCACACCCCTTGAGCGCGGACTTTTGCGCTAAACACACGGTACTTGAGACATAGTGACATAATCCATAGAACTGGACCGTCCGCCGGAGGGGAATTGCCCGCATGTTCACCAAAATCCTGATCGCCAACCGTGGCGAGATCGCCTGCCGCGTCATCAAGACCGCGCGCAGGATGGGCATCGCCACGGTCGCTGTCTATTCCGACGCCGATCGCGATGCCGTGCATGTCGAGATGGCCGACGAGGCGGTGCATATCGGACCGTCGCCAGCCGCGCAGAGCTATCTCGTGCCTGAGAAAATCATCGCGGCGTGCAAGGCGACCGGCGCTCAGGCCGTGCATCCCGGCTATGGCTTCCTGTCCGAGCGCGCATCCTTCTGCGAGGCGCTGGAGAAGGAAGGCATCGTCTTCATCGGGCCGAAGCCGAGGGCCATCAAGGCCATGGGCGACAAGATCGAATCGAAGAAATTCGCCAACGCCGCCAATGTTTCGACAGTTCCCGGCTGGCTCGGCGTCATCGAGAACGCCGACCATGCTCAGAAGATCGCCGGAGAGATCGGCTATCCAGTGATGATCAAGGCCTCGGCCGGCGGCGGCGGCAAGGGCATGCGCATCGCCTGGAACCGATCGGAAGTGCGCGACGGCTTCGACCGGGCGCGCTCGGAGGCCAAGAGCTCGTTCGGGGATGACCGCGTGTTCATCGAGAAGTTCATCGTCGATCCACGCCATATAGAGATCCAAGTGCTGGCCGACGCGCATGGCAACGCGCTCTATCTCGGCGAGCGCGAATGCTCGATCCAGCGCCGCAACCAGAAGGTAGCCGAGGAGGCGCCATCCCCTTTTCTCGATGCCAGGACACGCAAGGCCATGGGCGAGCAGTCGATAGCGCTGGCCAGGGCTGTCGACTACCAGAGCGCCGGCACGGTGGAATTCATAGTCGACGCTGAGAAAAACTTCTATTTCCTTGAAATGAATACACGATTGCAGGTCGAGCATCCGGTGACGGAGCTTGTCACCGGTATCGATCTGGTCGAGCAGATGATCCGTGTGGCCGCCGGCGAGAAGCTCGCCTTGAAGCAAAGCGACGTGAAACTGAATGGCTGGGCGGTGGAGAGCCGGCTCTATGCCGAGGATCCCTATCGCAACTTCCTGCCGTCGATTGGCCGGCTGACGCGCTATCGCCCGCCACAGGAAGGGCAAGTCGGCGACGTCGTCATCCGCAACGACACCGGCGTCACCGAAGGATCGGAGATTTCGATGTTCTACGATCCGATGATCGCCAAGCTGTGCACCTGGGCGCCGACCCGGCTGGAGGCAATCGACGCGATGTCCGAAGCGCTGGACAGTTTTGTCGTCGACGGCATCGAGCACAACATCCCGTTCCTGGCGGCGCTCATGCAGCATCCGCGCTGGCGGGAAGGGCGGATTTCGACCGGATTCATCGCGGAGGAATATCCCGACGGCTTTGGGCCGATCCTGCCCGATCAAGACGACAAGGCCGTGTTGGCGGCGGTCGCCACCTTGGTCGAATTGCTGCGCCGCGACCGGCTCGACCGGCTGGGCGGGCGCTTGGCGCCGCATTCGGGAGCACTCAAGCGAGACTGGGTGGTGAAGATCGGCAAGGACTATCTGTCCGCGTCCATCCTGGAGGGCATGATCTCCATTCCGATGGAGGTCGACTTGTCCATCGAGGGCGGCAAGCCGCTGACGGTTTCGTCGGCCTGGCGGCCGGGCGAACTGGTCTGGCGCGGCAGCGTCGGTGGCCGCGAAATGGTGGCGCAACTGCGCCCGGCGCCAAACGGCCTTCGCATCGCCTGGAAAGGGCTTTCCGTGACGGCGCGCGCCATGCTGCCGCGCATTGCCGCGCTGGAAAAGCTGATGCCGGAAAAGCTGGCGCCCGACACGTCCAACCTACTGCTATGTCCCATGCCCGGCCTCGTCGTGTCGATCTCCGTCGCCGAAGGCCAGGAGGTCAAGGCCGGCGAGACTCTGGCCGTCGTCGAGGCGATGAAGATGGAGAACGTGCTGCGCGCCGAGCGCGATCTCGTGGTGGCGAAACTCAACGTCAAGCCGGGCGACAGCCTGGCCGTCGATGCGGTGATCATGGAATTTGCCTGAAGCGGGCGCGGGCGGAAGCCTGTGGCCGATGGTCGTTTGTGCTGGACTGGCATCGCCCGGTGCCGGACAATACATCTTGATCGACTCAAGTCCTTCGGGAAACGCGAAAAACCATGGCGGATGACAGACTTCCACGCGACCCCTTGCTGCGCGAAGCGGCCGTGAAGGCGGCGGCGCCCGAAGCGCCGGCGCGTCCTTTCGTGCATCTTCGCGTCCACTCGGCCTATTCGCTGCTGGAAGGCGCGCTCCAACTCGGCAAGATCGTCGGCCATGCGGTCAAGGACGAGTGTCCGGCTATCGCGGTCACCGACACCAACAATCTGTTCGGCGCGCTCGAATTTGCCCAGAAGGCGGTGAAGGACGGCATCCAGCCGATCATCGGCTGCCAGATCGCGCTCGCCTTTTCCGGCGAGAACGTCGACGGCCAGCGCGACCGCCGCCGGCAAGGGCCCGAGATGCGGCCAGTCGTGCTTATCGCGGCGACCGAAGCCGGCTATTCCAATCTGGTCAGGCTGGTGAGCCGCGTCTATCTGGAAACGCCACCCGGCGAGGCGGTGCATCTGACCAGCGAGATGCTGGAGGGCCACGCCGACGGGCTGATCTGCCTCAGCGGCGGTCCCCGCGGTCCTATCGGCGCGGCTCTGAAGGAGGATCGACGCGATCTCGCGGAGACCCGGCTGTCGACCCTGAAAGCCCTGTTCGGCGACCGGCTCTATGTCGAACTGGAACGCGTTTCCGGCTACGACCGGCTGATCGAACATTCCACGATCGATCTCGCCTATGCCCACGAATTGCCGCTCGTCGCCACCAACGAGGCGTTCTTCTCGTCGCGCGACGATTATGAGGCGCATGATGCGCTGATCGCCATAGCGGAGGGCTCGGTCGTCGCCGTGGACAATCGCCGCCGGCTTTCGCCGGACAATTTCCTGCGTAGCCAGGCTGAGATGGCGGCGTTGTTCGCCGACCTGCCTGAAGCGATCGACAACACGGTCGAGATCGCGTTGCGCTGCTCCTATTATCCGAAAACCCGCAGCCCGATCCTGCCGCGCTTCACTGGCGGCGACGCGTCCGACAAGGACGCAGCCGAGAAGGCCGAGGCCGCCGAACTCGCCCGCCAGGCGCGCGAAGGGCTGGAGGCCCGGCTTGCCGCGCACGGACCGACGCCAGGCTATACGGTCGAGCAATACCGCGAGAGGCTCGAGTTCGAGCTCGGCATCATCGAGAAGATGAAATTCCCGGGCTACTTCCTGATCGTTGCCGACTTCATCAAATGGGCCAAGTCGCAAGGCATTCCAGTCGGGCCGGGGCGCGGCTCGGGTGCGGGATCGCTGGTCGCCTATTCCACCACCATCACCGACATCGATCCGCTGCGTTTCTCGCTGCTGTTCGAGCGCTTCCTCAATCCGGACCGCGTGTCGATGCCCGATTTCGACATCGACTTCTGCCAGGACCGCCGCGAAGAGGTGATCCGCTATGTCCAGCAGAAATATGGACGTGACCAGGTCGGCCAGATCATCACCTTTGGAACGCTGCAAGCCCGCGCGGTGCTGCGCGATGTCGGCCGCGTGCTGCAGATGCCTTACGGCCAGGTCGACAAGCTGTCCAAGATGGTGCCGCAGAACCCGGCCAATCCGGTGAAACTGGCGGACGCCATCGCCAACGAGCCGCGTTTTGCCGAGGAGGCCGAAAAGGAGCCGATCGTCCAGACGCTGCTCGACATGGCACAGAAGCTGGAAGGCCTTTATCGCCACGCGTCGACGCACGCCGCCGGCATCGTCATCGGGGACCGGCCGCTGTCGGAACTGGTGCCGATGTACCGCGATCCTCGTTCGGACATGCCGGTCACCCAGTTCAACATGAAATATGTCGAACAGGCCGGGCTGGTGAAGTTCGACTTTCTCGGCCTGAAGACGCTGACCGTGCTGGAGACGGCGGTGAAGCTGATTCGCCGCCGCGGCATCGACATCGACCTGGCGACGATCCCGCTCGACGATCCCGAAACCTATGCCATGCTGTCGCGCGGCGAAGTGGTCGGCGTGTTTCAGGTGGAAAGTGCCGGCATGCGCAAGGCGCTGATCGGCATGCGGCCCGACTGCATCGAGGACATCATCGCGCTGGTCGCGCTCTACCGGCCGGGGCCGATGGAGAACATCCCGACCTACAACGCCAGGAAGCATGGCGAGGAGGAGATGGCCTCGATCCATCCCAAGATCGACCATCTGGTGAAGGAAACGCAAGGCGTCATCGTCTACCAGGAACAGGTCATGCAGATCGCGCAGGAGCTGTCTGGCTATTCGCTCGGCGAAGCCGACCTTCTGCGCCGCGCCATGGGCAAGAAGATCCGCGCCGAGATGGACAAGCAGCGTGAGCGCTTCGTCTCGGGCGCGGTCGAACGCGGCGTCGCCAAGCCGCAGGCCGACTTCATCTTCGACCTGCTGGCAAAGTTCGCCGACTACGGTTTCAACAAATCGCACGCGGCCGCCTACGCCGTCGTCTCCTACCAGACCGCCTATCTCAAGGCGCATTATCCGGTCGAATTCCTGGCGGCGTCGATGACGCTCGACATGGGAAACACCGACAAGCTCGCCGATTTCCGCCAGGATGCGCTGCGCCTCGGCATCGAGGTGGTGGCGCCGTCGGTGATATCAAGCTTTCGTCCCTTCGAGGTCGGGGAGAACCGCATCTACTATTCGATGGCCGCGCTCAAGGGCGTCGGCGACGCGGCGGTCGAGCATATCGTCGCCATGCGCGGCGAAAAGCCGTTCAAGAGCCTGGCCGATTTCTGCGAAAGGGTCGACCCGAAAATTGTCGGCAAGCGCGTCTTCGAAAGCCTGATCATGGCCGGTGCGCTGGACTGTTTCGGCCATGACCGCGCCGCGATGATGGCTGGCGTCGAGCGGATGATGGGGCTGGCGTCGCTGGCGCAGCAGAACGCCGTCTCAGGCCAGGCCGACATCTTCGGCGCATCCCTGGGGGCGCAGTCGCAGGCGCTCAACCTGCCGGTGACCGAACCGTGGCTCGCCGCCGACCGCCTGCACCGCGAATTCCAGGTGGTTGGTTTCTATCTCTCCGCCCATCCGCTGGACGAGTACAAGGCGGCGCTGCAGAAGATGCGGGTGCAGAACTGGGCGGAGTTTTCGGCCGCGGTCAAGCGCGGTGCCACAGCAGGGCGCCTCGCCGGCACCGTGACCACCAAGCAAGAGCGCAAGACGCGGACCGGCAACAAGATGGGCGTGGTGCAGTTCTCGGACACGTCCGGCCAGTATGAGGCGGTGCTGTTTTCCGAAGGATTGGCGCAGTATCGCGACATGCTGGAGCCGGGCCGCTCCGTGGTCATCACCGTGGCGGCGGAGGACAGGCCGGAGGGCGTCAACCTGCGCATCCAGACCGTGCAGTCGCTCGAGGACGAGGCCAGCCGCATCCAGAAGGCGCTGCGCATCTTCGTCAGAAACGATGCGCCAGCCTCGATCATTCAGTCACAGCTTACCCAGCGTGGTGAAAGTCAGGTGAGCATCATCGTCATCAAGGAAGAAGCGCAGGGCGAGGTGGAGATTGCCCTGCAGGGGGGGTACCGCGTCTCGCCGCAAATCGCCTCGGCGATGCGCGCCGTGCCAGGCGTGGTCGAAGTGGAGCTGGTGTGATCGCCACTTCCGGGGACTGGTGGCAATCCGCCGGGCGGCATCCGCCGCTCAAGTCACCGCAATTGCCATGAAAACGAAAGACAGCGGCGGATCGCCGGACCGTTCCACAATGGCGCGGCTGCGCGACACGTTGCGCAAGCTCTACCACGGCCGCACGCCGGCGGCGTTCCGCTTCCAACTGGTGGCGGTCATTATCGACCTCGCCATCATCGGCTTCTTCATCGCCACGCCCCTCGTCCAGGAAACGGCCTCGTTCCTGTGGCTCGACTATGCGGTGGCGGCGCTTGTGGCGGCCGACCTGGTAGCCAGGCTGCTTGCCTCGAACGACATGCTGCGACTGATGAAACAGCCGACGTCCTGGGTGGATATTTTCATCCTTTTGACGCTGCTGATGCCGACAGCGCTCGCCAATCTCGGCTTTCTGCGCATCCTGCGGCTGTGGTCGCTGTCGCGCAGCGGTTCGATCTGGCGGCATTTCGAGATGCGTGGTCTGAGGCCCTGGCGCGAGGCGAGCCACGCGGTCATCAATCTTTTGACCTTTCTCTTCGTCATCACCGGTTTCGTCTACACTTTCTTCTTCCGCAGCGGAGCGGGGCTGGAAAGCTACATCGACGCGCTTTACTTCACCGTCGCGACGGTGACCACGACCGGGTTCGGCGACATCGTGCTGCCGGGAATGGCGGGGAAACTGACGGCGATCGTGACCATGATCATCGGCATATCGCTGTTCGTCAGGCTGGCGCAGGCGATCTTTCGACCGGCAAAGGTGTTCTTTCCCTGTCCGCAATGCGGCCTGCAACGGCATGAGCCGGACGCCGTTCACTGCAAGGCATGCGGGCATGTCCTCAACATACCCGACAGTAGTGACTGAGGGATGGCTTGAGGGGACTTTTGGGCGGGCTACGATGCCGCCGCTTGCGCCGGCTTTGGCTGCCTGCGCTGCAGGTTGAGCATATTGCCCATCAGGATCAGCAATGCCCCGCCTGCGGTGAAGGCATCGATCTGCTCCTGGTAGAGCAGCCAGCCGATCAATGCCGACAGCGGCACGCGCAGGAAATCCATCGGCGAAATGACGGTGGCATCGGCGTAGCTCAGCGCCCACGCCATGCAGAAATGCGAGGACATGCCGGTGAAGGCGATCAGCAGAATCCACGGCCACAGCTCGAGCGATGGGTTACGCCATTCGTAGAGCGCCGGGATCAGGCCGAGCACCGACTGGATGATCAACATCCAGAAGATGATTCGCACAACGCTGTCGGTCCGCGTCAGCGACTTGACCAGGACCAGCGAGATGCCGAAGCACATAGCCGCGCCCAGCACGACCAGATGTCCCGGATCGACCGAGCCGACGCCTGGGCGCACGATGATCACAACACCGATCAGCCCGAGCGCCACGGCCCCGAGCTTCGGCCGGGTGAGCCTTTCGCCGAGAAAGGTGACCGCAAGGATCGCCGTCCAGATCGGCGTCGTGAATTCGATCGAGATCAGTACCGCCAAAGGGATCAGCGTCAGAGC
This sequence comes from Mesorhizobium sp. BR1-1-2, assembly GCF_020165435.1. NCBI lineage: Bacteria > Pseudomonadati > Pseudomonadota > Alphaproteobacteria > Hyphomicrobiales > Phyllobacteriaceae > Mesorhizobium > Mesorhizobium sp. BR1-1-2. The sequence continues at coordinate 7,449 of NZ_JAIUID010000021.1, forward strand.
GTAGAGCCACGCCGCCTGGCCGGTATAGTGAACCACGTTGCGCGTGACATGGGCGAGGGGGCGCCCAGTGCGCATGGCGGCAAAGCCGCCATTTTGCATGACCAGCGGCAGCAGGATGAAAAAGCCGATCACCGAGCGCAGCTCCAGCACCTGGAAAACGTTGAGCTCGGCCGTGGTGGCGCGGCCCGCGACCGACATCGCCAGGAACGAGGCGATCGATAGCGCCATCCAGAACGCTGCCTTGGGGATGGAAGGTGTGGGTGCCATTTCCGCTATGTCGCAGGCCGTGGCTTTTGCCGCAACCACTAGCAGCCGCATTCTTCTGGGCCAGCCGGATGTTGCAAAACAGTCATGTTGAAGGCGGAACCTGGCACGGTAGGTAGCGTTGAGTTCCGAATATCGGAAGTGCTTTGCAGGTGCCTTTCAAAGTCGATAGGAGAACTTCGATGAGATCATTTGCGCAATTTGCGCTTGCTGGCTCTCTGTTGGTCACGGCAGGCGCGGCACATGCCGACGAGTCCAGATTTCTCCAGTCGTTCAAGGGCAATTTCACCGGCAAGGGCATCGTCAAGGTGACCACCGACGCGCCGACGGTGAATGTGTCCTGCACGTTCAGGTCAAACGCGACATCGACCTCATTGTCGCTCGATGGCAATTGCCGAGGGCTTATCGTGGTGACGCGCGCCATCAGCGCGGACCTGAGGACTGCCGGAGCGAAATATAGCGGCACTTATATCGGGTCTCGTACCGGGCCTGCGCAATTGAACGGCACCCGTTCGGGCAACGCGATCAATCTCGGCATCCGTTGGGCCAAGGAGGTCAATGGTGACCGAAAGGCGCAGATGAAAGTCGAGAAACGAGGCGAGAACGGCATGCGGCTGACGGTCATCGACACTGATCCGAAAACCGGCAAGAGCATGGTGACGAGCAGGATAGACCTAACCCGAACTTAGCGGGCGGCGGTAGCGTTGTGACGCGCTTTGCCACACTGCGGCCTTCTTCAGCAGCCCGTTTAAGCTTAGTCTTCCAGCGGCTCTGGCGGGTGGGTGTCCCGGCCCTTGCCGAACGTATAGCCGGTTTCCACCGCCTTGCGGCCGAACTTGTCGCGCAGCGCGTCGATGGCGCCTTCCGCCATGGCCCGCTTGCGCGACTGGACATCGACCAGATCGGGCGGATCGGCCTTGTCATCGGCGGAAAGATCGCTGACGCCGATGCCGAGCAGCCGGTATTTGGTGCCGTCGGTTTCCTTGCGCAGCAGCTCGACGCCAGTCGAAAAGATGCGGTCGGCAAGCCGGGTCGGGTCGCCGAGCTGGCGGTTGCGAGTGCGGATCTTGAAATCCTGCGTCTTCAGCTTGAGCACCACCGTGCGCCCGGCGATGCCTGACTTTTTCAGCCGCGCCGAGACCTTTTCCGAAAGGCCTCGCAGCACCGAGACCAGCTCGTCCAGCGAAGCGATATCGGTATCGAAAGTGGTTTCGGCTGATACGCTCTTGGCGTCCTGGTCGGGATCGACGCGGCGGACATCCTCGCCGCGCGAGAGCCGATAGAGCCGGTCGCCCATCACGCCATAGCGGCGCATGAGGTCGCCGCGGTCCATCTTCTGGAGCTGGCCGATGGTGCGGATGCCATCCTGTTCGAGCGTGGCGCTGAATGCCTTGCCGACACCCCAGATCATGTTCACCGGCTGCGTGGCCAGGAAGCCCACGGCTTCCGCTTCGCCGATGACCGAGAAGCCGCGCGGTTTGCGGAAATCCGACGCCACCTTGGCAAGGAACTTGCAGTAGGACAGACCTGACGAAACGGTGATGCCGATCTCCTTCTCGACGGCCAGCGCGAAACGGGCCAGCACCACCGCCGGCGGCAGGCCGTGCAGCCGTTCGGTTCCGGCAAGGTCGAGAAACGCCTCGTCGATCGAGAGCGGCTCGACCAGCGGCGTCAGCGCCTGCATCATGGCGCGCACCTCGCGCCCGACGGCCACGTATTTTTCCATGTTGGGCGGGACAACCACCGCTTCGGGGCAAGCCTCGAGCGCCTTGAACATGGGCATGGCGGAACGTACGCCCCTTATCCGGGCGATGTAGCAGGCGGTGGAGACGACGCCGCGCTTGCCGCCGCCGATGATCAGCGGCTTGTCCTTCAGTGCCGGGTTGTCGCGTTTTTCGATCGCCGCATAGAAAGCGTCGCAGTCGATATGGGCCAGATGCAGCCGGTACAGTTCGGGATGACGGGCAAGCCTGGGGCTGCCGCATCGCTCGCAGCGCCTGGCATCGCTGCGCTGAAAGGCCAGGCAGTCGCGGCAGAAACCGTGATCAGGATTATTGACAGGAGCCGCCATCGCTGCGAACATAAAGAGAACAAATGCAATGGTACGACAGTGCAAGGCCAGGGACAAGCTTGGCCTGGGGAGAACGCATGAGCACGACCATAGTGCCGCTGACGCCTGAGCTCTGGCCTGAATTCGAAGATCTCTTCGGCAAGCAGGGCGCCTGCTACGGCTGCTGGTGCACGCATTTCCGGCTGGCGCCGGCGGTCCGTCGCGAAAGCAGCCGCGAACGCAACAAGGACCACATCCGGGCGCGCATCGAAGCAGGCCCGCCACCGGGCATGCTGGCGTTCGAGGACGGCAAGGCAATCGGCTGGATGCAGATCGGGCCGCGCGCCGACGTGCCCGAATGGAACAACCGGGGCCGGGGCTCGGCTCCGGTCGATCCCGCGGATGCATCGGATCCAGGCGTCTGGGCGATTTCCTGTTTCTTCATCCGCGCCAAGGCGCGGGGCCGGGGCATCAGCCATCGCCTGGTCGAAGGCGGCATCGATTTCGCCCGCAGGAACGGCGCGCGAATGGTCGAAGCCTGCCCGATAGACCTGTCGAAGGATTCACGCTCCATCGGGCTGTTCGTGGGCTCGTCGCGCGTGTTCGAGAAGGCCGGGTTTGAGCGGCTCCTGGAACGCAAGGCGGGCCGGCCGTTGATGCGGCTGGTGCTGGAGCCGAGCGCCTGAACTTCGCCGTCTTGCAGTTGCGACGGTCTTTCCCTACCAGAGGCAGGATACGATTTTGCCTTTTCGACCAAACGGAGAATTCTACGTGAACCGGATGTTGCCAATCGCCTTCACCGCGCTTCTGCTCAGCGCGCCCGCTTTCGGCCAGAGCGTCGACAGCCAGGGTGCCAAGCAACTATCCGAGGACCTGTCCCGCTATGTCGGCAAACAGGCACTCGACAAGGGCATTCTGAAGGTTTCGGTCGAAGGCGGCGCCTACAAGATCGTGTTCGATTTCAAGGCGCTCGCCAGCACCTTGCCCGACCAGAAGCTGTTGAAATTCGACTTTGCGCCCTACGCCCTGCTGGTCAAGCCGCGCAGCGACGGGACCTGGGATGTCTCGATGGATCTTTCGCAAAGCGCGTCCTTCGCGTTCAACGGGCCGCAGGGGCTGCAAAGCACGCAATTTTCGATCAAGGACGGCAAGGGTTCCGGTGTCTACGACCCCAATCTGGCGGCCTTTACCAGCGGCACCAGTTCGATGGCGGGCATGACGATGGCCTCGCAAGATGCCAAGCAGCACATGGAAATCAGCGCCGACGCCGGCACCGCGACCATGGCCGCCACCAAGGCTACCAATGGCGGCGTCGATTTCACGATGTCGCAAAAAGTGTCGAACTTTGTCGAGGCGATCAAGTTCGACGATCCTGAAAGCGGACTGAAATTCCCGGTCACCGTCAAATCACCAGAACTGTCTGTGGAGGCCAAAGGCAAGGGCGTGCAGACCAAGCCGCTGCTTGATCTCCTGGCATTTGCCGTCGCCAATGAGAACGAAGCCACGCTGAAAGCCAACCAGGCGCAGCTCAAATCGCTTCTGCTCGCCGCACTTCCCGTGTGGGAGCGCATCGACGGGACATACGGGTTCAAGGATTTCGCGGTCGAGAGCCCGGTCGGCACGTTCGGCGCGGCGCAGCTCAGCACCGCCTTCGGAATGGAAGGCGTCGCCCAGAGCGGTACGCTCGGCTACGGGATCAAGGCGTCTGGGTTGACCGTGCCGCAGCAGCTTCTGCCGAGCTGGAGCATGGCGCTGCTGCCGACCGATATCGACCTGAACTTCGGCGGCGCCAATATCGATCTCGACAGCATGGCGAAGAAGGCAATCGAGGCCTTTGATCTCAATAAGAATCCGCCTCTTTCGGCCGAATTCGGGGAGCAGCTCAAAGCCGACTTCATGGCCAAGACGCCGAAGGTCGTCATTGGCCATAGCACCATCAAGAACAAGGATACCGAAATCGCCTTGGAAGGCGAAATGACGTTTCCTGGCGAGAAGCCGGAAGCCAATGTGACGGTGGACGTGGCCGGCTTCGACAAGATCGTCGAGAGCCTGCAGGAGGCGGCGAAATCGGAACCGGAGGTGGCGCAGTACGTGCCTGTGGCCCTGATGGTGAAAGGGTTCGGCAAGACCTTGACGGACGGCCGCATGGAATGGGCCATCAACGCCAAGCCGGACGGTTCGGTCATTGTCAATGGCGTTATGCTGAAGCCGGCCGATCCTGTTGAAGACGACAGCATCGACGACGGCGACAGCGGCGACGACATGGACCAGGCGGATCCGACACCGTAACCACTCGGCTCACCAAAGCGCGTCGCGTTCGGATGAAGTGAGGCGTCGCGTTCAAGCCTTCGTTTTATCATGTCGTTCATCCGTTCGGGCGACAAGCGTCAAACTTCGAGCGGCCTGGCGATCGGCGGCACCGTCTTGAGATTGTCGCTCATATCGAATGCTCGTGATTGTCGTCGCCCAGCGGCAGCGCGCGCAATGCCTTGCCGACGGAAGCCGGTGGCGTGCCGGTTTCCTCGGAAAAACGCAGCAATGTGGGTTCGTGGGCGAGAATGAACTGCAGCACACCGGCCAGAAATCCCGGCTCGCCGGCGGCTTTGCGGATCGAATGCGCCTCGATGCCGGTGATCGCCAGGAAGCGAGGCAGCAGTTCGGGATCCGAGGCGACGAAGGCCAGAGCCTTCACGGCAATGGTTTCGGCCTCTTCGCGCATTGACGCTGCGTTTGCCATCATTACCTTTCAGGGTATGCGGAATGTGAGTCTCTTCCGCAGTAATGGCAAGCGTCGCTTGCGGCAAGTCACTACCTCTTCAGTGCGGGGCCCGAGGTGGAAGCGGAGCAGCTTTTCTCGCCGCAGGTTTCCGTTTCGTCAATCATATTGCCGTAGAGTCGACCAGGGTTTGGTGCGTTCCGGAAGGGCGCATAACGGCTGCCTTCGATCGGAACAGCGGCCGGGACGGGATATCGATGCCTAAGAAGGTCATGATCGTCGAGGACAATGAGCTCAACATGAAGCTCTTTCGGGACCTCATCGAAGCAAGCGGTTACGAGACAGTTCGCACCCGCAACGGTCTGGAAGCGCTCGATCTGGCGCGTCAGCACCGGCCGGATCTCATTTTGATGGATATCCAGTTGCCTGAAGTGTCGGGGCTGGAGGTGACGAAATGGCTGAAGGAAGATGACGACCTGCACGTCATCCCGGTCATCGCCGTCACCGCCTTCGCGATGAAGGGCGACGAGGAGCGCATTCGCCAGGGCGGCTGCGAAGCTTACATCTCCAAGCCGATCTCGGTGCCGCGCTTCATCGAAACCATCAAGTCCTACCTAGGTGATTCCTGATGCGCCTTGCCGCCAAAGCCGGAGCCTTGTGAAATGACCGCTCGGATCCTCGTCGTCGACGACATCCCTGCCAATGTGAGGTTGCTGGAGGTTCGGCTGCTGGCCGAATATTTCGAGGTGTTGACCGCTACCAACGGCCCGGATGCAATCGAGACCTGCGAGAACGGCAAGGTCGATGTCGTGCTGCTCGACGTCATGATGCCGGACATGGACGGCTTCGAGGTCTGCCGCCGCCTGAAGAGCGATCCGGCGACGTCGCATATTCCAGTGGTAATGATCACCGCACTCGACCAGGTTTCCGACAGGGTGCGCGGGCTTGAGGCCGGCGCCGACGATTTCCTGACCAAACCCGTCAACGACCTGCAACTGATGACGCGTGTCAAAAGCCTCGTCAGGCTGAAATCGCTGACCGACGAGTTGCGGCTGCGCGCCTCGACCACGCGCAACATCGGCATCGAAGAGTTGCTCAGCCGTAATTTCGCCTCCGAGGACACGACGCCGAAAGTGCTTCTGATCGACGAGCGCAAATCGTCGATCGAGCGCGTCCAGAAGATGCTGCGCGACTGTGCTGACCTGGATGTCGCCAGCGATCCGCATGCCGGCTTCTTCCAGGCGGCGGAGACCCCCTATGAATGCGTGATGATCTCGACGAGCTTCGCCAATTTCGATCCGCTTCGGCTCTGCTCGCAACTGCGCTCGCTCGATCGCACCCGCTTCCTGCCGATCATCCTGCTGGCGGAGGAGGGCGAGGAGGAGCGCATCATCCGTGGCCTCGAGCTCGGCATCAACGACTATCTGATGCGGCCGATCGACCAGCAGGAACTGACGGCGCGGTTGCGCACCCAGGTGCGCCGCAAGCGCTACAACGACCAATTGCGCGCCAGCGTGACGCAGACGATCGAAATGGCGGTGACCGACGGGCTGACCGGGCTGCACAACCGCCGCTATCTCGACAGCCATCTCCAGACGCTATTCGACCGCGCCGTGGCGCGCCGACGGCCGCTGTCCGTGATGATCACCGACCTCGACCGCTTCAAGTCGATCAACGATACGCATGGCCATGACGGCGGCGACGAGGTGCTGCGGGAATTCGCGCGGCGGCTGCGCAAGAACGTGCGCGGCATCGATCTGGCCTGCCGGTTCGGCGGCGAGGAGTTCGTCGTGGTCATGCCTGATACCGATGGAGCGATCGCCGAAAAGGTGGCCGAACGCATCCGCGCCGAAATTGCCCAGATGCCGTTCGCCATCGGGCCCGACGGCAAGGCCATCGAGGTCACCGTCAGCGTCGGCGTCTCGTCGGTGCTGAAGGGGGTGGATACGGTGGCGGCGTTGATGAAACGCGCCGATCTGGCGCTCTATGAGGCCAAGAGCGGTGGCCGTAACCGCGTCGTGGCCAAGGCTGCCTGACGGACCGAATAAGAGTATCCGTCAATCCGGCAAGGTTACCCATTTACCTTAATCCAAGCGATTCGCGAGGCTTGGTTAAGAAACTGTTGATTTTCATAAGCTCTTGCGCAAATGTGCGGCCACAGACAGAGCGACGCCGGCACGAGGACAGACAGCCGGGTCGATCAAAAAATACCCCATGATGCTCAGGTCCGCCGCATCTCCTGGGTCCGTGGGGTCGGCCGGCCGGCGCTGGCACATAGTGGCCTCCTCGTACCGCTGCCAAACGCCGACCGGCCCCCTTTCAAAATAGCATCAGGATTCTGCGCCAAGCTCCGGAAATCACGGGCTTTTTGCGCACGAGATATCGACAGCGCTTTTGGACTGTAGAGGCGAGCGACGATGAGAAGAGCTGCGCCCCACGCTCTCTTGCCATTCGGCAGGGAGCATCGCTCCTCACTTCATACATATGGCGCCCAGGGGGCTTGCTTCAAGCCTGGGTTCCTCCCGTAAAACCGCGGCCCTGGCCAATGGGAGCGGAGTGACGGGAATGCGTGCACCGAAAGATGGATCGCGAAATCATGCGGTGATTGTCGCCGGGGGCGGCCCGACAGGATTGATGCTGGCAGGCGAACTCGCATTGGCGGGCATCGATGTCGGCATTGTCGAGCGGCGCCCGACCCAGCAACTGATTGGCTTGCGCGCGGGTGGCCTGCACGCACGCACAATCGAGGTGCTCGACCAGCGCGGGATCGCGGACCGGTTTCTCTCCCAGGGGCGATGCTTCCCGACCGTCGGCTTCCACATGATCCGTTTGGACATCAGCGATTTTCCCAGCCGGCACAACTATCTGCTGGCGCTGCGGCAAAACCAGATCGAGCGGATATTGGCCGACTGGATCAGCGAGTTGGGGGTGCCGATCCATCGCGGACAGGAAGTCACGGATTTCATGCAGGACGACAGTGGCGTGGATGTGGGGCTTGCCGATGGCCAACGGATGAAGGCGCAGTACCTCGTCGGATGCGACGGAGGACGCAGCACGATCCGCAAGGCGGCGGGCATCGAGTTCGCCGGATGGGATCCGACGATGAGCTGGATGATCGCCGAGGTCGAGATGTCGGAAGAACCGCCATTGGGCTTTCGCAGCGACGGCCAAGGAACCCATGCGATAGGCAAGATCGAGGAAAGCGATAGGGTCGGTGTCGTGCTGACCGAGAGACAACTGATCATCGGTGGTGAACCGACATTGGACGATCTCCGCGAGGCGCTCACCGTTATCTATGGCACCGATTTCGGCGTCCACAATCCGACCTGGATGTCGCGGTTCACCGATATGACGCGTCAGGCTGCCGCTTACCGCGTCGGGCGCGTCCTGCTGGCCGGCGACGCGGCGCATGTCCATCCTCCGATGGGCGGGCAGGGGCTCAATATCGGTGTGCAAGACGCGGTCAACCTGGGATGGAAACTGGCCCAGGTCGTCAAGCGGACATCACCCGACAACCTGCTCGACAGCTATCAAGTCGAGCGTCATCCGGTCGCCGCCCGCGTGTTGCGCAACACGATGGCACAGGTCGCGCTTCGGCGCATGGATGACCGCACCAAGGCTCTGGGCGACACCATTGCCGAACTGCTCGGCATGGCCGAGCCTCGCAAACGCATCGCGGCCGAAATGTCCGGCCTGGACGTTCGTTACGACTTGGGCGAGCGGCATCCGTTGCTTGGGCGGCGAATGCCCGATCTCGATCTGCTCACCGGCAGCGGGCCGGTGCGGCTGTTTACCTTGCTGCACCATGCCCGGCCGGTGCTGATCAACCTCGGCACGCCCGGCAGGCTGGACATCAAGCCGTGGGCGGATCGGGTCCAGCAGGTCGACGCCGTGTACGACGGCGACTGGGAGCTGCCAGTTCTCGGGGCCGTCGCCGGGCCCGACGCGGTGCTGATCCGCCCGGACGGGTACGTGGCATGGGTTGGTTCCGGAAGCCAACAGGGACTGGCCGATGCGCTGACCACATGGTTCGGGCCGCCCGCTGTGGCGTAGCAGGGTCGAGGCTGGCCTGGCGACCCGCCGCAAACGCATGCTTGGCATGCATTGCGAGCTTTTACGGCGTCAGGCTCCTGACATCCCGTTGACAGGAGGTACCATCTGTGCAGAAATTGGTTGGACCATTGGACCACTTGGAACGCGCATGGATCAAAACAGCCTGCCACCTATTCAGACGACGGCGCGTGACGACGCCGTGCTGAAGGCGTTGGTAGGCTTTGTTCGTGCCGAAGCCCTCCAGCCGGGCGAGCGGCTGCCAACGGAACGCATTCTGGCCGAGCGGCTGAAGGTCAGCCGCAACACGGTGCGCGAGGCGCTGACGCGCTGGGAAGGGCTCGGGTTGGTCGAGCGCCGGCAAGGCAGCGGCACCTATCTCAAGGCAGCCGTTTCGCCCGACATGTTGCATCTGCCGCTGACGCTTGCGGGCGGCAACGACTTCACCAGCCTGATGCGGACGCTTGAAGTCCGCCGCGCGCTGGAGGCGGAAGCCGCCGCCCTTTGCGCCGAACGCGCGAGCCAGACCGATATCGCCGAAATCGAGCGCAAGCTCGACATCATGGAGCAGGCGTTCCGCACGCGCGAAGGCATGTCTTCGGAAGAGGACTGGGAGTTCCACCAGGCGATCTACAGGGTGTCCGGCAACCCGCTGTTCGAGCAGATCATTGCCGCCATGCACGAATTGTTCCACCGCTTCTGGGAGCATCCGCTCGGCGTGCGCGACTTCGGCCACGCCAGCTTTCCCTATCATCGGACCATTTACGAGCGCATCGCCGCGCGCGACCCGCACGGCGCCCGCGCCGAGGCGCTCAAGCTGATCGCCACCGTCGAGGACGACCTCAAGCGCGGCGCGGCCAAACTCAAACTTTCGAGCCAGACATGAACGAACATCCCTCAGGTTTCGATCACGACTATCTTGCCGAGGCGGCGACGCTTCTGGCGCATGACGAGCCTTTCCCGGGCGGCGCCGTCGTGCCGCCGATCTACCAGACCTCGCTGTTCACCTTCGCCAACTATGCCGAGATGGCCGACACCTTTGCCGGCAAACGAAAGCAGCCGATCTATTCGCGTGGCGACAATCCGACGGTGATGGAATTCGAAGCGCGCGTTGCGGCCCTCGAAGGGGCTGAGGCTGCGCGTGGTTTTTCCAGCGGCATGGCGGCGATCAGCGCCACGGTGCTCGCTTTCGTCGGCGCCGGCGAGCGCATCGTTGCGGTGCGCAATTGCTATGGTGATGCCTATCGGCTGTTCGAGCGGCTTTTGCCGCGGCTTAACATCAAGGTCGATTATGTCGACGGCTCTGACCCGGACGCCGTTGCGGCGGCACTTCCGGGCGCCAGGCTGCTTTATCTGGAGAGCCCGACCTCGATGATGTTCGAGCTGCAGGACCTGGCTCACCTGACCCGACTGGCGAAGGAGCAGGGCATCGTCACCACGATCGACAATTCCTGGGCAACGCCTGTGTTCCAGAAGCCGATCGCGCATGGCGTCGATCTGGTGCTGCATTCGGCATCGAAATATCTCGGCGGCCACAGCGACACGGTCGCCGGCGTGGTGGCAGGCTCGGCCGCCCACATCAAGCACATCAACGAGCAGACCTATTCCTACCTCGGCGGCAAGCTTTCGCCCTTCGAGGCCTGGCTGTTGCTGCGCGGGCTGCGCACGCTGCCGCTGCGCCTGCCGCACCACATGAAGAGCGGGCTCGCCATCGCCGAGCGGCTGAAGGCGCACGGCAATGTTGAGCGCGTCAACCACCCCGCCTATTCGAACCATCCGGGCAAGGCGACGCTTGCTGGTTACGCGGGGTTGTTCTCCTTCGAGGTCACCGAGGATATCGACATCCCCGTCTTCGTCGATGCGTTGAAATACTTCCGCATCGGCGTGAGCTGGGGCGGCCATGAGAGCCTGGTCGTGCCGGCCAAGGCGTCGCTGGAGCAGACGCCGGGACTGAATTCGATGGCGCGCTTCGGCGTCAGCCCCCGAACCATCCGCTTCAATGTCGGATTGGAGAATGTCGAGGACCTGTGGGCCGACGTGGCGCAGGCCTTCGAAAAAGCCAGAAAATAACAAGCCGCTTCAAAATGGGAGTCTTGAAGATGAAAAAACTGACCGTCATGCTTGCCACCGTTGCGGGGTTGGCGATTTCCGCCGGAGACGCGCTGGCCGATTCGACCCTGAAAATGGTCGAAGTCATCACCAGCCCGCCGCGCACGGAGTTCCTGAAGAAGCAAATCGCCGAATTCGAAAAGGCCAATCCCGGCATCAAGGTCGAATTGATCTCGCTGCCCTGGGGCCAGGCTTTCGAAAAGTTCCTGACCATGGTGCAGGCAGGCGATACGCCCGACGTGGTCGAGATGCCGGAACGCTGGATGGGCCTCTACGCCAACAATGCCCAGCTGGAGGATCTCGGTCCGTATATGGCCAAATGGAACGATGCCAAGACGCTCGGCGAGCGCGCCAAGCAGTTCGGCTCGACCGTCAACAACACCCAGTTCATGATCCCGTACGGCTACTATGTGAACGCGCTGTTCTGGAACAAGAAGCTGTTCAAGGAAGCCGGCCTCGACGGCCCGCCGGCCACGCTCGACGAGTTCGTCGCCGATTCCAAGAAGATCTCCGCCATTCCCGGCAAATACGGCTACTGCCTGCGCGGCGGACCCGGCGCCTTCAACGGCATGCACATGTTCATGAACATCGCTCAGGGCAAGGGCGGATACTTCAACGAGGACGGCACCTCGACCATCAACGAGGAGGGCTCGGTCAGGGGCCTGCAGATGCTGGCCGACATGTACAAGCAGGGCCTGGCGCCCAAGGACGCGGTGAGCTGGGGTTTCAACGAAACCGTCACCGGCTTCTATTCCGGCACCTGCGCCATGCTCAACCAGGATCCGGACGCGCTGCTGGGTATCGCCGACAAGATGAGCGCCGACGACTTCGCCGTGGCGCCGCTCCCCGTTGGTCCGAGCGGCAAGTCCTATCCGACGCTCGGCTATGCCGGTTGGGCGATGTTCGCCAATTCCCAGCACAAGGACGACGCCTGGAAGCTGATGGCGACGCTTTTGTCGCCCAAGGACAATCTCGAATGGGCCAAGGAAGTCGGCGTCGTTCCGATCCACAACGGCGCCGACCAGGATCCCCATTTCAAGACCGAGCAGTTCAAGGGCTGGTTCACCGAGCTTAGCGACAGCGCCAAATATGAAATGGTGACGCCGCCGACGCATCTGGAGAACCTCGGCAATTTCGTCGACCAGGTGGCGATCAAGAATTTCCAGGAAGTGCTGCTTGGCCAAAAGACGGCCAAGGAGGTTGCCGACCAATGGGCCGCCTTCCTGACCAAGGAACAGCAGGACTGGATGGCGAAGAACAAGAAGTAGCTTTTCTTCCCTTCTTCCCGTTCCCGGGGAGAAGGCGGCCCGATAGGGCCGGATGAGAGGCTGCGCCAGGTTCCGTCAACTCAGCGCTGCCCTCATCTGCCTGCCGGCATCTTCTCCCCGTTGAACGGGGAGAAGGGTGCTGTTGCCACGCCGGCATCCACCCTTCACCGCGAGCGCCAATGACCTATGCCGTTTCCGAAATAAGACCCGCCGGCAAGCCTCGAAAGAAGCGGCTGACGCACGCTGCAACCGAACCCTGGCTCTATCTAAGCCCGGCGATCATCCTGCTGGTCGTGGTGCTTTTGGTGCCGCTGGTCATCGGCATCAGCTATTCGTTCCGTAAGTTTTCGGCTTTCAAGTCGGAATATGTCGGGCTCGGGCAGTATCAGGTTATGCTGTCGGATGCCGTGCTCGGCCAGGCGCTGGTCAATACGCTGTGGTGGACGGTCTCCAGCCTGTTCTTCCAGTTTTTCCTCGGCCTTGGCCTGGCGCTGCTGCTCGACAAGCCGTTTCACGGCCGTAAACTCGTGCAAGCGCTGGTGTTCCTGCCCTGGGCGGTGCCGTCCTTCCTGTCGGGCCTGACATGGGCCTGGCTGTTCAATCCGATCATCGGGCCGCTGCCGCACTGGCTGTTCGCGCTGGGGCTGAAGGCCGAGCCGACCAACATTCTCTCCGATCCCGCGACGGCCATGTGGGGGCCGATCGTCGCCAATGTCTGGTTCGGCATCCCGTTCTTTGCCATCACGTTGCTGGCGGCACTGAAATCCATTCCCGCGGAACTGCATGAGGCTGCGGCGATCGACGGCGCCTCGCCCTGGCAACGTTTCACCAAGGTGACACTGCCGTTCCTGGCGCCGACCATCGCCATCACGGTGATGCTGCGCACCATCTGGATCGCCACTTTCGCCGACCTGATCTTCGTCATGACCGAGGGCGGGCCGGCCGGGTCGACCAATACGGTGCCGGTCTACATCTATGTCAGCGCCTTCAAGTCGCTGGACAAGGGCTACGCATCGGCGGTTGCCGTGCTGCTGCTCGTCCTGCTCATAGCCTATGCGATTGCGTTGATCGCCATCCGTCGCTCTCTGGTGAGGCACGTCTGATGATCGCGGGACGCTCATCTTCGCAGCGCTTCTTCGGCGGCGTCGGGCTCTATGCGGCGATCGCGGCCTATGTGATCTTCGCCCTGTTCCCGATCTTCTGGACCCTGAAGATATCGGTTACACCGGAACGGCTTCTCTATTCCGAAGGCATCAGCTTCTGGCCGTCGCAGATGACGTTGCAGAACTTCGTCACCGTGCTCGAGGCCACCGACTTTCCGCGTTATTTCCTCAACAGCGTCATCGTCTCGGTTTCGACGGCGGCACTGGTGACTGTCATCGCCACGCTAGCCGGCTACGCCATGTCGCGCTTCACCTTTCGCGGCAAGGCGGCACTGGCGCTGATGTTGCTTTTGACCCAGACTTTCCCGCTAGTCATGGTCATTCCACCGATCTATCGCGTAATGGGCCAGATCGGTCTGATCAACAGCCTGACCGGACTGATCATCATCTACACCGCCTTCAATACCGCGTTTGCAACCTTCCTGATGCAGTCCTTCTTCGACGGCATACCGAAGGACCTGGAGGAGGCGGCGATGATCGACGGCTGCACACGCGCGCAGGCGATGCGCCGGGTGATCGTGCCGCTGACGCTGCCCGGCATGGGCGCCACGCTCGGCTTTGTCTTCACCGCTGCCTGGAGTGAACTCCTGTTCGCGCTGATGCTGATCTCAAGCGATGACAAGAAGACCTTCGCCGTCGGCCTGCTCACCTTCATCGGCAAGTTCGCCGTCGACTGGGGGCAGATGATGGCGGCGTCGATCCTGGCGCTAATCCCGGTCTGCATCTTCTTCGGCTTCCTGCAACGCTATCTCGTCACCGGCCTCACCGCCGGCGCCGTGAAGGGATAATCGATGGCTTCCGTTACGCTGGAAAAGGTCCGCAAAGATTATGGCGCCGTGCGTGTGCTGCACGCGGTCGACCTCGACATCGCCGACGGCGAGTTCGTCGTCCTCGTCGGTCCGTCCGGCTGCGGGAAATCGACGCTTCTGCGCATGATCGCCGGCCTGGAGGAGGTTTCCGATGGCGAAATCCGTATCGGCGAGCGGCTGGTCAACGACGTCGCGCCGAAGGACCGCGACATCGCCATGGTGTTCCAGTCCTACGCGCTCTATCCGCATATGGACGTGTCGAAGAACATGGGCTTCAGCCTGATGCTGAGGAAGGCAGAGAAGCAGGCGATCGACGCGCGTGTCGATGGCGCCGCAAGGCGCCTCGGGCTGGACAGTTTCCTGCAACGCCTGCCGCGCCAGCTTTCCGGCGGCCAGCGCCAGCGCGTCGCCATGGGTCGGGCGATCGTGCGCGATCCCAAGGTCTTTCTTTTCGACGAGCCGCTTTCAAACCTCGACGCCAAGCTGCGCGTGCACATGCGCGCCGAGATCAAGGCGCTTCACCAGCAACTGAAGACCACGTCCGTCTATGTCACGCATGACCAGATCGAAGCCATGACCATGGCCGATCGCATCGTCGTCATGCATGACGGCGTCGTCCAGCAGGTCGGCGCGCCGCTCGACCTCTACGATCGCCCGGCCAATATGTTTGTCGCCGGATTCATCGGCTCGCCCGGCATGAATTTCCTACCGGCAAGGGTCGAAAAGGGTGGCGTGGCGGATGCTGTGCTGTCCGATGGCCAGAAACTGCGATTGCCGCATAGCCTGCCGCTCAGGGAAGGCGATGCGGTTACCGTCGGCTTGCGGCCGGAGCATATAAGGCTGGCGGATGACGGCACGCTGCAAGGCGAAGTCGTGGTGGTCGAGCCGCTCGGCCTTTCGACGCAGTTCTACGTCAAGCTGGCCGGCCAGCAGCTCTGCGTGTTCGCCATGGGCCGCGCTGGCGTGAAGCCTGGCGACACGGTGCGGCTATCGGCCGATCCGGCGGCACTACATGTTTTCGACCCGAAAAGCGGCGACCGGGTAGGATAAGGGTCCCGCCTGCCGAGCGGCCAAGACCATATTGCATGCAAAAACGCCGCCCGATGGGCGGCGTTTTTGCATGCTCCTGGAAAACCAGATTACTTTATCTTGGTTTCCTTGAACTCGACGTGCTTCTTGGCGACCGGGTCGTATTTGCGGAACGACAGCTTGTCCGTTTTGGTGCGGCTGTTCTTGCTGGTCACGTAGAAGAAACCGGTGTCGGCGGTGGACAGAAGCTTGATCTTGATGTTTGCGGCTTTGGCCATGGTATCAGTCCGTTTGTTCGTGGGGTTTTGGCCGCTGGAGCACGGGAAAACACCCGGACGCGGGAAACTTGCCGCGACACATAAAGAACGCGCCCGGAAAGTCAAGCCCGGCTTATCCGCCTGTGCCGCAAGCAGATGAGTTGTCCGGATTAGGTAAGCACGTGAGTTGTCCGGTTTTATCGCCAGCCAACAGAGGCTGGGGATGAAGCGGACAGCGTGCAACCAAACCGGACACTTGATTAGCTACCGAGAGCCCGGCGCGTCCTTGCGGCCGTCACGAAAGCCAATGCCTGTCGGCATTCACACGTGTTCCGCCTCCAGAACGATGGTTTTCTTCCAATCTCCCGTGGTGTTCCACCAGCGATTCGGGTTGGCGCGGTCGTCCAGCCCCTTGGAACGGCTGGCAAGGACCGGCTGAATGCGGATCACCGGCTCCTGGTAGCTATGCGCCTGGAAAATCGCTTCGACGACGCGCGCCGCCAATTCCTGGTCATCGGGCAGTTCGAACGAAACCTCGACCGTCCCGGGGCGCCGCCGCAATTCGGTCTCGGCGCCGGCGGCCGCGCCGTCAAGTGGCCGGTAGCGCTCGATGCCATGCGCCGACTGGTAGGCGTTTCGATCATATTTGCCCATGACCAGCGGGGCGATCGCAACCACCGCATCCATGATGCGGTCCACGTCCGAGGCCGGAGCCTGGAAGGTTACAAGCAGCAGAAGCGTCATTCGCAGTGATGTGGTCTCAAAGCCGCTGTCGATCATGGCAGTGTCCTCAACTTCGGGTATCAGGGGACACTCTTTTAACCGGACGCTCCTGACACGGTTCTGTCAGCATCTGCCGCGGCGCGGCGGATAAGGGCACTCGACTGCGGGGTGCTACAGCAGGATCTTGCGGACGAGCCTGAAGCAGACCAGGGCGATATAGGCGCCGAAGAACAGACCGAGCGACCAGCCGAATCCGGAGGGCCCGAAACTGTCCATGCCGATGCCGATCGCCTGCGGGCCCAGCACCATGCCGACGCCGTAGCACAGCACGAAGGCGGCGTTTGCCGATGCCAGTTCATGGCCGGACAGTTGCGAACCGAGATGGGCGAGGCCGATCGTGTACATGGCCGCGACGACACCGCCCCAGACGAAGAGAAGGGCCGCCATCAAATGCCAGTTCGTGGCAAAGAAAGGCATGAACACCGTGCCGGCGAGGCCGACGATGGCACAGGCGAGCAGCAGATGGCGCCGGTCCGAAACGCGGTCGCTGATCATGCCGATGGGTATCTGTAACAGCACGTTGCCGAGCCCGATCATGGTCAGCAGCAACGCTGCATCGGCCTCGGAGTAGCCGATCCGGCTGCCATAGACCGGGAACAGGGCGAAACCGCCGGTCTCGACGGCGCCGAACACCAGCACGGCGAAGGTGGCGGTCGGCACCAGCCAGATGTAGCGCAGGAAGTGGCTGGTTTCACTCTCCGCCACGATGGCGGGGCTTTCGTTGCGCGCAGCCAGCACCGGTATCGCCGCCAGCGTCACCAAGGCGATGATGACGCCGAACGGCCTGAAGCCGGAACTGCCGAGATGGGCGAACAGCCACGGTCCCGCGGCAAAGCCGAGCGACAGAACGGTGGCGTAGATGCCGAGCACAAGGCCTCGCCGGTGCGGCGGCGCCGAGGTGCTGATCCAGAATTCCGACAGGATGAACAGCACCGTCAGCGCGATGTGCAGCACTATGCGCAGCGGAAACCACATCCAGAAATCGGGTGCGAAGTGGAAGCCGACGAAGGCCAGCGCACCGGCGGCAATCATGGCGATCATCGTCCAGGCAACACCGAACCGCATGGCGAGCGGCGTGGCCAGCGGGGCGCCGGCGATCGAGGCCAAGCCGGCGACGGCCGTATTAAGGCCGATCATCGAGGCCGAATGACCGCGCGTTTCCAGAATGACGCTGAGCAGCGGCATGCCGAGGCCGATGGCGATGCCGACGACGCTGATCGACGAGATCGCCGCCACCATCGGCAGCCAGTGTACGCGCTCGTCGCCCTTTGGTTGGGTATCGACCGTCATGTTATGTCTGAATACTCGATGTTCTACAGAATTTCGCGGGTGAAGCGGTTGCGGACAAGCCGGTAGAAGGGCACGGGACCGCCCGGACGCAACAGCGGATCATGGGCGAGGCGGCTTTCCAGCTCGTCCAGGATCATCCGGGTGATGTCGGGAATGTCGGCTTCCCTGGCCTTGGCAAGTGGCAGCCAGACCAGTTCCTCGAGTTCGTCGGTCGGGCCGCCGCCCGGCAGTTCGACGGCGACGTCGCCGCGCCAGGCACAGAAGAAGCGGGTGTCGAAGCGGCGCACCCGGTTGGGCGGGGTGATGGCGCGCGCAATGAAGCGCAACATGTCCAGGGAGGGTTGCACGCTGTGTTCGGCAAAGCCTTGCCAATCGGTCCTTGCGGTGGCGAAGGCGCCTTTGCGACCGATCAGCAGCCCGGCTTCCTCATAGGTCTCGCGGATGGCCGACAAGGCGATGGCGCGGGCACGCGCCTCGCTCGTGCGGCCTGGACCGGCGATGAGCTTTGCTTCCTGCTCGGGATGCAGCGCGGTGGCGGTGGGGATGCGGCTGTCCGCCGGGTCGGTACGACCGCCGGGAAACACGAACTTGCCCGGCATGAAGGCGTGACCGGCATGACGGCGACCCATCAAGACCCGCAAGTCGTTGGCCTTGCCGTCGAGCAGGATCAGGGTCGCGGCATCGCGTGGACGCATCGCCCGGCCGCCATGCGTGGCCAGACCCTTGTCGAGCCTGTCGACGTCCGCCTTGGTCATTCCTTCCATGCGCAGGACCTAGCGGAAACGTCTTGCATGCGAAAGTAGCCTTGACGGTTGGCATGTTGCGCCAGCCAGCACCTCAGGCACCGGGGTGGGGTTCGGCCACGTCGTGTTCGCCAGCAAAACCGTGCATATAGAACGCCCATTGCAATCCGATGACGGCTCCTTTCACCGGTTGCAGCAGTGCCACCGACAGCAGGATCGTCAGCGGAACCCAGATGGCGATGTGCTGCCAGGTGGAAAGGGTCGACGTCGCCTCCACGCCCATGAAGGCGCCGAGCACGATGTGGCCGACGATGACGATGACCAGATAGGCGGGCAGGTCGTCGGCCCGGTGGTGGTGCATCTCCTCGCCGCAGACGCTGCATGTCTCGACGGTCTTGGTGAAGCCGCGAAACAGCTTGCCTTCGCCGCAATGCGGGCAGCGGCCGAGCATGCCGCGCTTCATCGCCGTCCACAGCGGTCGCGCGATGCGGCCCGAATGATGTTCGCCGCCGAAAACCTGTTCTTCCGTGCCTCTTGCCATCATCGTCTCCTGCCGCGCGAGCCTGGGCGCGATTGTGACGCACGGGCGCGGCCTTTTGCCTTGTGAAACGACCTGACGGAGCCAGGCAGGGGCTTCGGGTCGGTCAACATCTCAAAGCGCATCGCGCCGGCCATCGGCGCCACCTCGACGAGACGAACCTCGACACGGTCCGCCAACTGATAACCCTTGCCCGAGCGTTCTCCGTAGAGCGAGCGGGCCGTTTCGTCGTATATATAGTAATCGCCGCCCAGAGTTGACACAGGGATGAAACCATCCGCGCCATACTGCGGCAATTGGACAAATAGTCCCGATTTGGTGACGCCCGAAATGCGGGCGTCGAAACGGTCGTCGATGCGCTCGGCGAGATAGGCTGATATCAGCCGGTCGACCGTGTCGCGTTCGGCCGCCATTGCACGGCGTTCTGTGCCGGAAATCAGCACCGAAACATCCTCGAGCCGCGCTTCCTCCTCCTGCGTCAGGCCGCCAGGGCCAAGGCCGAGTGCGGCGATAAGCCCGCGGTGCACGATGAGGTCGGCGTAGCGGCGGATCGGCGAGGTGAAATGCGCGTAGCGCCTGAGATTGAGGCCGAAATGGCCGATGTTCTTGGGCGAATATTCGGCCTGGCTTTGCGAGCGCAGCACCACCTCGTTGACCAGGCCTTCATTGTCGGCGCCGCGCACGCGCTCGAGAATGCCGTTGAACTGGGCGGGCCGCATCTGCGCGCCGCGCGCCAGCGACAGGCCCAGTGTCTGCAGAAATTCGCGCAGCGATTCCTGCTTGGCCAGCGAGGGGGCGTCGTGAGTGCGGTAGACCAGCGCCTGCTTCTTCGCCTCGAGCGTCTCGGCGGCGGCGACATTGGCTTGGATCATGAATTCTTCGATGAGCTTGTGGGCGTCGAGCCGTTCCGGCACGACGACGCGATCGACGGTGCCGTCCTCTTTCAGCAGGATCTTGCGCTCCGGCAGGTCGAGCTCCAGCGGCTGGCGGCCATCGCGTCCGCGCTTGAGGATCGCATAGGCATCCCATAGCGGCTTCAGCACCATGTCGAGGATCGGGCCGGTCTTGTCGTCAGGCACACCGTCGATCGCCGCCTGCGCCTGTGGATAGGCGAGCTTGGCCGCCGATTTCATCATCACGCGATGGAAGGAATGCCTGATCTTGCGCCCGTCCGCTGAGAAGGTCATGCGCACGGCGAGCGCCGGGCGATCCTGGCCTTCGCGCAGCGAGCAGAGATCGTTGGAGATGCGCTCGGGCAGCATCGGCACGACGCGGTCGGGGAAATAGACCGAGTTGCCGCGTTTCAGCGCTTCGCGGTCGAGTGCCGTGCCGTAGCGGACGTAAGCAGCCACGTCGGCGATGGCGACCGTGATGACCACGCCGCCGGGATTCTTCTCATCGACATCGGGCGTGGCAAACACCGCGTCGTCGTGGTCCTTGGCATCGGCCGGGTCGATGGTGACCAGCGGCAGGTCGCGCCAGTCCTCGCGGTTGGCTATCGTCGCAGGCTTGACGGCTTCGGCTTCGGCGATGACGTCGGCCGGGAAGACATGCGGAATGTCATGCGCGTGGATGGCGATCATCGAGACCGCCTTTTCGCTGGTCAGCGAGCCCAGCACGTTGAGTACTTTTGCTCTCGGCAAGCCATAGCGCGAGGCCCGCGCGGGCTCGACCTCGACAAGATCGCCGTTCTTGGCGCCGTTCTGGAATTCCTTGTCGACGATCAGTTCGGGTTGCCGGCGCTCCACCGGCTCGATGCGGAAACTGCCGTCCTGAAGCACCCGAAAGACGCCGAGAACGGCATCCGTGCGCTTCTCGAATATCTTCATCACCCGCCCGGTGTAGGCCGGGCCGCCCAAGGCGACGTTCGTGTCGTCGGCGGGAAAGGTCTTGGCCAGCACGCGATCGCCAATGCCAGGCGCCGGTCCGCCGCCGCTCCGCGACAGGCGGATGGAAACGATGGGGGGCGGTCCATTGGCGGTGTGTTCGGTGGGACGCGCCAGCAGCACGCCGTCGGCGTCGCGGTCGAAAATGTCGAGCACCGTGACATGGGGCAAGGCGCCAACGCGGGCCAGGCGCTTGCGTTCCTTGGTCAGGACGCCTTCGTCCTGCAGGTCGCGCAGGAGATCTTTTAGCCAGATGCGGTCCGGGCCGCGTAGCGCAAACGCCTT
This sequence comes from Mesorhizobium sp. BR1-1-2, assembly GCF_020165435.1. NCBI lineage: Bacteria > Pseudomonadati > Pseudomonadota > Alphaproteobacteria > Hyphomicrobiales > Phyllobacteriaceae > Mesorhizobium > Mesorhizobium sp. BR1-1-2. The sequence continues at coordinate 28,689 of NZ_JAIUID010000021.1, forward strand.
CGCGATGTCGCGTTTTCCAGCGCGATCGGGATTTTCGGCGATATAGCGCAGGATTTCGTCACGCGAGGGCCTGTAGTCGTCCTTGATCTTGGCCCTGGTGTCGGCGCTGCGCGGGTCGCCGTGGGTTCTTGCGGAGATCCTGCGCGCCACGCCGTTCTATCCCTTTTTCTTGGCGGCAGGCTTCTTGGCCGCCGTCTTCTTGGTAGCGGGCGCCTTGGCCGCCGCCGCTTTGCGGAAGGGCTTCTTGCCGCCGCCGCCCTTGGCTTCCTTCTCGGCGATCAGCGCCAGCGCATCCTCCATCGTCACGGATTGCGGATCCTTGCCCTTCGGCAGCGTGGCATTGACCTTGCCGAAATTGACGTAAGGCCCGTATTTGCCGTCGCGCACGACGATCTTGCCGCCGCCGTCGGGATGTTCGCCGAGCTCCTTGAGGGCTGCCGCAGTGCCGCCATTGCGGCCGCCCTTGCCCTTCAACTGCTTCTCGGCGATCACCGAAACGGCGCGGTTGAGCCCGATCGAGAACACATCCTCGATGCTGTCGAGATTGGCGTAGGTGCCGTCATGCAGCACGAAAGGCCCGTAGCGGCCGAGCCCGGCCGAGATCATCTTGCCGGTTTCCGGATGCTTGCCGACATCCCGCGGCAGGGAAAGCAGGGCAAGCGCCTTCTCATGGTCGATCGAATCGGGGGTCCAGCCCTTGGGCAAGCTGGAACGCTTGGCTTCCTTGCCGTCGCCACGCTGGATATAGGGACCGAAGCGGCCGCTGCGCAGCGTGATCTCCTCGGCCGTGTAGGGGTCCTTGCCGAGCACTTTGGTGCCGTCTTCGCCGCCGCCATTCTCGCCATTGGGGTTGGCGGCGTCGCCGAGCTGGCGGGTGAAGGAGCATTCGGGATAGTTCGAGCAGCCGACGAAGGCGCCGAACTTGCCGAGCTTCAGCGACAAATTGCCGGTGCCGCATTTGGGGCAGATGCGCGGATTGGAGCCGTCCTCCCGGGCAGGGAAGACCAGCGGCGCCAGTTCCTCGTTGAGCGCATCGAGCACGTCGGTAACACGCAGTTCCTTGATGTCGGCTACGGCGCCGGAAAAATCCTTCCAGAAATCGCGCAGAACGTCCTTCCAGGCGAGCTTGCCGTCGGAGATCTCGTCGAGCTTTTCTTCGAGCGATGCGGTGAAGTCATATTCGACATAACGCTCGAAGAAGCTTTCCAGGAAGGCCGACAGCAGCCGGCCCTTTGCCTGCGGCACCAGCCGGCGCTTGTCGATGGTGACATAGTCGCGGTCCTCGAGCGTCTTCAGGATCGCAGTGTAGGTCGATGGCCGGCCGATGCCGAGCTCCTCCAGCTTCTTGATCAGCGAAGCTTCGGAATAACGCGGCGGCGGCTCGGTCGTGTGCTGGGTGGCATTGATCGCATGGCGGGCAAGCTGCTCGCCGGCACGGATTTCGGGCAGGCGGCGGTTTTCCTCGTCCTCGGAATCATCGTCCTTCTGGTCGGTATAGGCGGCGATGAAACCATCGAAGCGCACGACCGAACCGACGGCGCGCAACTCGGCTGTGCGTGCGCCGTTGACCGCCTCGATCTCGACCGTGGTGCGCTCGATCTCCGCCGGCTGCATCTGGCTGGCGATAGCGCGTTTCCAGATCAATTCGTAGAGCCGCATCTGGTCGGCATCGAGATATTGCCTGACCGATGCCGGCGTGCGCATGAAATCTGTCGGGCGGATCGCTTCGTGCGCTTCCTGGGCGTTCTTGGCCTTGGTCGTGTACAGCCGCGGCTTTTCCGGCAGGTATTTCGGGCCGAATTCCTTGGCGATCGCATCGCGTGCGGCCGAGATCGCCTCGGGAGCCATCTGCACGCCGTCGGTTCGCATATAGGTGATCAGGCCGGTGGTTTCGCCGCCGATCTCCATTCCCTCATAGAGGCGCTGCGCTACCTGCATCGTGCGGTTGGCCGAAAAGCCGAGGCCAGACGAGGCGGCCTGCTGCAATGTCGAGGTGGTGAAGGGCGGGCCTGGATTGCGCTTGGTGGGTTTTGCCTCGACGGACAGCGCCTTGAAGGCGGCGCCCTCGAGCATCGCCTTGATGTCGTCGGCCTGCGCCTTGTTGGCGATGTCGAGCTTTTGCAATTTCTTGCGCTCGAAAGCGGTCAGGCGCGCCTCGAAGTTCTCGTTGCGCGGCGTGCCGAGGATGGCAGCGATCTGCCAATATTCCTCGCGGATGAAGCGTTCGATCTCGGATTCGCGGTCGCAGACCAGCCGCAAGGCGACCGACTGCACGCGGCCGGCGGAACGGGCTCCGGGGAGCTTGCGCCACAGTACCGGCGAGAGCGTGAAGCCGACGAGATAGTCGAGCGCCCGGCGGGCGAGATAGGCGTCGACCAGCGGCGCATCGATCTGGCGCGGATTGGCCATCGCCTCGAGCACCGAGCTCTTGGTGATGGCGTTGAAGACGACGCGGCTGACCGGCTTGTCCTTCAGCGCACGCTTCTGCCGCAAGACTTCCAGCACGTGCCAGGAAATGGCTTCGCCCTCGCGGTCCGGGTCGGTGGCGAGGATCAGGCCGTCGGCGTCCTTGACCGCCTTGGCGATGTCGGCGAGGCGCTTGCCGGAGGCCGTGTCGACCGCCCAGGACATGGCGAAATCCTCGTCGGGTCGCACCGAGCCGTCCTTGGCCGGCAAATCACGGACATGGCCGAACGAGGCCAGGACCTTGTAGTTCCTGCCGAGGTATTTGTTGATTGTCTTCGCCTTGGCCGGCGATTCGACGACGACGACGTCCATGAGGGCTCATATCAGCTGTGATGCGGCAGAAGAATTCCGCTGCGCGCGACGAAATCTCGGTTCTGTTCGTCGCTCACATGGCCGCGCTTTTGCATCCGGTCAAGGGGAAGCGGCCAAATTGCAAGAGTGCCGACAGCAATACACTCTAAGAGTGTATGGAGAAGATCACATTGTTGAGGGGTAACCAAGACAAATGGCTGGAGCGGTGAGGGGCGGCTCATATTGGCGCCGATGAGTCGTCGGTGACCCGGCAGACTGAGCCAAATGCCGCGCCAGCGCTACTGATGCATGCTGCCAGGCGTGGAGGCACGCCCGGCAGCACGTCGAAGTTAAGCCGGCTGCCTCAGTCGGCCTTGACGATATGCCAGACACCGCCGACGCCGTCACCGGACACATCGCCGGCCTTCTTGTCCTTGATGAAGGTGTAGACGGGCTTGCCGTCATAGGCCCACATCTTGGTGCCGTCGGTGCGGTCGACGACGGTCCATTCATCGTCCGCCTTGGCGCCGGCCTCGGCCTTCAGCGGCGGCCAGTTTGTGGCGCATTTGTCGTAGCAGTTGGTCTTGCCCTTCTCATCCTTGTCATAGGTGTAGAGCGTCATGCCATTGGTATCGGTGTAGATCTTGGTGCCGTTGACCTCAGCTTCCTTCCACGCCTCGGCGGCAAAGGAGGCGGCGGTGCTGAGCAGGAGCCCGGCCAGCCCTGCGGTTATAATTTTCATGGAAATCTCCCTGGCTGATATCTGGAGACGCGCGGAAAGTCGCGGTCTCGTTGTATCAACGCAATGCGCGGTTGCTTTCTTCCCGCCCGCGATGACTTGCCACACGATGGTGATTGGCGGACGAACCCGCGTGCCGCTATATCGTCGCCAGAACAATTGGAGCCTTTGGAATGGCGTTGGATATCGGCTATGTCAGCGCGGTCGGGGCAGGGGCGATCTCGTTCCTGTCACCTTGCGTGCTGCCGCTGGTGCCGCCCTATCTCTGCTACATGGCCGGCGTGTCGGTCGACGATTTTCGCGGCAATGCCGGAGCGGCCGCCAAAGCCGGCGCCCGCACCGCGCTGCTTTATTCCTCGATTGCCTTCGTGCTCGGCTTCTCGACCGTGTTCGTCGCGCTGGGCGCCGGCGCCTCGACTATCGGCCGCCTCCTGCGCGTGTGGCAGGAGCCGCTGGCGATGGGCGCCGGCGTGCTGATCATCCTGATGGGCCTGAATTTCCTCGGCATCCTGCGCATTCCGCTTTTGTCGCGCGAGGCGCGCTTCCAGTCGCAGGGCAAGCCCGCGAGCACTGTCGCAGCCTATGTCATGGGGCTGGCCTTCGCTTTCGGCTGGACGCCGTGCATCGGCCCGGTGCTGGGGCCGATCCTGACGCTGGCCGGCGGCCGCGAGACGGTGGGCGAGGGCGCATTGCTGCTCGCCGCCTATTCGCTCGGGCTGGGCATTCCGTTCCTGATCGCGGCGCTGTTTTCCGGCGCCTTCATGCGTTTCCTCGGCAAATTCCGCGTCCATCTCGGCCGCGTGGAGAAGGCGATCGGCGCATTGCTGGTCGTCGCCGGCGTGTTTTTCCTCACCGGCGGCGTGCAGACCGTATCCTATTGGCTGCTGGAGAATTTTCCGGTGCTGGGTCGCCTGGGGTAAGTAAAGCAACAGACGGTGCGCCTACTGATTAAAAGTCAGTTGCTCAACCACCTCACCGGAATTTAACCGCATTGGTGCAATATCGCGCCGCTGCTAGCATGCCTTGATTCCCAAACGCTTTTCCTATGGTTGTCCCTCCATGAGCCAGAGAACATGCCTGTCCATCATCCTCGCCGCCGGTGAAGGCACGCGCATGAAGAGCGCGCTGCCCAAGGTGCTGCACCAGATTGCCGGCCTGCCGATGGTCGCGCATGTCGTCAAGGCGGCCGAGGCGGCGGGTGCCGGCGACCTTGCGCTGGTGATCGGCCACGGCGCCGAGGAGATGCGCATGGCGGCGCAGAAATTCGCGCCGAAGGTAGAGGCTTTCGTGCAGGAAAAGCGACTCGGCACCGCGCATGCGGTGCTTGCCGCGCGCGCTGCGATATCAAAAGGTTACGACGATGTCCTCGTCATGTTCGGCGATACGCCGCTGATAGATCCGGACGCGCTGACGGCGGCGCGCCTGAAGCTGGCGCAAGGTGCTGCCGTCGTTGTCATCGGCTTTCGCACGGCGAACCCTACCGGCTATGGCCGCCTGATCGAAAAAGGTGGCAAGCTCGTCGCCATCCGCGAGGAAAAGGACTGCTCCGACGAGGAGAAGAAGATCACCTTCTGCAATGGCGGGCTGATGGCGATTGCCGGCGGCCAGGCGCTGAAGCTGCTCGACGCCGTCGGCAACAAGAACGCCAAGGGTGAGTATTATCTGACCGATATAGTGGAGATCGCCGGCGCGCAGGGCCTCGATGTCGTCGCCACCGAAGCCAGCTTCGAGAATGCACTCGGCATCAACAACCGCGCCGAGCTGGCGCAAGCCGAAGGCATCTGGCAGGCACGCCGCCGGCAGGAGGCGATGCTTTCGGGCGTGACGCTAATCGCGCCGGAGACCGTTTTCTTCTCGCACGACACCGAGATCGGCGCCGACACCATTGTCGAGCCGAACGTCTGGTTCGGCCCGGGCGTGAAGATTGCCGGCGGCGCCAGGATCCACGCCTTCAGCCATATCGAGGGCGCCATCGTCGCCGCTCATTGCGATGTCGGCCCCTTCGCGCGGCTGCGGCCGGGCGCGGACCTCAAGCAGAAGGCCAAGGTCGGCAATTTCTGCGAGGTCAAGCAGGCCGTGATCGAGGAGGGCGCCAAGGTCAACCATCTGACCTATATCGGCGACGCACGGGTGGGAGCAGGCGCCAATATCGGCGCCGGCACGATCACCTGCAATTATGATGGCTATCTGAAGCACTTCACCGATATCGGCGAGGGCGCCTTTGTCGGCTCGAATTCCTCACTTGTGGCTCCGGTCACCATCGGCAATGGCGGCTATATCGCCTCGGGCAGCGTCATCACCGAAAGCGTGCCCGACGATGCGCTGGCCTTCGGCCGCGCCCGCCAGAAGACGATCCCCGGCAAAGGCAAGGAATTGCGCGAACGCTTCGCGTCGGCCGCCGCTGCCAAAAAGAGGTAAACCCAGTCTTCAAAAACTGAACGATTGCAGTAACTGGATTGCAAGTGCCCTGTGTCATGATGCATGCGTACGAGACTGTTCCCATTACACGGAACGAAACGCAAAGTGACTTTCGCGGCAGCCCGGCAATCCGTAGATAGCGCCGGCTTCTGCGGGAAATTGGGGACGTCTGCATGTGCGGTATCGTTGGAATTGTCGGCCATTCGCAGGTTGCGCCGCTCATCGTCGATGCGCTGAAGCGGCTTGAATATCGCGGCTACGATTCGGCCGGCGTTGCCACCATAGAGAAGGGGGCGCTTGGCCGCCGCCGCGCTGAAGGCAAGCTCGTCAATCTGGAACGCCGGCTGAAGGACGAGCCTCTCGACGGCACGATCGGCATCGGTCACACCCGCTGGGCCACGCATGGCGTCCCGAACGAGACCAACGCGCATCCGCATTTCTCCGATGGCGTCGCCATCGTCCACAATGGCATCATCGAGAACTTCGCCGAACTGCGCGACGAGTTGATCCGCGACGGCTATTCCTTCTCGTCGCAGACCGATACCGAGGTTGTCGCGCATCTGATGGCGCGGGAAGTCGCCAAAGGCTTGAAGCCGGTCGATGCCGCGCACAAGGCGCTCAAACGGCTGGAAGGCGCCTTTGCGCTGGCTATCATGTTCACGGGCGACGAGGACCTCATCGTCGGCGCCCGCAACGGCCCGCCGCTGGCGGTCGGCCATGGCGATGGCGAGATGTTCCTGGGCTCCGACGCCATCGCGTTGGCCCCGTTCACCAATTCGATCACCTATCTGGAAGACGGCGATTGGGCGGTGGTGCGCCGCAGCGGCGTCGCCATCTTCGACATCGACGGCAAAAAGGTCGACCGCAAGCGCCAGCAGTCGCTCTCGACCAGCTTCATGGTCGACAAGGGCAATCGCCGTCACTTCATGGAGAAGGAAATCCATGAGCAGCCGGAGGTGATCTCGCACACGCTGGCGCATTATGTCGATTTTGTTTCCGGCGCCTCCAAGCCGCTCGACCTGCCATTCGACTTCGCCACCATCCACCGGCTGGCGATTTCGGCCTGCGGCACTGCTTATCTGGCCGGACTCATCAGCAAATACTGGTTCGAACGCTACGCGCGGCTGCCGGTCGACATCGATGTCGCCTCCGAATTTCGCTACCGCGAAATGCCGCTGTCGAAGAACGACGCCGCCTTCTTCATCTCGCAGTCGGGCGAGACCGCCGACACGCTGGCCTCGCTGCGCTATTGCCGCAAGGCCGGCATGAAGATCGGCGCCGTCGTCAACGTGCGGGAATCGACCATGGCGCGCGAATCCGACGTCATCCTGCCGACGCTGGCCGGGCCGGAGATCGGCGTCGCCTCGACCAAGGCCTTCACCTGCCAGTTGTCGGTGCTGGCCTCGCTCGCCGTCCGGGCAGGCGTGGCACGCGGCACGATTTCGCGGGACGAGGAAAAGTCGCTGGTCCGGGCGCTTTCCGAGGCGCCTCGCTATGCCAACCAGGTGCTCAAGCTCGAAGAGCAGATCGAACGGATCGCGCGTGAACTGTCGCGCTACAAGGACGTGCTCTATCTCGGACGCGACACCAATTTCCCGCTCGCCATGGAAGGCGCGCTGAAGCTCAAGGAGATCTCTTACATTCACGCCGAAGGCTATGCCGCGGGCGAGTTGAAGCACGGGCCGATCGCCCTCATCGACGAGAACATGCCGGTCATCGTCATCGCGCCGCATGACCGCATTTTCGAGAAGACGGTGTCCAACATGCAGGAAGTGGCGGCGCGCGGCGGCAAGATCATCCTGATCACCGACGCCAAGGGCGCCGCGCAGGCGAGCGTGAAGACGATGGACACGATCATCCTACCGGACGTGCCGGAAATCATCTCGCCGATCATCTATGCGCTGCCGATCCAGATGCTGGCCTATTTCGCCGCCGTGTTCATGGGCACCGATGTCGACCAGCCGCGCAATCTGGCGAAATCGGTGACGGTGGAGTAGCACTGTCCCTGTTCGCCTCGCGCCCAGTAATTCGAAGTCCAACTGGCGATGGCCTCTTCTTTCGTCATCGAAGCGACGGATGCTTCGGCTAATCGCGAATGGAAGCAGCTTCCATTTGGAACACTGAAAGCCACGCCATAAGCGAGCTCTTTAAAAACTTCGCAGTTCCAAAGCGCTTAGCGGTTCATTAATGTCGCGCTGTAGGCAGCGCTCCCGGTGAACCATGTCAGATGCTCTCAAGACCTCCGGCATGACCCGGCTGAGGAACTATTTCCTCACGGGCTTCGTGGTCTGCGCGCCGCTTGCGATCACCGCTTATATAGCGTGGTCCTTCATCGGTTGGGTGGATTCCTGGGTCAAACCCTATATTCCGGCACGCTATAGTCCCGATACCTACCTGCCGTTCCCAGTTCCGGGGTTCGGACTGATCGTGGCGCTCGTCCTTATCACGCTGATCGGGTTCATGACCGCCAATATCGTCGGCCGCGCCATCGTCAATTTCGGCGAGCGCCTGCTTGGCCGCATGCCGCTGGTGCGGGGCATCTATCGCTCGCTGAAGCAGATTTTCGAGACCGTGCTGTCGAACAAAGGCGACATGTTCCGCCAGGTCGGCTTGGTCGAGTATCCGCGCAAGGGGGTCTGGTCGCTGGTGTTCGTGGCCAGCGAAAAGGAAACCGAGATCAACCAGAAGCTTGACCAGGAAGGCGATCCGCTGACCGCTGTCTTCATGCCCTGCACGCCTAATCCGACGACGGGCTTCCTGATGTATGTGCCGAAGTCGGACATCGTGCTGCTCGACATGACGATCGAGGATGGCGCCAAGCTGATCGTCTCGGCCGGGCTGGTGGCGCCGGAGGTGAAAACGAAGCTGGTGACGCTGAATGGCGAGCCGATCACGGGCACCCTGGCCAATCCGCCGCTCGGGCCTTATCCCGCCCGCAGGAGCCGCACCGCCTCGTCGCGGCCGAACAAGTAGAGCAGCAGGCGCAGCGCTTCGCCGCGCTCGGTCTGCAGGTCCGGATCGCGTGACAGGATCAGCCTTGCGTCATCGCGGGCCGCTTCAAGCAGGTCCGCATGCGCCTCGATGCGCGCGACCTGGAAGCCCGGCGTGCCGGACTGACGGGTGCCAAGCAATTCGCCTTCGCCGCGCAGCTTTAGGTCCTCCTCGGCGATCACGAAGCCATCCTCGGTCTCGCGCATCACCGACAGGCGCCGCTTGGCCGTTTCGCCGAGCGGATCCTTGTAGAGCAGCACACAGGACGAAGGCTTGTCGCCGCGCCCGACGCGGCCGCGCAACTGGTGCAGCTGGGCGAGGCCGAAACGTTCGGCATGTTCGATGACCATGATGGTGGCGTCCGGCACGTCGACGCCGACCTCGATGACGGTTGTGGCAATCAAGATACGTGTCTCGCCCTGTTTGAAGGCGCGCATCGCTTCGTCCTTCTCGGCGCCCTTCATGCGGCCGTGGACAAGGCCGATCCGGTCGCCGAACAGCGGCTTCAAGGAAGCAAAGCGGTCTTCGGCCGACATCAGCTTTATCTCTTCGGATTCTTCCACAAGCGGGCATATCCAGTAGATTTTCTGGCCGCCGGCCACCGCTTCCACCATGCGCTCGACGAGCTCGTCGAGCCGCTCAAGCGGCAGTGTGACCGTGCGGATCGGCTGCCGGCCGGCGGGCTTTTCCGTCAGCTTGGAGACGTCCATGTCGCCGAAGGCGGTCAGCACCAGCGTGCGCGGGATTGGGGTTGCCGTCATCACCAGCATGTCCGGCGCGTCGCCCTTGGCGGTGATGGCAAGCCGCTGGTGGACGCCGAAGCGGTGCTGCTCGTCCACGACGGCAAGGACCAGATCGTGGAATGCCACCGTTTCCTGAAACAGCGCGTGGGTGCCGATGATGATGTCGATCTCGCCGCTGGCCAGCCCCGCCAGCGTTTCGGTGCGCTCGCGGCCCTTTTCGCGACCGGTGAGGATCGCCGTGCGCATGCCTGCCTGTTCCGCCAAAGGGGCGATCGTCGCCAGATGCTGGCGCGCCAGGATTTCGGTCGGCGCCATCAGGGCAGCCTGGCCGCCAGCCTCGACGGCACGCGCCATGGCCAGCAGCGCGACGACCGTCTTGCCGGAGCCGACATCGCCCTGCAGGAGGCGCAGCATGCGTTCGGGGTCGGCGAGGTCGGCATTGATTTCGGCGAGCGCGAATTCCTGGGACGCGGTCAACGAATAAGGCAGGACCGCGCGCAGCTTCTCGACGATCCGGCCGTCGCCGGTGAGTGGCCGACCGGACAGCCTGCGGACCCTCGACCGGACCAGGGCCAGCGACACCTGGCCCGCCAGCAACTCGTCATAGGCAAGACGCCGCCATGCGGCGCCTTCGATGGCGACATCGATCGGGTCCGCGGGATGATGGATGCGGGCCAGCGCGTCACCGAAAGACGGGAAACTCTGGCGGCGCATGAAAGCGCCATCCTGCCACTCCGGCAGCTCCGGCAGACGGCCGAGCGCCTGGCCGATGGCGCGGCGCAGCACCTTGCCGGACAGTCCTGCCGTGAGAGGATAGACCGGCTCGACCAGCGGCAGGTTTTCGGCGTCGCCGGCCAAGGCAATATGATCCGGATGGACCATGGTCGGGCGCCCGTTGAACCATTCCATGCGGCCGGAAACCACAACATGCTCGCCAACCGGCATTGATTTTTCCAGATAGGCAGCGTGGGCGTGGAAGAAGGTCAGCGCCACTTCGCCGGTATCGTCATGGGCGTAGACCCGGTAAGGCACCGACCTGTTGCCGCGCGGCGGCGGCTGGTGGCGGTCGATGCGCAGGTCTAGCGTTACGATGGCGCCTTCGGCCGAGCCGGCAATGCCCGGCCGGTTGCGACGGTCGATGACGGTATGCGGCAGCACGAACAGGAGATCGCCGGCACGCGCCGCCCGATCGCCGAGATCGGCCGCGACGACCTTTTCGATCAGCGCGCCGACCTTCGGCCCGACACCCGCGAGCGACGTGATCGGGACGAAAAGCGGGTCGAGGATGGAAGGACGCATTAGTGCTGCGCCGGTTTGGAAGCTGGATAGGCCGAGTTCCTTCGCGCCCCCCTCTGTCCTGCCGGACATCTCCCCCACGAGGGGGGAGATTGGCAGCTTCGGCGTGGTGCCCGTTCTGCAACGTTGAAGATTGGCGAAAGCGGAACCGCCGTCCGATCTCCCCCCAAGTGGGGGAGATGTCCGGCAGGACAGAGGGGGGCGCGAAGGAATGCAGTCATTTCAAGTTGATTGTCGGGTGTCTTACTTTGCCTTGCAAGGCTGACACCGATCTCTATCCACGCTATATGCGCCGCAGCAAGTGAGGATGCGGCACAATGACGGGAACGAAACGATCAAGCGAGGGGCTCGACGCCCGCCGCCGCAAGCTCTTGTTCCGCTCCTGGCACCGTGGCATGCGCGAGATGGACCTTATCCTCGGCACTTTCGCCGATGCCGAAATCGGCGCCTTGACCGGCGACGAAATCGACCAGTATGAAAAGCTCCTCGATATTCCCGACACCGAATTCCTGCCCTTGATCACCGGCGAACGTCCTGTTCCCGCCGACATCGATTGTGCGGTCCTGCAAAAAATCGTGGCTTCACGCCGGACAATGACCTTTTGAAGAACGTTTCCATGAGCCTCATTCCCACCATCGGCTTGCCGAAAGGCCGCGCCGGCCAGTTCATCGTCGACGGCGTCGCCGACGGCTATGAAGCCTTCGCGCTGGTGCAGGCGGCGCACGAAATCGCGCCCGACAAGCCCGTGCTGTTCGTGGCGCGCGACGGGCAGCGCCTGCCGGCAATCACAGAGGCGCTGGCCTTTGCCGCTCCCGGCCTGCCGGTGCTGGAACTGCCCGCCTGGGACTGCCTGCCCTATGACCGCGTCTCGCCCGGTTCGGACGCGGCCGCCCGGCGGCTCGACGCGCTCGCCGCCATGATCGCGCTGGCGAGGAAGCCGCATCGCGCCGTCATTCTCACCACCGCCAATGCGCTGCTCCAGCGCATCCCGCCCGCGGACCTTGTCGAGGCACAGACCTTTCACGCCAAACCTGGCAACCAGATCGATATGAACGCGCTGGTGTCGCGGCTGGAGGCATCGGGCTTCGAGCGGGTGCCGACGGTACGCGGCATCGGCGAGTTCGCCGTGCGCGGCGGCATCCTTGACCTTTTCGCACCCGGCTGGACCGAGGCGCTGAGGCTCGATTTCTTCGGCGATACGCTGGAATCGATCCGCGTCTTCGATGTGGCTACCCAGCGCACCACCGGGCAGCGCAAGTCCATGGCGCTGCAGGCGATGAGCGAGGTGGCGCTGACGCCGGAGACGATCAGCCGCTTCCGCCGCGCCTACATCGAAGCGTTCGGGGCGCCGTCGCGTGACGATGGGCTTTACGCCGCGGTCAGCGAAGGCCGGCGCTTCGCGGGCATGGAACACTGGCTGCCGTTCTTCTACGAGCGGTTGGAGACCGTGTTCGACTACCTGCCGGACACGCCGGTCGTTTTCGACCATCTGGCACATGAAGCGCTTGCCGAACGCCACACTCTGATCCTCGATCATTACGAGGCGCGCAAGAAGCAGGCCGAAGGTGCGCTGAAGGACGCGGTGCCCTACAAGCCGGTGGCGCCGGACCTGCTGTACCTTTCGCCGGAAAATCTCGTCGCTTCACTCGGACCGCGCGAAGCGATCGACTTCACGGCCTTCGACGCCCCCGATGCGGGCGCCAAAAAGGTCTTCCATGCCGGCTCGCGCCATGGTCGCAGCTTCGCGGAAGAGCGCGCCGACCCGAACGTCAATGTCTTTGACGTCGTGGTGAAGCACATTGCCGACGAACGTGCGGCACGCCGCCGCGTCATTGTCGCCGGCTGGACGGAGGGTTCGCTCGACCGGCTCGGCCAAATTCTCGCCGAACATCATCTGGGCAATCTTGCGCCGGTGGCGACCTTGGCGGAAGCGGAGAAACTCGAGCCTGGGCAGGCGGCGTTGGCCGTGCTGCCGCTGGAATCCGGTTTCGAGACCGAAAGATTGGTCGTCGTCGCCGAACAGGACATTTTGGGCGACCGGCTGATCCGGCGCTCCAAGCGCAAGAAGCGCGCGTCCGACTTCATTGCCGAAGCCTCGGCCCTGTCGGCTGGCGACATCGTCGTCCATGCCGACCACGGCATTGGCCGCTTCATCGGCCTGCGCACCATCGAAGCCGTCGGGGCGCCGCATGATTGCCTGGAAATCCACTATGCCGGCGACGACCGCCTGTTCCTGCCGGTGGAAAACATCGAGCTCCTGTCGCGCTACGGCTCCGATACAGCCGAGGCGACGCTCGACAAGCTCGGCGGTGGAGCCTGGCAATCGCGCAAGGCGCGGCTGAAGAAACGCCTGCTCGACATGGCAGGGCAGTTGATCCGCATCGCCGCCGAACGGCAGATGCGCGCGGCACCCCCGCTGGTGCCGGCGGAAGGCCTCTACGGCGAGTTCGCCGCGCGCTTCCCCTATGAGGAGACCGATGACCAGCAGACGGCGATCGATTCCGTCAGGGACGATCTGGCGGCCGGCAAGCCGATGGACCGGCTGATCTGCGGCGATGTCGGCTTCGGCAAGACGGAAGTCGCGCTGCGCGCCGCCTTCATCGCGGCGATGGAAGGTTTCCAGGTGGCGGTCGTCGTGCCGACGACCCTGTTGTCGCGCCAGCACTTCAAGACCTTCTCGCAGCGCTTTTCCGGCCTGCCGATCCGCGTCGCCCAGGCATCGCGGCTGGTGGGCGCAAAGGACCTGGCAGAGACCAAGAAGGGCATCGCCGAAGGGACGGTGGATATCGTGGTCGGCACCCACGCGCTGCTCGGCAGCGCGATCTCATTCAAGAATCTCGGCCTGCTGATCATCGATGAGGAGCAGCATTTTGGCGTCAAGCACAAGGAGCGGCTGAAGGACCTGAAGACCGACGTCCACGTGCTGACGCTGTCGGCGACGCCTATCCCGCGCACGCTGCAACTGGCGCTGACCGGCGTGCGCGAACTGTCGCTGATCGCCACGCCGCCGGTTGACCGCATGGCGGTGCGCACCTTCATCTCGCCCTTCGATCCGCTGGTCATTCGCGAGACGTTGTTGCGCGAGCGTTATCGCGGCGGCCATTCCTTCTATGTCGTGCCGCGCATCAGCGATCTGGCGGAAATCCATGATTTCCTGAACCAATCCGTGCCGGAACTGAAGGTGGCAGTGGCCCATGGCCAGATGCCGCCGGGCGAGCTCGACGACATCATGAACGCCTTCTACGACGGCCAGTACGACGTTCTCTTGTCGACCACCATCGTCGAATCCGGCCTCGACATCCCGACCGCCAACACGCTGATCGTCCACCGCGCCGACATGTTCGGCCTGTCGCAGCTCTATCAGTTGCGCGGCCGTGTCGGGCGCTCGAAAGTGCGCGCCTATGCGCTGTTCACGCTGCCGGCCAACCGCAAGCTGACCGACACCGCCGAACGCCGGCTGAAAGTGCTGCAGTCGCTGGACACGCTGGGCGCCGGCTTCCAGCTCGCCAGTCATGATCTCGACATCAGAGGCGCAGGCAATCTGCTCGGCGAAGAGCAGTCCGGCCACATCAAGGAGGTCGGCTTCGAACTCTACCAGCAGATGCTGGAGGAGGCGGTCGCGGAGGTGAAGGATTCCGGCGAGGTGCTGGATGGCGGCTGGTCGCCGCAGATCGCCGTGGGCACGGCGGTGATGATCCCGGAGAGCTATGTGCCGGACCTGCAGCTCAGGCTGGCGCTCTATCGGCGCCTCGGCGACCTTGAGACCACCGAGGAAATCGATGCTTTCGGCGCCGAGCTGATCGACCGTTTCGGCCCGCTGCCGGAGGAGGTGAAGCATCTCCTCAAGATCGTCTTCATCAAGGCGCTCTGCCGCAAGGCGAATGTCGAGAAGCTCGACGCCGGGCCGAAGGGCGTCGTCATCCATTTCCGCAAGCGCGAATTTTTCAACCCGGTCGGGCTGGTCAAATTCATCGGCGAGCAAGGTTCGCTGGCCAAGATCCGGCCGGACCAAAGCGTCGTCTTCACCCGCGACTGGCCAACGGCGGAAAAGCGTTTGGCAGGCTCGGCTGTCGTCATGACGCAACTGGCGCGGCTGGTGGAGAAGGCGGCGTAGCCGGTCCGCACCATTCGCCAGCGCTGAAATTCCGGTCTAGAATAGGAAATCGGCTTCGTGTATGGAGCCGCCACCCCACATGGGGGCTGAAAATGGCGGGCGAGGGTGCTCGCCGGAAAGAGCGTTGGGTGCAGCGATGACGAAATGGTCGCCGAATTCGTGGAGGGCAAAGCCGATCAAGCAGGTCCCGGCTTATCCGGACCTTGCCGCGCTGAAGAACACGGAGGCCCAGCTCGCCACCTTTCCGCCGCTGGTTTTTGCCGGTGAAGCGCGCAAGCTGAAGAAGCAGCTGGCCAGCGTCGCTGCCGGCGAGGCATTCCTGCTCCAGGGCGGGGACTGCGCCGAGAGTTTCGCCGAACATGGCGCGGACAATATCCGCGACTTCTTCCGCGTCTTCCTGCAAATGTCGGTGGTGCTGACCTTCGCCGGTGCGCAGCCGGTGGTGAAGATCGGCCGCGTTGCGGGCCAGTTCGCCAAGCCGCGCTCGTCCGACAACGAGACCAAGGGCGAGGTGACGCTGCCGAGCTATCGCGGCGATATCATCAACGGCATTGAATTCGACGCCAAGTCGCGCATTCCCGATCCTGCCCGCCAGGAGATGGCGTACCGCCAGTCAGCGGCGACGCTCAACCTTCTGCGCGCCTTCGCGCAGGGCGGCTATGCCAGCCTGGAGAATGTGCATCGCTGGATGCTCGGCTTCGTCTCCGACAGCCCGCAAGGCGAGAAATACGAGTCGCTCGCCAATCGCATCACCGAGACGATGGATTTCATGCGCGCGGTCGGCATCACCTCCGAGACCAATTTCGCGCTGCGCGAGACCGATTTCTATACCAGCCATGAGGCGCTGCTGCTCGGCTACGAGGAGGCGCTGACGCGTGTCGATTCCACCTCCGGCGACTGGTACGCGACGTCTGGCCACATGATCTGGATCGGCGACCGCACCCGCCAGCCGGACCATGCGCATGTCGAATATTGCCGCGGCATCAAGAACCCGCTCGGCCTGAAATGCGGCCCATCGCTGACGCCGGACGGCTTGCTGGAACTGATCGATCTGCTCAACCCCGAGAACGAGCCGGGCAGGCTGACGCTGATCGCCCGCTTCGGCTCCGACAAGGTCGCCGACCATCTGCCGAAGCTGGTGCGCGCCGTGCAGAAGGAAGGCCGCAGCGTCGTCTGGTCGTCAGACCCCATGCATGGCAACACGATCGAGGCGGCCGGGTACAAGACGCGGCCGTTCGACCGCATCCTGAAGGAGGTGCAGACCTTCTTCGAGGTGCACCGCGCCGAAGGCACGCATCCGGGCGGCATCCATGTCGAGATGACCGGCAAGAACGTGACCGAATGCACCGGCGGCGCCCGCGCCATCACCGCCGAGGAATTGCAGGACCGCTATCACACCCATTGCGACCCGCGTCTCAATGCCGACCAGGCCATCGAACTGGCGTTCCTGGTGTCGGACCTGCTCAAGAAGAGCCACCCTGTGCAACACAAGCAGGTCGCCAACGGCTGAATTCTGCCCTCATCCAAAGCAGTTCACAGGAAAACGCTTCCTGCCGAAAAATCAGTCTTGCTTGTAGAGCAGCCAGCTCTTGCCGGCGCGGCCCGCCATTGTCGAATGCCTGGTCACGCGGTTACGTCCGCTGACCTTTGAGCGGTAAAGCGCCCGGTCTGCCTTGCTGTAGAGGTCTTCGGGGCCCTCGGCTTCGGATGCCATGCAGATGCCCATCGAGACGGTGACGGTGCCATAATTCATGCCGGTCTGGCTGCTGGTGAAAGGCGACTGTTCGATCAGCGCGCGAAGGCGTTCGGCGATTTCGTAGGTGGCGTCCTCGCTTGCGCCCTCGACGATGAGCGCGAATTCCTCGCCGCCGGTGCGGGCGACGAACATGTCGGCGCGAATGCTGGACTGGAATATATCGGCGATGATCTGGAGGATCTTGTCGCCGACGGGATGGCCGTACCTGTCGTTGATGTCCTTGAACCGATCGATGTCGGCGAGGATCAATGCGTTGAACAGGATGCCTTTGTTGCTGTTGTAGATCCTGGTGATTTCCTTGTCGAAGGCGCGACGGTTCCAGATTTGCGTCAGGGGATCGGTGTCGGCCAGGCGCTTGTATTCCTCGAGCTTGGACTTGACGCTTTCCAGTTCCGCGGTCTTGTCGCTGAGCGTCGAGGCAACTTGCCGGCCATGATCGATCGTCGAATTGGTGGCGACCGCCATGGCGTTGACGATCTTCTGCAGAACATCCGGCGACAGCAAGCTGTTTCTGCCTAGTCCGCTCGACGTCTCGTTGAGGATCCTGCCGTATTTCTCGATGTGGCTGCGCTCGCTCCTCAGCAGCGAAGCGATGTCCTCGAGTTCGTTGGCGATCACTTCCCTGGCATGCTCGACGATGCCGGAGCCATGGTTCTGGGCAAAGATGGTGCGTCCGATCCGGTCGAGGTCGTCCTGTGTCGGTCGGCCGCTCAGCGACACGACGGCAAGGCTGAGCTCGCGATTGGATCCGCTCAGGGCTTCGTAGAATATCTCGTAATTGCGTGGCAGACCGAGCACGCCGAGCTGGCGCATTGTGGCGAGGACGGTGCTCGCAATATCGGTGCTTCGTTCGCTCTGGACGGCTGCCGGCTGCATGTTCTGTTCACTCTTCCCCGGGGAACACGCTGCGACAGTCGCAGGCATCCAATGTCGCCGACCTGGGGAACGCTGGCCATTCCAGTCCATCTTGCGAAAAGGCGCGTCCCCACTCACGACTTTCGCTTGTGAGGATCATAAATGCAGCAGCGCTAAAGTTTCCTTAATCCGCTGAATCCGGCCTGTTTTCCTCTGATTCCGGCTGTACAGGCCTTCATTAGTGAACAAACAATTCCCGAACGCGCCAAATGCATGTCGCATTTTCTTGCGCGCAGCCACCGAAAAGCTGGGATCCTGTCAGCAGCGATTTCTTTTGGGATGGTGCGATGAGTGAAAATCATACGGGATCGTGTCTCTGCGGGGCGGTTCGCTTCAGGACGCGAGGGCCGTTGCGCGGCGTCATCTATTGCCATTGCTCGCAATGTCGCAAGCAGAGTGGACATTTCTATGCCGCAACCAATGTCCCGGACGCCAATATCGATATCGACGGCGCCGACAACATCACCTGGTATGAGGCGTCCGCCTTCGCCGGGCGCGGTTTTTGCAAGACATGCGGATCGCTGCTTTTCTGGAAACCGCGGGACGACGCCTATGTTTCGGTTCTGGCGGGATCGTTCGATGAACCGACAGGCCTCGAGGGCCAATGCCACATATTCGTGGATGACAAGGGCGATTATTATTCGATCGACGACGCGCTGCCTCAATTCGAGAAGTCGACCCCATCGGTGAAGGTCGCCGACGAATGAATTTTGGGTGAGACAGCTTATTCCATTAATCGGGCCA
This sequence comes from Mesorhizobium sp. BR1-1-2, assembly GCF_020165435.1. Taxonomy (NCBI): domain Bacteria; kingdom Pseudomonadati; phylum Pseudomonadota; class Alphaproteobacteria; order Hyphomicrobiales; family Phyllobacteriaceae; genus Mesorhizobium; species Mesorhizobium sp. BR1-1-2. Next base: position 47,162 of record NZ_JAIUID010000021.1, read on the forward strand.
TTGCTTTATCCCGTGCCGGTGATTCGCAAAGGGGTTTGGCATGCAGCGGCTGATCGACGCTTATTTCAACTCGCTGCGGGCGTTCCGCAAGCTGGCTGCAACTGAAAAGGCTTTCCAGCAGGAGCTGGCGCTGCTCGCCCTTGCCTTTCCGCTCGGCTGGTTCGTTTCGGTGTCGTGGCGCGGCTACGCGCTGCTGATCGGCGCGGTGCTGCTCTTGATCATGGTCGAGGTGCTGAACACGGGCATCGAAGCGGCCTGCGATGCCTTCAGCCGCGAATTCAATGTCGACATCCAGCTGGCCAAGGACTGCGGTTCGCTGGCGGTGCTGATCTCCGTGGCGATCGTCGCCGGCGTCTGGGGCATCGCGATCATCGAGCGTATCGTCGGGCTGCCGATCTGAGCTTTCGACCGCCGGCCGACCATCAGTTTTCCCTGGCGCGTTCCTTTCGGGCGAAATGGCGGGCGATGAGCCAGGCGAATACGGCCACGGCCAGGCCGATAGCCAGGCCCACCAATATCCGCTCATGGCGAAGCAGCGCCTGGCCGATGAAATGCTCGGCGCCCAACCCGAAGACATAGCCGATGGTGCTGAACAGCACCGCCCAGACCGCCGAGGAAATGGCGTTCAAGACGATGAAGCGGGGTGCTGCGATGTTCGACAGGCCGGCCGCGATGCCACCGACCAGGCGCATCCCATAGACGTAGCGGTTCGACAGCACGAAGATGTTGGGATGGGTGTTGAGCAGACGATAGGCGCGGCGGAAGCCGGGTCGCTTGCGCAACCCGACGACGTAGCGATGGTCCGCGAAACTTCTCCCCAGGATGAAGAAGCATGTGTCGCCGGCGAAGGCGCCAAGCGCTGCCACGACGACAGTCTGCCAGAGGATGAAGATATGCTGATGGGCGAAGAAGCCGCCGAGTATGGCGGCACTCTCGCCCTCGGCGACACAGCCCAGAAAAACGGCGATCAGCCCGTATTGTTCGATGAAATGATGGATCGCGTCGCTCATGACGGCGATTGCTGCGACAGCCTGTCGTCGATCCGCTTGACCAGTTCGGCCAACCGCACGATCTCGTCGCGCATGCCGATAATCTGGCCGTGGCGCATTTCGTCCAGCTTTTCGTGCAGCGCCATGATCTCGATCTCGGCCTTCAGATTGACCTCGTAGTCGTGGGCGGCATCGATGCGGTCGCGCTCGGTCTGACGGTTCTGCGCCATCATGATCACCGGCGCCTGCAGCGCCGCGACCATGGACAGGACGAGATTGAGGAAGATGAAGGGGTAGGGATCGAAGGCGTCGCGCGTCAGAAGCCAGGCATTGCCTGATGTCCAGACGATCAGGAAGGCAATGAAACCGAGGATGAAGGTCCAGGAGCCGCCGATGCGGGCAATGGTATCGGCAAGGCGGTCGCCAAAGGTCTGGTGGAAGGCGACGGCCTTGTTGGTGTCCCTCGAGATCGTGGTGCGCTCGAGGGTCGACTGCAGCACCCGATTCTCCAGGGCACTGAGACCATCCGGCTTTCGTCTCAGCCAGCGGTTCGCAAGATCGTCGATCGTCTTGTTCATGGCCGTCTCCAAGGCTTGGCTGGCGATAGAGGTAGAGGCTGCCGGCCCGCGCGGGAAGTGCTAGATTGAGGGAACCGGAGGGACTTATGGCCGACTTCAGGAAAATTCGCGCTCGCGCCGCAAAGCGCAAGGGCGGCGAGGAGGAACTGGTCTCGCTGCTCGGGCCGATTCCCGACAACGCCGCCGTGGCCGATATCGGGGACGACCGGATTCTGTCGACGATGGCCGAGCGCGTGTTCGCCGCCGGTTTCGTCTGGCGCGTCATCGAGCAGAAATGGCCTGGATTCGAAGAGGCGTTCCTGCGCTTCGAGCCGAGGCGGTTGCTGTTCCAGCCTGACGATTTCTGGCACGAACTGGCGTCCGACCAGCGCATCGTGCGCAATCCACAGAAGATCAAATCCGTTCGCGACAACGCTGCCTTCGTCGAGCGCGTGTCGAAAGAGCATGGCGGCTTTGGCACATTCCTCGCCGAGTGGCCCGCCGACGACCAGGTCGGGCTGATGGCCTATCTCGGCAAGCATGGCAGCCGGCTCGGCGGCAACACCGGCCAGTATTTCCTGCGCTGGCTGGGTTGGGACGCCTTCGTCATTTCGGCCGACATGGCGGCCGCCCTTCGCGACGCCGGGCTCGATATCGCCGAAAGCCCGACGTCGAAGAAGGATCTCGACAAGATCCAGGCCCAGGTCAACCGATGGGTTGCGGATACCGGTCTGCCGCGCCGGCACATTTCGCGCATCCTGGCGATGTCGATCGGCGAGAACCATTCGCCTCAAGCGCTGCGCGACTATATGGGCGACGACTGATGCCGAAATTGGCCCAAGCGAACGCCATTGCGGGGCGAATTTTGCCGCGCTAAGTCAGCAGCATGACCAAGAAGCCCGACATACTGCGCATCGCCGTTGCCCAGCTCAACCCGACAGTCGGCGACGTCGCCGGCAATCTCGCCAAGGCCCGCGAGGCGAGGGCGGATGCCGCGCGTCAAGGCGCCGATCTCGTGCTCTACACCGAGCTTTTCCTCGCCGGCTATCCGCCGGAGGATCTGGTGCTGAAACCGGCCTTCCTGAAGGCCTGCGAGCGGGCGGCGCAGGAGATCGCCGCCGACACCGCCGATGGCGGTCCCGGCGTCATCATCGGCACGCCGCTAAAGCGCAAGACGGGCACCCACAACTCCATCGTCTTCGCCGATGGCGGCAAGATCATCGCCGAGCGCTATAAGCTCGATCTGCCGAATTATGGCGAGTTCGACGAGAAGCGCGTCTTCCAGGCCGGACCGGAGATCCAGGGGCCCGTCAATTTCCGCGGCGTGCGTCTGGGAATCCCGATCTGCGAGGACATCTGGGGCGAGGTCGGCGTCTGCGAGACGCTGGCCGAGAGCGGCGCGGAAATCCTGCTTGTGCCGAACGGCTCGCCCTACTACCGCGCCAAGATCGATGTGCGCCACCAGGTCGTCATCCGCCAGGTTATCGAATGCGGGCTGCCGATGATCTATGCAAACCAGCTCGGTGGCCAGGACGAGCTGGTCTTCGACGGCGCGTCGTTTGCCATAGGTGCCGACAAGCGGCTTGCTTTCCAGATGAGCCAGTTCGAGGAGGCGGTCGACATCACCACCTGGAGACGACAGGGCGAAAACTGGGTCTGTTCGGAAGGACCGATGTCGAAGATCCCCGAACGGGAGGAGGCCGACTACCGCGCCTGCATGCTGGGCTTGCGCGACTACGTCAACAAGAACGGGTTCAAGAACGTCGTGCTTGGCCTGTCGGGCGGCATCGATTCGGCCATCTGCGCGGCCCTTGCGGTCGACGCGCTCGGCGAGGAGCGGCTGCGCGCGGTGATGATGCCTTACCGCTACACGTCGAAGGATTCGCTCAAGGACGCTGAGGACTGTGCCCGCGCACTCGGCTGCCGCTATGACATCGTGCCGATCTTCGAGCCTGTCGAAGGGTTTCTGCATGCGCTGACGCAGCTTTTCGAGGGCACCAAGGAAGGCATCACCGAGGAGAACTTGCAGAGCCGCGCCCGCGGCACCATCCTGATGGCGATTTCCAACAAGTTCGGCTCGATGGTGGTTACGACAGGCAACAAGAGCGAGATGTCGGTCGGCTATGCCACGCTCTACGGCGACATGAACGGCGGCTTCAATCCGATCAAGGATCTGTACAAGATGCAGGTCTATGCACTGTCGCGCTGGCGCAACAGCCATGTGCCGCCGGGCGCGCTCGGACCATCGGGCGAGGTGATCCCGAAGAACATCATCGACAAGGCGCCGTCGGCGGAACTGCGCGAGAACCAGACCGACCAGGATTCGCTGCCGCCCTATCCGGTGCTGGACGACATCCTCGAATGCCTGGTCGAGAACGAGATGGGCGTCGACGACATCGTCGCGCGCGGCCATGACCGGGCGACGGTGACGCGCATCGAGCACCTGCTCTACGTCGCCGAATACAAGCGCCGGCAGGCGGCGCCCGGCGTGAAGATCACCAGGAAGAATTTCGGCCGCGACCGCCGCTATCCCATCACCAACCGGTTCCGGGATCGCGGCTAGACACCGTTCCGCCGAAAGGTCTTGCGATGCCTGAGTGTGAAATCAGCTTCGACCTGTCGCGGATCGATTTCCGGGCGACCTCGGACCTGTTGATGGCCAGCTATTGGGGCGGCGGACGCAGTGACGAGACCCACCGCCGGGCCTTCGCTAATTCGCTCTGCGTCGGCGCTTATGTCGAAGGCAAACAGGTCGGCTTCGGCCGGGCGATCACCGACCGCACGGTGTTTGCCTATCTCGCCGATATCATCGTCTGGCCCCAATATCGCGGCCAGGGTATAGGCCTGCGACTGGTGCGGGCGCTCATCGATCATCCCGAACTCGGCACCGTTTCGCACTGGAGCCTGTCGACCAGTGACGCGCATGGGGTTTATGAGAAATTGGGCTTCAAGCCGTCGACCGATGGGCGGTACATGCGCCTCGACCGCGCACCGCCTGCCGGATGAGCGGCGTGCGCGACGGAAGGCTCAACCCGCGACTGTTGCAAAATCGCCTCATCGGCTGGGCCAGATGCCGTTTTGGTGACAGCCAGCCTTGGCGATGCGATGAGGCATCTCTATAAGGGCCTCTCCGCGATTCCCTTTAGGGAGGACCGAATGCCAGGATTTGACATCGTTATGCGAGGCCGCGAAGCCTAGGTCCCGATCGGCGCGCCGCAGGGTTTTCACCCTCGGAACGAAGCCGGATCGAGAACAGGCCTTTGCCGATGCCGGTCGCCGCCTTCGGGCAAGCGGCCATTCATAACCGAACCTCCGCATTCCCGGGCATTGAGCCCCTTGCGCGGTTTTTTCATTTTCGACCTTACCGGGATCGGGCTTTTTGCGCCCGAATGACATCATGGCTCGTTTTCGAATCGATTTGCGCGCGAGCGCCTTTCGCAGCGTTCTTGGCTTCACTTTCACCCATTGGCGGCGCCAGCCCTGGAGGCTTTCGCTGATCATGGTTGGTTTCCTGCTGTCGACGCTGGCCGATGTGCTGACGCCGCTCTATTCCGGCCGGCTGGTCGATGCCGTCGCCAGCAGCGCCGGCGCCGACGAGATTGCCTGGAATGCCGCGATGACCGCGTTTTCCATGCTGATGGCGTTGGCGCTGGCGGGTGTCGTCCTGCGTAATCTGGCCTTCATGGGAATCGTCGAACTGACGCTGAAGATGATGGCCGATATCGCCGCCGACGCCTTCCATCGTGTCCAGCGCTTTTCCACCGACTGGCATGCCAACAGCTTCGCCGGTTCGACCGTGCGCAAGGTGACGCGCGGCATGTGGGCGTTGGACCTGCTCAACGACACGATCCTGATCGCGCTGCTGCCGTCGGTCGTCATGCTGGTCGGCTCGACGCTGCTGCTGGGCTGGTTCTGGCCGCTGATGGGAGCGGTTGTCGCCGCTGGCTCGGTGCTGTTCATCGTCGTCACGGCGATGCTGTCGCTTGGCTATGTCGCGCCGGCGGCCAGGCTCGCCAACACCTGGGACACGCGCCTTGGCGGCTCGCTGGCAGACGCGGTGAGCTGCAACGCCGTCGTCAAGGGTTTTGGCGCCGAGGAGCGCGAGGAGAACCGGCTTGCCAAAGTCGTCGCCAAATGGCGCGCCCGCACGCGGCGGACCTGGGTGCGCGGAACCATCAACGGCACCACGCAAGGGGCGCTGCTGCTGGTGATGAGAGCGGCGGTCATCGGGCTGGCGCTGATGCTGTGGTCGTGGGGACAGGCAACCGCCGGCGACGTCGCCTTCGTGCTGACGTCTTTCTTCGTCCTGCAAGGCTATCTCAGGGATATCGGAACGCATATCCGCAACCTGCAGCGCTCGATCAACGACATGGAGGAACTGGTCGACTTCCAGTCCGAACCGCTTGGCATCGAGGACCGGCCCGGCGCCGGGCCGATCCGTATCACGCAAGGGGGCATCGCCTTCGACGACGTTACCTTCCATTACGGCAGTCACCGTTCGCCGCTCTATCGCGACTTCTCGGTCGATATCGCGCCGGGCGAGCGGGTCGGGCTGGTCGGCCATTCCGGGTCGGGCAAGACGACTTTCGTCAAGCTGATCCAGAGGCTCTATGACGTGAACGCCGGCCGGATCCTGATCGACGGCCAGGACATTTCGGAGGTGGCGCAGGCGTCGCTGCGTGCGCAGATAGCCATCGTGCAGCAGGAGCCGATCCTGTTCCACCGCTCGCTGGCCGAAAACATCGCCTATGCCCGGCCCGGCGCCACGCAGGCCGAGGTCGAGCACGCTGCGAAGCTGGCGAGCGCGCACGACTTCATCGTCAACCTGCCGAAGGGCTACGGCACGCTCGTCGGCGAGCGGGGCGTGAAGCTGTCGGGCGGCGAGCGCCAGCGCGTGGCGATCGCACGCGCGTTCCTCGCCGATGCGCGCATCCTGATCCTGGACGAGGCGACGTCGAGCCTCGATTCGGAATCGGAGGTGCTGATCCAGCAGGCGATGGAGCGTCTGATGGTCGGCCGCACCACGCTGGTCATCGCGCACCGGCTTTCGACGGTGCGGGCGCTCGACAGGCTGTTGGTCTTCGATCGCGGCAAGATCGCCGAGGAAGGCTCGCATGACGCGCTGATCCGGCTGCAGGGCGGCATCTACCGCCGCCTGTTCGAGCGCCAGGCGCTCGAATTGACCAAGGGACTTGTCACCTGATCGGGGATGGCCTCCGGCTCTGGCCCGGAGGCCATCCCATCAGGCGCTGTCGGTCTGACGGGCGGGCGGTGCGGGACGTCGGATTGCTGGCGGAGCCGCGTCTGCCAAGTCTTTTCATTGCTTGCGCCATGTTCTATGTCTGCGGCACGGCACGGGGGCGCGTCTTGTCAATCACAAAAGCATCCGGTACGCCCCGCTCATGACAGTTACCGTTCGTTTCGCCCCTTCACCGACAGGCCGCATCCATATTGGCAATGCGCGCACCGCCCTGTTCAACTGGCTGTTCGCCATGAACCATAAGGGGCGCTTCATCCAGCGCTTCGACGACACCGATGTCGCGCGCTCGAAGCAGGAATTTTCCGACGCCATCCTTTACGACCTGCATTGGCTTGGCATCTTTCCCGACACCACCGAATACCAGTCGCGTCGCTTCGAGATCTATGACGCGGCGGTTGAGCGGCTGAAGGCGGCGGGCGTTCTCTATGCCTGCTATGAAACACCGGAGGAGCTCGACCTCAGGCGCAAGGTGCGCCGCACGCGCGGCCTGCCGCCAGTCTATGGCCGCGAAGCGCTGACGCTGACGTCGGAACAGATCGCCGAATATCAGGCCGATGGCCGCCGGCCGCACTGGCGCTTCCTACTGCCCAATTTCACCGGCGATCCGCAGCAGCCGGAGCGCACCGAAATCCATTGGAACGACCTGGTGCGCGGGCAGGAAACCGTCGATCTCGCCTCGCTGTCGGACCCGGTGCTGGTGCGCGAGGACGGCACCTATCTCTATACTCTGCCATCCGTCGTCGACGATATCGAGATGGGCGTCAGCCATGTCATCCGCGGCGACGACCACGTCACCAACACCGGCGTGCAGATCGCGCTGTTCCGGGCGCTGTGCGCCGAGCCGCCGGAGTTCGGTCACCACAATCTGCTGACCACGGTTTCGGGCGAGGGGCTGTCGAAGCGCACTGGGGCACTCTCCATCGAAAGCCTGCGCGAGGACGGCATCGAGCCGATGGCGGTCGCTTCGCTGGCCGTGCTGGTCGGCACGTCGGAGAATGTCGCCGCCGCGCACGACCTGGCCGAACTCGCCAGCCGTTTCGACCCGACTGCGACCTCGAAGTCGGCGGCAAAGTTCGATCCGGACGAGCTTTTCGTGCTTAACCGGACGCTGCTGCACCAAATGCCCTTCTCCGAAGCGCAGAATCGGCTGGTGGTGCTCGGCATATCGGGCGAGCAGGCGGAACCGTTCTGGCTGGCTGTGCGCGGCAATCTCGACCGGCTGGCCGATGCTGTCGGCTGGTGGCGCATCCTGCGCGAGGGACCGCAGGAAAAGCCGGAATTTTCCGACGCTGATCGAGATTTTCTTCACCAGGCCATCGATCTGCTGCCCGAGGAGCCTTGGAACGGGACCGTCTGGAAGGACTGGACGGCCAAGATCAGGGAAGCGACCGGCCGCAAGGGCAAGGCGCTGTTCATGCCGCTGAGGCTCGCCCTTACCGGACTGACTTCGGGACCGGAGCTTGCAGATCTATTGCCGCTGATGGGTCGGGAAGGAACGTTGGCCCGACGACCCTGACCTTCCGCTGTTCCGGCGGCAGCACCGGGACTGGCGATGTGACCGGTTTGACCGCGAGCCGCTTGATGGCGTCGCGGTCCAGCCCGCCAGCGGCGTTTGCCAGCGTCTCGGGATCGGCACCTGGATCGGGTTTGGAGGCAGGCACCGGAATGAACGGGGCACCCTCCGTTTGCGGCTGCGACTGTTGCTGGCTTGCCGGATTGCCGCCGATGATCTGGAAGTTCTGCGCGGCGTTGCAGCCGCAGGCCGGCGGCCTCGACAGGTTGGGCTGCTTGTAAAGATAGGCCGTCGGCAGTTCGCTGTAGGGCCGGCCGGTGACCGACGATGTCATGTCGGCTGAATCGTCGCCCATGCCGCGCGAATAGAAGACCTGGATTTCGGTGCCGGGGCAGCTCGATTCGCAGTTCTTCTGGTCGCGCACGAAATCGCCGACCGAAGCGGCATTCGACATCGGGAAGAAGTAGCCGTCGCAGGTGCGCACGCAGGTGGTGCGGAACTCGCCGCCGACGCCGGGAAAGTCCGGTATGCCGGACCGGCCGGGCACGACTCTGACATTGCGCTCCTCGCCGGGGTCGTCAGTCTGGTCGAGCGTGTCGAGCCGGCGTGTGTCGCCGCCGAACAGCTGGTCGAACAGATTGCCGTTGCCTTGTTCCCGTTTCGCTTCGCGCGGGGGTTCGCGGCGCGGCGCCACCGCGTCCTCGCGGCAGCCATTGGCGTCGAGCGCGGCCAGGATTCGTCCGCGATCGCGGCGCGAACCGCCGCCGGCGAGGCGGGCGCGTTTGGCCTGCAAGCTATCGAGATTGGCGTTCATGCGCTCGATGGTGGCGTTGAACCCGGCGCATTGGCTGACATTGCGGCTGAACAGCGAGAAGCCGCAGCCGGCGCCGCTGGACTGGCCGCGGACCTTTGAAATCTGCTCGCGTTGCCGGTCGATCGCGGCGTCATATTTGCGGATCAAGGCCGGGCCACCGCCGCCGCGCGAGGTCGCGGCAAGATCGGCCTCGAGTTGGCGGCAGACGCGCGAGGCGGCCTGCGGCTCGGAGACGGCGGCGCCCGAAAGCAGCAGGCCAAGCAGCACGGCAAGATGCGCCTGCTTCCACCCTTCGCCCATCATCCGCCCGAAACCCTGCTTGGTTGTTCCGCCGCACGCTACGTGCTCGTGGTTAAACCGCAGTTTACCCCCGAATCGGCGTTCAGCCCAGATCGACGACGGCCTGCGCCTTGTGGGCGGCCTCGACCACCGCCAGCGCTGTCATGTTGACGACGCCCCGCGAGGTCACCGAGGGCGTCAGTATATGCGCAGGCTTGTCGGTGCCAAGCAGGATCGGGCCGACATGCAGGGCATCCATCATGGTCCTGAGCGCGGTCAGCGTGATGTTGGCGGAATCGAGGTTGGGGAAAACCAGGAGATTGGCTTCGCCCTTCAGACGCGAATGCGGATAGACGCGCTGGCGCAAATGTTCCGATAGCGCGGAATCGGCATGCATCTCGCCGTCGCATTGCAGCTCGGGCGCGATGCGTGCCAGGATCGCCGCCGCCTGCCGCATCTTGAGCGCGCTCGGCGAATCGCGCGAGCCGAAATCCGAATGCGACAGCAGCGCCGCGTTGGGCTCGATGCCGAAGCGCTGGATCTCCTCGGCCGCCAGCACGGTCATTTCGGCGATCTCGTCGGCCGTCGGGTCGACGGAAACGTGCGTGTCGGTGAGGAAGATGATGCCGCGTTGCGAGATCAGCATGGACAGAGTCGACAGATCCCGGTCCTTGATGCCGGCTCGTGGTCCGATGATCAGCGTCACGTTGCGCAGGTGCCGTTCGAAACGCCCTTCGAGGCCGCAGACCATGGCGTCGGCGTCGCCGCGCTTCAATGCGAGGGCCGCGATCACCGTGTTGTCGGTGCGCACCATGGTGCGCGCCGCCTCCGTCGTCACGCCGCGCCGGCCGGCGAGCTCGATCAGCAGGTCGACATAGTGGCGGTAGCGCGGATCGTCCTCCGGGTTGATCAGGCCGAAGTCGACGCCCGGTTTGATGCGCAGTCCGTAGCGCTTCAAGCGCACCTCGATGACGTGCGGACGGCCGATCAGGATCGGCTCGGCGATGCCTTCCTCGAGAACAACCTGGGCGGCGCGCAGCACACGCTCGTCCTCGCCATCGGCGTAGATGACGCGCTTGGCGCTCGACGCCTTGGCCGAGGAGAACACCGGCTTCATCACCAGGCCGGAGCGGAAGACGAAGCGGTTGAGCTTGTCGATATAGGCGGTGAAGTCGCTGATCGGCCTTGTCGCGACACCCGTATCGCAGGCCGCCCTGGCGACGGCAGGGGCGATGCGCAGGATGAGGCGCGGATCGAAGGGCGAGGGGATCAGGAACTCGGGTCCGAACACCGGCGTCTCGCCGGAATAGGCGCGCGCGGCGACATCCGAAGGTTCTTCGCGGGCAAGGGCGGCGATGGCCCGCACCGCGGCCATCTTCATCTCTTCATTGATGGCGCTGGCGCCACAGTCCAGCGCACCGCGGAAAATGTAAGGAAAACACAGTACATTGTTGACCTGATTGGGCAAATCGGACCGGCCCGTGCAGATCATCGCGTCGGGGCGCGCCGCTCGCGCCACTTCCGGCATGATTTCCGGATTGGGATTGGCCAGCGCCAGGATCAATGGCTTCGGCGCCATGTGCTGGAGCAATTCCGGCTTCAGCACGCCGGCGGCCGAAAGCCCCAGGAACACGTCGGCGCCCGATATGACGTCGGCCAGCGTGCGCGCCTCGGTGTCCTTCACATAAGGATCTTTCCAGCGGTCCATCTCATCCGTGCGCCCCTTGTAGGCGACGCCGAAACGGTCGGTGACCCAGATGTTCTCGACCTTGGCGCCGAGCGAGACCAGCAGGTTGAGGCAGGCCAATGCCGCCGCGCCGGCGCCCGAAGTGACGATCTTGATGTCCGCAATGGTTTTGCCGGCGAACTCCAGCCCGTTGAGCACCGCGGCGGCGACGATGATGGCGGTGCCGTGCTGGTCGTCATGGAAAACCGGTATGCCCATACGGGCCTTCAGCCGCTCTTCGACCTCGAAGCATTCCGGCGCCTTGATGTCCTCGAGGTTGATGCCGCCGAAGGTCGGCTCCAGCGCCGCCACCGTTTCGACCATGCGCTCGATCTCCGGCGCGTCGATCTCAATGTCGAAGACGTCGATGCCGGCGAATTTCTTGAACAGGACCGCCTTGCCTTCCATGACCGGCTTGGAAGCCAGCGGCCCGATATTGCCCAGGCCGAGCACGGCCGAGCCGTTGGAGACGACGCCGACCAGATTGGCGCGCGCCGTGTAGTCGGCCGCGGTCGCGGGATCGTCGCGGATTTCGAGGCAAGGGGCCGCGACGCCGGGCGAATAGGCGAGCGCCAGGTCGCGCTGGTTGCCGAGCGGCTTGGTGGCCTGGATTTCGAGCTTGCCCGGCGTCGGGTGCTTGTGGAAGTAGAGCGCGGCTTCGTCGAGGTCCGAACGTGCCGTTTTCTTGCTCTCGCCGTTCATTCCGGGCCTCCCTGCGATCCTGCGTGCCGCCTTCTTAGCATGCGGCCATGGTTTTTCGCGACGCCAAATGACGCAATCGCCATTCACATCGACGAGGCAGGGATAATCAATCTATTTCAACAGCTTGGCGGAATTTCCTCGGCGCCGGCGCTATCGGGTCTCAGAAGGCGCTGACATAGAGGCCGCCGTCCACCGGTATGTTCTGGCCGGTCAGGTAGCCGGCATGGACCGAGCACAGGAAGGCGCATATCTGGCCGAATTCTTCCGGCGTGCCGAGCCGCTTGGCCGGCACGTCGGCACTGATACGCGCCTTGCGGGCGGCTGCCGCGGCCGAGTCTTCAACGCTGCCGGCCTCGTGCGGACCGCGCAGCCGGTCGGTATCCAGCTTGCCGGGCAGCAGGCTGTTGATGGTCACGTTGCGGTCGACCACCGTGCGTGCCACGCCGGCAAGAAAGGAGGTCAGGCCGGCGCGCGCGCCGGACGACAGGTCAAGGCCGCGAATGGGGACATAGACCGAGAGTGAGGTGATGTTGACGATGCGGCCGAAACCGCGCGCTGCCATGCCGTCGATCACGGCCTGCACCAGTTCGATCGGCGTGACCATGTTCTGGGTGACGCCTTCGAGCATTTTTCCGCGGTCGAGCTCGCGGAAATCGCGGAATGGCGGGCCGCCATTGTTGTTGACGAGGATGTCGGGGGCGGGGCAAGCGGCGAGCAGCGCCTTCTGCACCTCGGGTTTCGATACGTCACCGACCACTTCCTCGACCACGACGCCATAACGCTCACGCAGCTCCGCGGCGGTTTTGGCCACCAGTTCGGCGTTGCGTCCGTTGACGACGACGTCGCAACCAGCCTCGGCCAGCGCCATGGCGCAGCCTTTTCCGAGCCCCTTGCTCGAAGCGCAGACGATGGCCTTCTTTCCGCGGATACCGAGATCCATGATGATTTCTCCTGTGAGTCGCCCGGCAGGCTAGCTTTAGGGCTGGACCAATCGCAACCGTCATACGGTTGTTGCATGAATCGGAGCATAGGCTCGCGAAAGCAACGGTGAATTCGCGATGTCCGGCCAAGAGCCCCGCACGTTCCGCAGCATGTTCATCTCCGACGTCCATCTCGGGTCGAAGGCGGCAAAGGCCGATTTCCTGATCGATTTCCTTAGACATCACGATGCCGACATCATTTATCTCGTCGGCGATATCGTCGATGGGTGGCGTCTGAGGCGCAGCTGGCACTGGCCGCAGAGCCACAATGACGTCGTGCAGAAATTGCTGCGCAAGGCGCGCAAAGGCGCCACCATCACCTACATTGCCGGCAACCACGACGAATTCGCGCGCCAGTTCCAGGGCGTGCATTTCGGCGGCATCGTCGTCGCCGACCGCGCCATTCACGAAACCGCCGACGGCAGACGGCTGCTCGTCATCCATGGCGACCAGTTCGACACGGTCGTGCACAATCAGCGCTGGCTCGCCTATCTCGGCGACCATGCCTACGACGCCGCCATGCAGGTCAACCGGGTGATCACGCGCCTGCGCCAGTTGCTCGGCCTGCCTTACTGGTCGTTTTCGTCCTGGGCAAAGGTCAAGGTCAAGAAGGCGGTTAACTTCATCGGCTCGTTCCAGACGGTGCTCAGCGAAGAGGCGCGGCGCTCGCATGTCGACGGCGTCATCTGCGGCCATATCCATCATGCCGCGATCGAGAGCTATGGCGACGTCCAGTACATCAACACCGGCGACTGGGTGGAAAGCTGCACGGCGGTGGTCGAATATTTCGACGGCCGGATGGAAATCCTGACCTGGGCGCATGTCTTGCCCGAGGCGCCGGACGAACCCTTCATCCCGATGCTGATCGAGGACCGGGTGGTGCAGGCCGCCTGACTGCCGGTGCCAGGCACGGATTCTGGTGTTAATCGATTAGGCCAATCGGTTTCGTTCGGTTTTTCCTCATGTTAAGGGTCAATCCACACTGCTCGCCGTTCGTGGACGGCAGCGTTATTGGATCGATTCATGCCGCTGCCGCCGCTTTCGCCCGAACAGCTCGTCAAGCCTCGCCATTTCGAACTGCGCATGAGCCTGATCTTCGCGACATTGTTCGTGTCGCAGGGCACGCATCTGCCCTACTTCCCGCTATGGCTGCAGGCGAAAGGTTTTCACGCCGAGCAGATCGCCGTCATCCTGGCGGCTCCGATGTTCCTGCGCGTCGTGACGACGCCGCTGCTCACCGCACTCGCGGACCGGGCGAGGGACCGCGCCGATGTCTATATCGCGGTCGTCGCGGCATCGATGATCGTTTCCGCCGGCTATTTTCTGCCGGCCTCCTACGCCGTCGTGCTTGCGGTATCGCTGGCGTTGACGATCGTATGGACGCCGCATTCGCCGATGGCCGATTCGCTCGCGCTTTCGGGCGTGCGCCGCTTCGGTTCCAACTACACCAGCATGCGCAAGTGGGGCTCGATCTCCTATCTCTGCGCCAACGTGGCCGGTGGTTTCATCCTGACCGCGGCAGGGGCGCAAGCCGTCCCGGCGATCATTTTCGCGGCACTGGGTGCCGCGCTCGTAGCCGCGCTGCTGGCGCCGCGCCTTGGCCGGCCCCGCCTTGCCTCACCGCTTTCGGCCGCGGAGATCCAGCATTCCGCACCAAGTCTCTTTAATGCCTATTTCGTCTATTTCACCCTCGGTGTCGGCATCCTCACCGCCAGCCACGCCTTCCTTTACGGCTTCGTATCGATCTATTGGAAGTCGATCGGCATAGGCGACACCGTCGTCGGGCTTCTGTGGGCCTGGGGCGTGGTGGCCGAAGTCTGCATGTTCGTGTTTTTCAACCGCATGTTCGCCTCCGTGTCGGTCGTCAGGGTGATGGTGATTGCCGGCATCGGCGCGGTCGTGCGCTGGATCGCATTTCCGCTGATCTGGCCGCTCGGCCTCGGCGTCGCCGGGTTCTTCGGCGTCCAGACCCTGCATTCGGTGTCGGTGGCCATGGTGCTGATCGGCCTGCAGAAGATGATCGGCGAAACGGTCTCGGAAGAGCGTACGGGTGCCGCGCAAGGCATCGCCTATTTCTTCAACGGCTTCTTCATGGCCGCCGTGACGCTCGCCTCCGGCCCGCTCTACGATCGTTTCGGGGTCGATGGCTTCCTGGCCATGATCCCGATCGCGATCATCGGCCTGGTGCTGATCGGGCTCGCGGCGCACTCAGCCCCAAAGCGCCGGATCGGGGGGTGAAACCAGCGATCCCTCATAGGCTAGGCCGGGCACACGATCCCGCGCAAGCAGCAGCGGTCCGTCGAGGTCGACGAAATCGGCGTCCTGGGCGAGCAGCACCGCCGGCGCCATCGCCAGCGACGTGCCGACCATGCAGCCGACCATGACGCCGAAACCCAGTTCGCGGGCGCGGTCGCGCAGCACGAGCGCCGCCGTCAGCCCGCCCGACTTGTCGAGCTTGATGTTGACGGCATCGTAGAGACCGGCGAGAGCGGCCAGATCCTTGGCCTCATGCGCGCTCTCGTCCGCGCAGATCGGCACCGGATGGGCGATATGGCGCAGGATGCCGTCATGGCCCGCCGGCAGCGGCTGTTCGATAAGCGCGATGCCTTGCTCGGCGGCAAAGGCGAGGTTCGCGGCGATGGTGTCGTCGTTCCAGCCCTCGTTGGCGTCGAGGATGATGCGGCTGTCGGGCGCGGCCTGCCGGACGGCGCGGATGCGTGCAATGTCGTTGTCGCCGCCGATCTTGACCTTGAGCAGCGGCCGCGTCGCATTGGCACGGGCCTGAGCCGCCATCGCCTCGGGTTCGCCCAGCGACAGCGTGTAGGCCGTTTCGAGCTGATGCAACGGAGCCGGCCAGACCGCGTCCGCCACCGCCTTGCCGCCGATCTTGGCTTCCAGGTCCCACAAGGCGCAGTCGATGGCGTTGCGCGCCGCGCCCGCCGGCATGGCGCCGAGCAGGGCGGTCCGGTCGATGCCAGCGGAGATTTGCCCGCGCATGGCCTCTATCGCGGCGCGAACCCCATCCATGGTCTCGCCATAGCGTTTGTACGGCACGCATTCGCCACGGCCGGTGTAATCGCCTTCGCTGATCGTGCAGGTGATCACTTCGGCTTCGGTCTTCGAACCACGCGAAATGGTGAAGGTGCCGGCGATCGGAAAACGCTCGGCCTCGACCGAAATGACACGCGCCATAATTTTCTGCTCCGGCTGTGCGAGAAGGGTCGTCGGCAAATCGACAAGGCCGGACCCGTCAGGCTAAACAGGACGCCATGTTGACCATCGGCAAGCGCGACGCAAGCGGCAAGACCGCCTCGGAGGCTGACCACGACCCGCGCGTGTCGGTCGGTGAGGAAGCAGGCGTTCTCGGGTGCGCCTTCTCGGGAATCTGGACGACGCGCACCGTGGCCGTGATCGACGCAGAGATGCGCAAAATCGAGAAACGGAGCGGTTTCAAGACCTTGGCGCTCGATCTCTCGCACATCGAGAAGATCGACACCGCCGGCGCGTGGCTGATCGACCGCCTGGTCAGCGCTTTCGAGAAGAAAGGTGTCGAGGTCAGGCTGCAGGGCCAGAGCGACGTCGCCTCGATCCTGCTCGGCGCGGTCGGCGATGCGGTGCGGCGCGAGCCCGAATCGGGGCCGGTCGGGCCGCCGAACATCGTCATTCGCGCGCTGGAGGCGGTCGGCCGCCGCGTCTACGAAATGCGCGACGATTTTCTCGCCTCGATGAACATACTGGGCGCCACGATCCGTGGCGCGCAGATGAAGCTCGGCCGCGGCCATGCCGTCAATCCGGCGGCGATCTTCAACCAGATCGACCGGATGGGCGTCGGAGCCATTCCGGTGGTGGTGCTGATGTCGGCGATCGTCGGCGCCATCGTTGCCCAGCAGGGCGCCTACCAGCTCAGCTATTTTGGCGCCGACATCTTCGTCGTCGACCTCGTCGGCGTGCTGATCCTGCGCGAACTCGGCGTGCTGATGACGGCAATCATGATCGCCGGCCGCTCGGGCAGCGCCATCACCGCCGAAATCGGCTCGATGAAGATGCGCGAGGAAGTGGATGCGCTGAAGGTCATCGGGCTCAACCCGATCGGCGTGCTGGTCTTTCCGCGCCTGGTGGCGCTGGTGATCGCCCTGCCTTGCCTGACCATCATCGCCAATTTTGCCGCACTCGGCGGCGGTATTCTCGCGGCTTGGCTCTATTCCGACATCGCGCCCGCCGCCTTCATCGACCGGCTGCGCGTTGCCATCGACCTCAGCACCATTTTCGCCGGCCTGATCAAGGCGCCGTTCATGGCCATGATCATCGGCACCATCGCCTCGGTCGAGGGCATGAAGGTCGGCGGCAGCGCCGAATCGCTCGGCCAGCACGTGACCGCCTCGGTGGTGAAATCGATCTTCGTCGTCATCATCCTCGACGGGCTTTTCGCCATGTTCTATGCAGCGATCGAGTTCTGAAATGGCGGTGGGAAACGGCATCGAGACCAGGGCCAAGGAGGGCGCGGATGACAGCGAGATCGTGCTTTCGGCGCGTGACATCACCGTTTCGTTCGGCGACAATCTGATCCTCGACAAACTGTCGCTCGATATCTGGCGCGGCGAAATCCTCGGTTTCGTCGGCGCTTCGGGCGCCGGCAAATCAGTTCTGCTACGCACCATCCTTGGTTTGACGCGCAAGCAGTCCGGCACGATCAAGCTGTTCGGCGTCGATATCGAAAAGGCCGACGATGCGGAACGGCTGCGCATCGACATGCGCCTTGGAGTGCTGTTCCAGCACGGCGCGCTGTTCTCGGCGCTGACGGTGCTGGAAAACGTCCAGGTGCCGATGCGCGAATATCTCGACCTGCCGCGCAAGCTGATGGACGAACTGGCGATGCTCAAGGTCGAACTGGTCGGGCTGCCGCCGGACGCGGCGCAGAAATTCCCGTCCGAGCTGTCGGGCGGCATGATCAAGCGCGCGGCACTGGCTCGTGCGCTGGCGCTCGATCCCGACATCGTCTTCCTCGACGAGCCGACGTCGGGCCTCGATCCGATCAGCGCGGCGGAATTCGACGAGCTGGTGGTCAAGCTGCGCGATACGATGGACCTGACCGTCTATATGGTGACCCACGATCTCGACACGCTTTTCACCGCCTGCGACCGTGTCGCCGTGCTCGGCAAGAAGAAAGTGCTGGTCGAAGGCACCATCGACGACATGCTGAAGAGTGAAGAACCGTGGGTAAAGTCGTATTTCCGCGGAAAACGAGCCCGGCAACTTGATCTTGCCGCGCGCGCATAGCCATAAGTGAAGCAATGGAAACCAGAGCCAACTACGTTATTGTCGGCATCTTCACGCTGGTGGCGATCCTGGCGGCGTTCGGCTTCGTCTATTGGACGGCGGCGATCGGCGACAAGGGCGAGACCACATTGTTGCGCGTGCGCATCCCAGGCTCGGCTTCCGGACTTGGCCGCGGCAGCTTCGTGCTGTTCAACGGCGTCAAGGTCGGCGACGTCAGGCGCGTCTATATCGATGTCGACAATCCGACGGTCGCCATCGCCGACACCGAGATCGACCGCATGACGCCGATCACCAAATCGACGCAGGCCGATATCGGCCTGGCGGGTCTGACCGGACAGGCCAATATCGAACTCAAAGGCGCCGACCCCAAGGAAGTAAAACTTCTCGACCAGGCCGAAAAGGAGGGCAAGGTCGCCGAGATCGTGGCCAACCCGTCGGCGGTGACCAATCTTTTGCAGACGGCGCAGAACATCTTCACGCGCGCCGACACGGTGCTGACGCAGCTGGAGGGGTTCACCAAGGATGTGCGCGGGCCGCTGACGCAGACCGTGCAGAACGTGCAGACGTTCTCCGACGCGCTGGCCAGGAATTCCGACGGCGTCGACAAGTTCCTGTCCGCGGTCAGCGCGCTGTCCGATGAGCTGAAGGGCGTCTCGGGCAAGCTCGACGGCACGCTGAAGGCGGCCGAAGGGCTGCTCAATGCCGTCGACAAGGACAAGATCAAGAGCATCGTCGCCAATGTCGATACGGTGACCGGCAACCTCAAGGAAACCTCCAAACAGCTCGATGGCGTGATCAGGAACGTCGATACGGCGGTCGGGTCGGTCAATGATTTCGCCAAGCAGACGCAAGGTACGCTGGCCAAGGTCGACGGCGTGCTAGACGGCATCGATCCGGCACAGGTGCGCACGGCGCTGGCCAACATCCAGAAGGCAAGCGAAAGCGCCGACAAGGCCGCCTCGGATATCGCCAAGGTGACCGGCAAATTCGCGAACCGGGCGGACGATATCGACGAGACGATTAAGGATGCAAGACAGCTCGCGCAGCGGCTCAACGACGCCTCGGTGCGCGTCGACGGCATCCTGGCCAAAGTCGACAAGCTGCTCGGCTCGGGCCAGGCGGACGGCGTGATGGCGGACGCCAGGGACACGTTGCGATCGTTCAAGCAGGTCGCCGATACGCTGAATTCGCGGCTTGGCGTCATCACCGACAATATAGCCCGGTTCTCTGGCCAGGGCCTTTCGAATGTCGAGGCGCTGGTTCAGGACAGCCGCCGTTCGATCAGCCGCATCGAGGAGGCGGTTACCGACCTCAGCCGCAATCCGCAACGCATCCTGTCGGGCGGCGAGGGCGAGGTTCGGCAGTATGATGGCAGGGCGCGGCGTTGACTTCGGTCTCGGCTCGCCCCAGAAACAGTGTCTGCATCCGCGGGTTGTTTTTACAATCCAGGGATAGCGAGGCCGGGGACAGCAGGGATCGCGCGTGAAGTCGACGATTGTGTTCAGATCGGGCGTGGCCTTGCTTGCCTTGACCCTTGCCGGTTGTGCCGCGCTGCCGGGCGGCGGGCCTGCGCCGCTTGACACTTTCGAACTGTCGGCGCCGTCGGTCGAGGCGCATGGCCACAGCCGCCGCCAGATCCTGATCGCGCAGCCGTCCGCGCTCAAGGCGCTGGACAGCCAGAACATCGTCATAAAACCGTCCCCACGCTCGATCCAGTACCTCAAGGGCGCGCAATGGGCGGACCGGTTGCCGCTGATCGTGCAGGCACGGCTGGCGGAGACGTTCCAGCGCTCCGGCAGCTTCGCCGGCGTGGGCAAACCGGGCGAGGGGCTGGCGATCGACTACCAGGTCATCGTCGAGATACGTTCGTTCGAAGTCCGCGTCGACGGCGGCGATCATGCCGAGGTCGACCTGTTCGTGCGCATCCTTAACGATCGCAATGGCGAGGTGCGTGCGTCCAAGAGCTTTACGGCGTCAGCGCCCGTCTCGGGCAGCGGCAACCAAGGCTATGTCGGCGCGCTCGATGCCGCCTTCGGCGACGCGGCCAAGCAGATCGTGCGTTGGACCGATTCGGCGATCTGAGCGGCGATGCCGGGCGGGCGCCAGCACCAGGCTACAAGCGGTCAAAGACGTCCGGCCGCAGCTTTCCAGTCTTCATCAGGTGCTGCAGGGTGTAGGTTACGGACAGCGCGTCATCGAGCGCATCGTGTCCCTGCAATGGCGGATGTTGAACGCCATAATAGTCGGCAAGCTTGTTGCTCGGCGTCCTTGCCAGGTCCTCGATCGGCATGCCGGCCGCGATCAGCAGCTTTACGGCATTGTCAAAACGGGCGGCCGGGATGGAAGCGGCGATGCCTGCGATATAGCAGCTGATGGCCATCATGTTCAGTTCGTCCTTGCCCCAGGACCAGAATCGGGCCCCACCCGAGAAACGATCGACGTCAACCAGGGCTTGTCCTAGCGCTGCCCCCTCGATCTCCAGCTTTTCTTCTGTGATGCCGGTCAGTTCGGTGAAGAAAGGGTCGAGCGCGTATCTCCTGCCAAACCGGTCGATCGGTCTGACATAGGCCTTGTGCGTGCCCAGGATGGGAAAATTCTCTTCGAGCCCAAGCCTGACCGCGCCGATCTGCGCGATGACCGGATCGGGATCGTGGGCCGCGCACCAGAATCGACGTTGCGAGCCCTCAACGCAAAGAAACTCGCAGTCGAATATGATTGCCGTCTTCACAGGTCAGGATCCAGTTCCGGATGCGACTACCACCCTTCCAAGCCAAAAGGCGGGAGACAAGTCCCCCGCCTTTTTTCATTGGCTGTCTGCCGCTGCCTAGTGCAGGCGGCCGCTGGCGTGGGCCAGCATGGTGTAAACCTTGCCGGTATCCGATGTCAGGTAGGTCTGCGCCATGATGTTGTCGCGGTCGTTGCGCGACACATCCTTCAGCAGCTTCTCGAAATCATCGCAATAGCGGTCGACGGCGGCGCGGAATTCGGCCTCCGTCTGATACTTGCGACGGATCTCGTCGAACGTCTGCTGGCCCTTCAGCGTATAGAGCCGCCGCGTGAACACGTCACGCTCGCCGCGCCGGTACCGGTTCCATAGTTCGATCGACGCATCGTGGTCGATGGCCCGTGCAATATCGACGGACAACGAGTTCAGCGATTCCACGACGTGAAGCGGTGAGCGCTGGGCAGGGGCGGCGCGCGGTGCGTCGGCGGGTGCTGCCGGCTTGGCTTCGTCCTCGCGTGATGCCCCGCTCAGGAGATCGCGCACCCAGCCGCCTTGTTGCGTGCGGGCGCCGGCGTCGGAACGCGGGCGCGGCGCCGTGTCGGCAGGGCGCTCCAGGTCAAGCGTGCCGCGTAGCGCCGTGCCGCCCGAGGGCGCCTGCGGCGCGCGAAGTTCCGGCTGTGGCGCGGGAGCGCGGCGCGGCGGCTCTGCCGCGCGTGGCGCGGCCGGGGCTTGCGGCGCCGGGCGCAAATTGCGCGATTCCGAGGGCTCTCCACTGCGACCGGACTTCGCAACGATGTCCGAAAGCTCCTTCAGGGCGTTGATCTGCTCGGAAACCGCGCGGCGGATGGCCGAGGTCGATTCCTTGGCCTCTTCCGGCATTTCGATGACGCCTTTCTTGAGTTCGGCGCGGGTGAGGTCGAGCTCGCTCTTGATCGAGCTCGCGGTGCGCCGCATCTCCTCGGTGGCGTCGGCGAAGCGCTTGGTGGCCGAATCGACGACGTCGGTGATGGCGTTGCGGATCTTGTCGGCCGATTCCAGCGTCTTGCCTTCGGCGTTCTGCAGCGTCTGACCGACCAGATTCTCGAACGAACGCATGACCTTTTCGAGATCTTCCGACTTCTTGACCAGGCCGACGGCGAGATCCTCGAGCGAAGACTGCCTTTCGAGCGTGTGTTCGAGGTTGCTCTGGGCCGAGCTCAGGAGGTCTGAAGCACCGGCGAGCAGGCGGCTGTGTTCATCGAACTTGGTGGCGATCGACGCGACCTCGCGCAAGGTCGACGACGACAGTTCCGTCAGCCTTGTCGTGTTCGAATCGACCAGCCTTGCCGAGCTGGCGAAGGTCTGCGCCGCTTTCTCGGTGGTTGCCGCGAAACTTTGCGTGCTGCCGGTCAGGCGTTCGTCGACCTGGCCGAGATTGAGCGCGGCCTGTTCGATCAACTGACCGAGCTGCGCGCTCGACGTGGCCATGCGGCCAATGAGGTCGGCGACACTGTCGGACAGCGACGAGCGGGCACCTTCGACCGCCGAAAGGGTCTCGGCGGTGCGGCTGGCGAGCGCGTTGACGAGGGCTGCGTTTTCGCTGCGCAACTTCTCGGCGGCACGTTCGGTGACCTCTTCCATGCTCTTTTGCAGTTCCGAGCCGCCCTGGGCGAAACGCTCGACCAGCGGCCGCGCGGTCTCGTCGAGGATCTTCGACATCTCCGCCGACCGTGCCGCGAGCATGGTGTTGAGCTCGCGGGTGTTGGCGCCGATCGTCTTGGCGGCGTCGTTGGTGCTCTGGCCGATATGCTGGCCGACCGCGGTGAAGGTCTCCGCGATGACATTGGCGCGCGACACGAGTTGCGCCTCGGCGCTCGACACCTGCTCGTTAAGCTTCTGGCCCATCGTCTCGGCGGTATGGGCGAGCCGGTTCTCGACGCTGGCGATCTGCTCTTCGACCCGGGCAGCAGCCGTTGCGGCGGTGGATGCGAGCCGCTCGTCGGCGCCGGCGAGCGCCTGCTCGATCTCACGGGCACGCGCGGCCAGTTCCTGGCCGGTCTGGCGCGCACGGTCGGCGACCCTCTGCTCTGTGCTGGTGAAGGCGCCGACGATGCTCTGCGCATGCTCGCCGATGGTCGAGGTGCTGGTGGCGATGCGTGACACCAGACGTTGATCGGCATCGTCGAAGATGCGGGCGATTTCGGAGGCGCGGCCTGACAGTGCTTCCGAACCTTCGGCGATGCGCGAGACCAAGTGCTGGTCGGCGGCATCGAAGATGCGGCCGAGATCCGCTGCACGCGCGGCAAGAGCTTCGGCTGATTCGCCGATGCGCATGCCGAGCCGCTGATCGGCGCCCTCGAAATTGCGCAGGATATCGCCGGCGCGCGCGGCCAGCGACTGTGCCGTTTCGACGGCCCGGGCAACCAGCTTCTGGTCGGCCGCGTCGAAGGTGCCGGCAATTTCGCTCACCCGAGCCGCCAACTGGTCGGCGGTTTCCTGGGCGCGGGCGGCCAGCTTCTGGTCAGCCGCGTCGAACGTGCCGGCGATTTCGCTTGCACGGGCGGCAAGCTGATCGGCGGTTTCATGGGCTCGCGCCAGCAAGGAACTGGACGCATCGTCCGCGCGGGCAAGCAAGGCGCTCGACGTGTCTTCCGCACGGGCGTGGAGACGGCGATCCGCCTCCTCGAAGGTGCGGGCGATGTCTTCGGCCCGAGCCAGCAGGGCGGCCGAGGTCTGCTCGGCGCGCTCGGCGATCTTGCGATCCGCATCGGAGAAGGCGAGGCCCGCCTGCTCATGCAGGACGCTGGTGACTTCCAGGACTTTCTCGCGCAAGGCGCCGGCCACGAAGACGGCGCTCTTCTCGAGCACGTTGCGCACATTGTCGACGCCTGTCGACAGCGCACGCTCCATGGTGCCCGCACGCTCCTCGATGATGCCGGTCTGGCGACTGAACGCCTGCTCGATCTTGTCCACGTCGGCGGCGATCGCAGCGGAGATGTCGGTGCTCCTCGCCGCGATCTGGTCGATGTGACCCGACAGCGAACGATCAATATCCTTGCGGGTCTCGGCGAGCCTGCCGAGATCGTCTTCCAGCGCGCGGCTCAGCACGTCGCGGCCTTCGGCCAGCTTGCCGACATGTCCGGCGATGATGCCGTCGAGATCGCCACGGCTCTCCGACAGCTTCTGCAAATCGGCCTCCAGCGCGCGCTTGAGGATGTCGCGGCCTTCGGCCAGCTTCTCGACCTGGCCGGCGACAAGGCCGTCGATGCTCGAGCGGCTTTCGGCCAGCTTGGCGAGATCGTCCTCAAGCGCCTTCGACAGCACCGAACGCTCCTGGACAAGTCGCTCGGAGTGGCTGTTGACCAGTCCGTTGACATTTTCGAGATCGTCTTCGAGCGCCTTCGACAGCGCCGAACGGTCCTGGACAAGCCTTTCCGAGTGGCTGTTGACGAGGCTGTTGACGCTTTCGAGGTCGGCTTCGAGGGCCCGGGCGAATTGTCCCCGATCTTCGATCAGTTTCTGGGACTGGTCGGCGACGGTGCTCTTGATCGTATTGAGATCGGCTTCCAGCGCACGGCGCAGGATGTCGCGGCCTTCGGCCAGCTTCTCGACCTGGCCGGCGACAAGGCCGTCGATGCTCGAGCGGCTTTCGGCCAG
>NZ_JAIUID010000022.1:0-71103 GCF_020165435.1 Mesorhizobium sp. BR1-1-2
CCGGCAGGACAGAGGGGGGCGCCGTAGGGCGCCAGCCGAAGCGATTTGCACTCCACAACCCATCACCACGAGGCGCTGACCCATGGCCATAACCCCGACCGACATCGCCAACATGGCGCTGGCTGTCCTCGACGAGGCGCCGATCGACAGCCTTGACCAGGACATCAAGGCCGCGCGCTTGCTCAATGTGCATTTCGACCTGACGCGCGAAGCCGAGCTGACGAAATACGCCTGGGTGTTCGCCATCCTTTCGGCATCCGTGGCCGGCAGCGATACCGGCAGCGGCGCCTGCACGCTGAACTTTGCCTATGAACTCCCCGTCGATTGCCTTCGTCCGCTGCCGCTTACCCACAATGGCGAGCCGGACGGTGTTGCGATCTCGTGGCGGCAGGAGGCAGGGCTGGTCTACAGCGACCAGGCGGGACCGCTGACCATCCGCTATGTCGCGAACCTCACCGATCCCAACGACTGGGACGCGCTGTTCACCGAAGTGCTGGTGGCGGCGCTCGCCATCAAGGTCGCGCATCCGCTGACGCACAAGGCCGGCATGATCGACATTGCACGTTCGGCCTATGACCGGGCGCTGGACGCCGCCTTCACCGCGCAGGCCATCCAGCGCGGCGGACGGCTTTCGATGTCGAGCTGGGCGCGGCAACGCGGCGATAACCGGTTTGTCGGCGTCGGGACCATGCGCTGATGGCGACGCTCTATCCGGTCCAGGACGTCTTCACCCGCGGCGAGATCTCGCCGCGCCTGCATGCGCGCGCCTCGCTCGATCTCTACCGGGCGGCGCTGTCGAAATGCGAGAACTTCGTCACCCTGCCGCATGGCGGCATCCGCAAGCGCGGCGGCACCTGTTTCGTCGGCGAAGTCAAGACATCCGGCAAGGCGACGCGGGCGATCCCGTTCATCTTCTCGGCCGACCAGGCCTATATGCTGGAGTTCGGCAATCTTTACATCCGCGTCTACGCCTATGGCGCGCGTGTCGGCACGGTCGAGGTGGCCTCGCCCTATCTTGAAGCCGACCTGTTCGATCTCGACTATGTGCAGTCCGCGGACCAGATGTGGATTTCCCACAGGGACTATCCGCTCAAGGTACTGACGCGCACCGCCCATACGGCATGGGCGCTCGACGATTACGCGATCGACGACGGGCCCTATGACGACATCAACGATACGCCGACCACGCTGACGCCGGCCGATTACGGCGCGCTGACGCCAAAGATGACGTCGAACACCGCGCCTTCCGGCACGGTCTCAGGCATGGGCGGGGCAGGAGACGCCTACCAACTTTTCGACAAGGCGACGGAGACGGACAGCGGCATCGCCGGCGCCACCAACGGCTCGGTCACCTACCAGCTTGCCGGTGGCGCCCAGGCCATCGTCGAGAACTATTACCTGACCGCACGCACAGGCGGGACGGTCGATCGCACGCCGACGATCTGGGTGCTCGAAGGATCGAATGACGGCGCGACATGGGTGACGCTCGACAGCCGCACCGGCGAGACCGGGTGGTCAGGCGGCGAAACCCGCTACTACGAATTCCTCAACAAGCTGGCGTTCGAATATCACCGCTTTACATGGAAGGCGATCAACGGAGCCTCGGACAGCGCGTTTTCCGAACTGAACCTCAACCGGGCGGCGGCGAGCCAGACGCCGTTCGACCTCACGGCGTCATCGACCGCCGGCATCAATGGCGGCGCCGGTTTCCAGGCTTCGGACGTCGGCCGGGCCATTCGCCTGCTTGCATCCGACGGCCGTTGGCGCTGGGCCAAGATCACCAGCCGCACCAGCGCCACGGCGGTGAAAATCCAACTGCATGGATTTGCCCTGCCGGACCTCAGCCCGATATCGCGCTGGCGCCTGGGCACGCTCGTGCCCGGGAAATATGTCGAAAGCGGATCGCTCTACGAGGAGCGCCTGGCCTTCAGCCGCAAGTTTTCGGTCTACGCCTCGGCAACGGGGGATTTCAACAATTTCGCATTGGGCGAGAAGGATGACGACGCGCTGGAATTCCTCCAGGCCGGCGGCGGCCAGGCGAACGACATCACGTGGATCGCGGAATCGGACGGTGCCCTGCTGATCGGGACGCTCGGCGGCATCCGCGCGCTCTCCGGCTCCGGCATCGACGAGGCATTGACGCCGTCCTCGTTCAAGAACCGGCGCTCGCGCACATCGGGCTGCGCCCGCATCCGCCCGGTCGATGCCGGCCAGTCGTTCCTCTATGTCACACGCTCGCGCCGCTCGATTGCCGAGCTGACGCAGGCTTCCACCGGCCGCTTCACCTCCGACGATATCGGCCAGATATCCGAACATATCCCGAAGAAAGGCGTGGTCGAACTGGCGTTCCAGACCGACCCCGACCCGATGCTGTGGTTTCCACTCGATAATGGCGAGCTCGGCGGCTACACCCACCAGCCCTCGCAGGAGGTGCGCGGCATGCACCGCCACCGCTTCGGCGGGGCCTTCAGCGGTTCCGGCTGGGCGGCCGTCGAAAGCGCCGTCGTGACGCCCGGCCAGGACGGCGTCGACGATATCTGGCTGATCGTCAGGCGGACCATCGGCGGCGTGACCAGGCGCTATATCGAGATCATGACGGCGCCGTTCGAGTATGGGGCGCTGGAGGACGCCTTCCAGGTCGATTGCGGCCTGACCTATTCGGGCGCCGCCGTGAACACCGTGTCCGGGCTCGGCCATCTCGACGGCGAAAAGGTCGACGTGCTGGCTGGCGGCAAGGTCTATCGCGGGCTGCCGGTCGCCTCCGGCCAGGTGACGCTGCCCGGCGGCGCCATCGCGGCCAAATGGCAGGTCGGGCTTGCCTTCCAGTCGCAGGCCGACACGCTGGAGCTCGACGTCGCCGGCCGGGACGGCTCGATCCTCGGCCGGCGCAAGAAGGTGGCGGGGGTGATCCTGTCCCTGCTCGAGACCGACACGACGGGGCTTCAGGTACAGTCGCTGATCCGCGGCCGCTGGGAAAGCGTGCGCATGCCCTCCATCGTCGCGTCCGACGGCAAGGCGAGCCTGTTCACCGGCAATGTCGAGGTGCCCATCGACGATAGCTGGGAAGGGCAGGGCCGGGTGCGGATCCGCCACGTCAACCCGACGCCCTGCACGATACGGGCGTTCACGCCCGTGTTCGACGCCGAGCCTTAGGGGGAGGCGCTGAAGCTGCCATCTCCCCCCTCGTGGGGGAGATGGCCGGCAGGCCAGAGGGGGGCGCTGTCCCGCCGGCCTGTCTGCAATTCAGCCCACTCCTATCAGGCGCTCGTCGCTCGTGACTTGATCAAAGCCGCGATCCTTCGCGCCCCCTCTGCCCTGCCGGGCGTTCGTTGCTCGGAAAGCCAGGCAATTGGCTTTCCGTCCGCTGCGCGGACCGCTCCTCAACCCCCACAAGGGGAGAGATCGGCGCTCCACCGCCTCCACCCCTACCACAAGGAACCCCACCCCGTGACCACATCCCCCCATGCCGAAAAGCTCGGCAGGGCGCGGACGGCTGCCGAATACGCTGCCGTCATCGCCTTGCTCGATACCGACCTCAACGATGCGATCGCCCGCCGGCGCGGCTGCGAACAGGCCGAGGACCGCGCCGTTTTCGGCGACGGCGATCTCTCCGCCGCGCGCATTGCGCTGGACGACTGCAACGACGTCGTCGCCCTGCTGGAGAAGATCATCGCGGCAGCGGACAAATGCCGTGCCGCGGCCGCCGCGGCAGAGGCGCGCGCCGCCGTCGAGGCGCTGGGCGAGCAGGCGAAAGCCAGGGCGGAGGTGCTGACTGAGCGCTGGCGCGCCGTGCGCCGCCTGGTCGAGCTGTTGCGCCAGGAACTGTTCGAGGCCGATGCGCTCGCCCGCGCGCTCGCCACCGCCAACGGCCTGTTCGACGCCGCCGGCATGCCTGACCTGACGGTGAACCTGGCCCTTGCCCGCCGCGCCGCCATGACCGGGCCGCGTGCGGCGGCGCCGGCGCGCCTCAGCCGCCCGGCGCTCCAGGCCGACAGGCTGCTTCTGTCGTTCACCAACCCCGGCGGCGCGCTTGACCCGCGACCGGCGCTCGGCGCGCGGACGGCCAGAAAAACCCCCATTGCCGCATCCGAGCGAGGCTGACCATGTGCACATTAGCCCTTCTCGGCACGGCCATCTCAGTGGGTGGCGCATTGTTCGAAGGCCGGCAGCAGAACCAGGCGGCCGGTTACCAGGCCAAGGCCTACGGGCAGCAGGCGCAGGCCGATGCGCAAAGTGCCGCCTTCGAACAGAGCCAGGAGCGCCACAGGCAGGATCTCCTGCTGTCGCAGGCGCGAGCCCAGGCGGGCGCCTCCGGCGTCGGCATACAGGGCTCGCCCGCCGAGGTGCTGGCGGCCAATGCCAGGCAAGGCCAGCTCGACCTCAAGGCGATCCAGTACGGCTCGGCGCTGCGCCGGAACAGTCTCGACAGCCAGGCCGCGCTCGCGCGCTTCTCCGGCAGGCAGGCGGCGACGGCGTCGGTCTTCAAGGCCGGCGGCAGCCTCGTGTCGGGTCTCTCGCGCCTCTACGACCCGACCAAAGCCGTGACCTTCGGCAAGGGCGCCTTCCCGCCGGCGCCGGGCGGCGCCTTCACGGGAGGGCTCTACTGATGGCGACGATTCCCCTCCAGATTGCGCAGCGCCGGCTCGACACCGGCAACGGCGTCTCCTATCCCGAGGGGTCGCCGGCCGGCAGGGCGATGCAGGATCTTGGCGACGAGCTTTCGGCCGTCGCCGAGCGCTACCGGCAGATGAAGGAACAGCAGGAGGCGTTCGATGCCGAGCTTGCGCGCCGCCGGTTCGCCGACCGCATCGCCCAGGCGGAAGACGAGGTGGCGGCGAATGCGCCGGCCGACGGCAGCGGCCTGCATGACGCGATGTATGGCGAGGTCGACCCGCGCAGCGGGCAGGTGGTCAAGCCCGGCCTGTTCGACAGGCTGTTCGACGAGGCTCTGCCTGAAATACCCGAGAGCCGGCGCGCCGATTTCGCCAGGCAGAAGGAGCCGATGCGCGCGGCCGGCTCGCCGCGCATGGCGGTAAGGCAACACCAGCGGCGCCAGGGCTATGAGCAGGCCCAGGTGGACACGGTGCTGCACACCAACGCCATTGCGATCGCGCAGGGCGACCCCGACGACGCCGTGACCTTCGAGGCCGCCCGCCAGGATGGGCTCGACCTCATCGACAAGATGAGCCTCGACCCGCAGATCAGGCAGCAGGTGGCGAAGGACTGGTTCAGCACCACGGCCAGGATGCGCTTCGAGGCGCTGATCGCCAAGGACCCGAAGCGAGCGCTTGAGATGTTCGGTGTGGGGGCGCCGGGAGAGTCTTCCAGCAGCGATGCCTCCGACGGTCAACCGGTCAGCTGGATCCGAGTTTCGGGCAACTCAGATGCGGCGGCAACGAAAGGCGATCGTGTTGGAAAGCCGACGCCGGATGAAATTGTGGCGCAAGCGTTTGGGGAAGACATTACCCAAGAAGATCGGCCAGCGCTGCTCCAACAGGCGCAGGCCGCCCACGCTTCTCGGCAAGTTGAAACGCGCACCCGGATTGGCCTCGCCGAGCAAGTCGCACCTAAGGCGATCAGAGAGACCGGCAGCTATTCAGGACCGACTTTTACGCCTGAGAATTTCGCCGCGCTCTATGGCACGACGGAAGGGACAAAGCGATTTCAGGCCTTCAATCAAGCGCTTGATGTCAGCCGCCAGTTCTACGGCATGCGCACGATGTCTAACGACGCCGTGCGGGCCATGGTCAAAGAGTCGGCGCCCAAGGCCGATAGTGCGACACCGGAAGAGGACCGGGTGCGTCATGACGCAATAGCCGCCGCGGCTGACCTGACATTGCAAGCGAGGCAGGACGATCCGGGCGGTTATGTACGCAAGACGTTCGCGAGCCTCGACGCTACCTGGAACAATCTTTCGAAGCCGGAAGACTATCAAGCTGCCATCATCGGCTCGATCGCCGCCCAGCAGCAGTTAGGTCTCAAATCCGTTCAGCCTCTGCCGAATTCCGTCGCTGAAGACGTCAATAACAAGCTCAGTGATGGGAGTCGGCTGCAGCAGGCCAAGGAAGCGGATCTGAGCAACATGCTCCAGGCAACACCTCCGGCGCTACGCCCAGCGATGCTTGATCATTTGCTGCAGACGAGGGTCGCTAAATCAAACGAAGGCATAGTCGACGACGGGTCCCTAGCATCGATGGTGGATCCGGAGAAATTGGCCAAGTCAGCTGAGGCTGTGCGGCGAGCGTTATCCGGAGAAGGGCGAAAGCCGGAATGGCTGACCAATTATATTCCGACCAACCAGGAATGGTTGGGAGGATTGATCGCCGGCGATAGTGAACGCGGAAGTCTACGGCGGCTTCTTGCTCAAAAGCTTGTGGGCTCTGACGGGCTCGGCGAAACCGGCATCTCCTTGGCTGATGCCACGCCGTTCGCGGTGTCGTTTGCGCTTGAAAAAACCGCGAACGCGGCACTGGACGGCAACTACGGCGAAGCATTGCTCAACGTGGCGGGAGCAATTCCCGTCGAAAGACTGGCCAGGCCGGCCTTGGAACAGGCCGGAAAGATTGCCAAACCTTGGATCGAGAGCTTTTCCTTATTTTCGAAGCGGTCGGCTGAACTTGCTAAAAGCAGCGAGGTACTTGTTCGTGGCGTCGATGCTGAAACCCTTCGATTCCAGCAGAAGCTCGCACGCTCAGTCTTCCCACGGCGTGCAAGGAAGAGGACGCGTCCGGGTGAAATATCTGAAAATGCTTTTAGTACCGCGTTACTGGCTTCGTTGCTCGCTAGGGATCCCTCTGCTATTAAATATGCTGGAGCAAAGGTTGGATGGACAAAATCAAAGAACTACCGAAAAACCTTCTTTGATGCCAATCCTACGCTCAATAGCAGCGACTATGTGGTTCATCACAGCGTCGAGAAGCGAGTGCTCAAAAAATATCCGGGGCTTTTTACGGAGGAAGAGCTGCATTCGCTTGAAAACCTTCGCGGAATAAGAGCGGATTTCGATATAAATTTGCATCTAAAAGTCATTCGATCAGAATGGGACGAATTTTATAGGACGCACGCAACCGCTACGCGGCAGCAAGTTCTTGACTACGCAACGCACTTAGACAAAAAATATGGGCATTTGTTTGATCCCCCGGTAGGTGATTGATGAGATACTATGAAGTAAAGCCTCTAGTAGCCGGTGAGCTAGGCGATGACACTGTCGAGGATGCCAGCGTTCATCCGCCCATTGTGAGCAAGCTCCACTATCATTTCGCGGGCTGGCTGGGAGATGCACTCGTGACCTCGTTTCCCTGTTTTCTTGTGACCGAAGAAGCCAAACGTGGGTTGCTCGCTATCGGCATCTCTGGCGCCACATTCGCCGACGCGCAGGTGACCATATCCGAGGATTTTCACCTGGTGCAGCCCGACGTCGTGCTCCCTCCGTTTGTCTGGCTCAAGGTGGACGGCAAGGCAGGTCACGACGACTTTGGGATTAATCAGAACCTGTACCTCGTTATATCGGAGCGGGCCCTCGATGTGCTTGATGAACTGGGGCTTCCTTCCGCATCCATCGAACCGTTCCACGTCGGCAACAAATAGTGTGGCACCCACGTCGTAGCAGACGTTAAAACGCCGGGTCAGGGTGGAGTTCAGAAGCGGCGTTATTACCCGGCTAGAAGTCCGAAGCCGCTCACTTGAAAGCGGTCGCTTTCGTCAACTTCTTTCGCCATGTTGATCGTGGAGAATAACGCCAAAGCTCATCTGGGCAGCGTCACATGCTAGTTTTCGGTCAATGTCAGCACCGGACTGGACGAGAAGATCTTCCCGTTGCCTCGCCACCGGTCGCGACTAGATGGCAATATGAACGGATGGAAATTCGAAGATCCAAGAAATTTAGCTGTCATTTCGACCCGAAAATATTTCGTGGCTGCGGCTGGATTGGATACGCTTCACATGATGCCGACAATGAGTCGTGGCAATTCTACGGACATGAGGCTGAAGTTGATGAAACTGACCTAATGCTGGTAGGCTTGGGCGAGGTGGTAGAGCTTGATCACACTATTGCGCAGTTAGCGGATTTACTGTTGGGCTGGCATGCTTGGCGCGATACAAAAACCTCGCCATGGCAGCGGGGGAAAGTCTCTTAGATGCATCCAGAGCTGAAGCGGAAATGGATGTTTCCCATGAAAAAGCTCTGGCCGATGGTGGAGCGGATCATGTATCAAATGTTCAGCCGCGTATCAGGGAAGACCACATAAGGCTCCATCAGGAGGCTGGTGATTTTCGGCGTTGGGCCAAGAGACGATGGCGGAAGAATAAATGAAGTAATGGAGAGGGTGTGTGAACGCAATTACCCCAGATCTCAGTACAGTAAGCCGTTTGCCGCTTCCTGAGCGTGATCAAGACGCCGATGATAATCTTGATGCAGCTCTTCAAGAGGCCCGTGAATATATAAAGTTTTATGATTGGGGAAAGAATATAAAAACAGAGTATCTTGGATATGGCGCCGAGGGAATAATATACATTTTTCTCTTCGAGATTTCACCGGGGAGACCAGATGTGCCCCAATGGATGTGGGTAATCGTGGGTGATGTGCCGCCAGCTTATATGCCCGGCGACGATGTCGAGACTCCGTACGAGGCGCTGGATGGATATATCGGCGCAATGGACGAGTGGGTTGAGGCCGCGCGTCAGGGGAAGTCAGTGGCGAAGCTGATCCCTGTGAATGTCCCGGCGAACCCCGCCAATGCCGAGATGTTGGGCGGACGTCTTAAATTCCTCGATGAAAAGATTCTGCCGCTGCTTGAAAAGTGATGTGTAGGCACTTGTATCGGCAATGAGGCGTTTTTGACCCGGATTGCCGAACAACGGCAAAGCGGTTGGATTCTGGGGGGAGAGGCAGGCGAAGAAGGAAATCAGTGCACTGTCACCGCCGCTTTTCCTGGGTGGAGAAGATGACATCTCAAATCAGGAGCTGTCGGACCTCGAGGTTTATTGGCATATTATGGGCCACGTCATAGCGAAGGTGAAGGGATTGCCTCCGGGACCCCCAATAAACCTCAAGTCGTAAATTGGAATGGCAGCCTCTAAATTGTTGCATTGGCTCTAATCCATATGCGCGGCGCTGGTCGCGGTGCCCAATCCTGACGATCGAACCAATTGACTAGACCGGGGAGAGACCAACCGCGGAAGAGCGCATTCTGCCCGAGCTCGGAGAGACGGCTACATTTTTCTGATGAAGCCACCTGAGCGGGAGGCCGGAGGCACCGGCTTCGAGAGGAAAGGGATTCCGATCGTTTCGATCCTATGCGGTGACAGGTGTTGGCTCTCGAGCTCGGCAGCGACAAGGTGGAGATGACCGAGGCGGATCTCTCCAAAGACCTGAAAAGGGGAATGCGGTGGTCGCAAGAATATGGCGTAGCCTTGTTGCGTTTGGCCAGATGATGGCTGGGGCGGAAGAACTTCGGCCCGTTGCCGTGACGGCAGAGAATTCGGTAATGAGATACTATGAAGTAAAGCCTCTAGTAGCCGGTGAGCTAGGCGATGACACTGTCGAGGATGCCAGCGTTCATCCGCCCATTGTGAGCAAGCTCCACTATCATTTCGCGGGCTGGCTGGGAGATGCACTCGTGACCTCGTTTCCCTGTTTTCTTGTGACCGAAGAAGCCAAACGTGGGTTGCTCGCTATCGGCATCTCTGGCGCCACATTCGCCGACGCGCAGGTGACCATATCCGAGGATTTTCACCTGGTGCAGCCCGACGTCGTGCTCCCTCCGTTTGTCTGGCTCAAGGTGGACGGCAAGGCAGGTCACGACGACTTTGGGATTAATCAGAACCTGTACCTCGTTATATCGGAGCGGGCCCTCGATGTGCTTGATGAACTGGGGCTTCCTTCCGCATCCATCGAACCGTTCCACGTCGGCAACAAATAGTGTGGCACCCGCGTCGTGGCCGACGGCGTCAAAGCGCCTCGGATCAGCGTGGAGTTCAGGAGAGCGTTATTGCCCGACTAGAGTCCAGAGCCGCTTACTTGTCGCTCCATCGCGCGGCTACTCGGCCGCCAACGCGATGGCCGGCCGGCGGACGGGAGGCAACGCCAAGATCCGCGGTATGAGCGAATCCGGCCTGCTATAGCGCGTTCCGGTTCCTCGCCTGGCTGCCGCAGTGCCAGCACGGGCCGCCCGGCCTTCCGACGCGTGTAGTAGGCCCGCTCACCGAACTCTGGCACGCCGTCGTCCAACTTCTTGGTTTGGGTGAATTGCTGGCCAGTCGGCGCCGATGGCTGAAGAAGACAATTTTAAGCAAATGTTTCCGGATTGGTCTATTCTGTTACCTGGGGGCAGTTCAGGTGCAATACAGCGGAAACACCCACGGAACACCTTGGCGTTAGGGCTGCCAGTGCACTTCGATGGCGCATTTGGCAGCTCTGCGATGGGTAATATTAGCTAGGCGTAACTTTGGCATGTTCGTTGCACCTTACCCCTCGAGGGGACCACAGGGGTTGGAACCGATGTATCGAAATGACGCAGATCTGTTCGCGCGGGCGAGCGCGCGGGGCATTACGATCTATCAACGCTCAAAGACGGTGTGGATCGCGGCGGGAAGCTACCGGGACCGCGAATATGCGGTGAAGGGGCGGACACCCGCCCTTGCGCTCGCATTGTGGAAGGAGGCCACCAGATACAGCGGGTCGGGACTTTAGAGCCTGTCCTTGCCGTCTGGATGAGGCCTCAAAGGCGATCTAGACGCCCGCTACGCGACAGAACATCTGCAACGCCGTCAGGGTGCGGGCTTCGGTCGGCTCTTCGCCTCCTGCCTGTAAATCCGCCGGCGCCGCCACCGCTCCAACGGATTTGTACCGGGAAGCGAACGGCCTTTCTTCTGCCGTGCGGTTGTCGTTTGCAGCCACGACAATCGCGGATTTTTTCATCGGAAATCACACCTTGTGGAATCGCTGCGACATTGACGCTCCCATAGCGCAAGGCACCGCAGTGCGCGGGTGTTAACACGGCAGCCAGTCCAGGTGCAAGCCGGCATTGCTGCTTGCCAGGAAGTGCGTGCCCAAAGACAGAAAACCGACCGCTGAATTGTCTCTCGCCTGGCCGAGCGGCCGTGACCAAATTTCTCAAAGAAGAACCTGAATGACCGTGGCGCCGTGGCCGCACGGGCCAGCGCTTATCCCTTCCGAACCCCTCGCCACGCCGCCAACCAACCCGAATTCCAAGCCTTGCTTTCGCGAGGCTTTTTTATGGAGCAAGCCTCATGGCCCGACCCGCAACTGCCGCCGTTCGCCTTTTGACGGGCGAGCGCGAACCCGTGCGCCTGGCGACGACGGCAAACCTGGAGACGGTCATCGTCGACGGCGTTGCCTGGATCCTGGGCCTGAAGACGATCGATGGGATTTCGACCGCCGTCGGCGACCGGGTACTGGTCAAGAACCAGTCGGACGCCCGGCTGAACGGCATCTATACGGCGAGCGAGGGCTACTGGTACCGCGCGGCGGACGCCCGCACCACGCGCACGATGCAGAAGGGAACGACCGTTCACGTGCAGGAGGGGGTCGTTTCGGGTGGCCTGGTCTACGCTTTCCAGACCCTCAACCCGGTGATCGGCACGAGCAACATCGTGATCTCCTACTATCTGTCGGATGATCCGCTCGCAGATATCGGTGGAGCGCTGGCGGCAGTCATCCACATCGCGGAACTCGCGCGCGACCTGGCCCAGCAATATGCCGCCGACGCCGCGCAGGTTTCGGGCGTCAACGTGCCGATCTACGCTTCCGTGGCCACGGCATCGGGCTCGACGATCGCTGCCGGCGTCAAGAGCATCAGGACCCAGTTCTACGCCCCGGTCTTCACGACCCCGGCAACCCTGGTGGGCGGCGCCAACTATGCCCGCATGTCGCGCGCGGCGATCAACGCCGGCGGCTACCCGGCGCTGGCCTATTTCCGCTCCGCCGACCGCTTCATGCCGGACGGGACAACCGATGCGGTCAATGGCGGCTTTTGGGTGTTGAATGAAAGCGTCGTTGACTTACGTCAACTCGGCAGTGGGCTCGGCAACGCAGCGGCCGACACGGCGGCGCTGATTGCGGCAGTCCAGATCGTCGACGGCAAGGATCGCGGCACAATCCGCCTGCCACCAACGAATATCACGATCAACCAAACGATCGATATCGCTCTCGGGCTATTCGATGTCGAAGGCTTCGGCCGCGACGTTTCGACCATCACGAGCGCAGTGATCAATGGCGCGCCACTGTTTCGTCTGGTCGGCCACACATTGCGGCTCGGATTTCGCGATTTTAAGGCGCTTGGCAATCAATTGACCGGGGCCGCCGGCAACGGCCATGCCTTCGCGCTATGGGATACGGATGGTTTTCAAAGCGGCTCCGCGCTGCCACAGGGAGTCATTATGGAGCGCGTCTGTAT
The DNA here is from genome assembly GCF_020165435.1 of Mesorhizobium sp. BR1-1-2. Lineage (NCBI taxonomy): Bacteria > Pseudomonadati > Pseudomonadota > Alphaproteobacteria > Hyphomicrobiales > Phyllobacteriaceae > Mesorhizobium > Mesorhizobium sp. BR1-1-2. Next base: position 12,417 of record NZ_JAIUID010000022.1, read on the forward strand.
CGACGGCTTCCGTGGTACCGGCCCGGAGGGCGGATCCTTCGACAATGCGGGCACGATGCCTGCGTGTGGCGTCAACAACAAGGGCGGCCTCGGATGTACGTACCGAGATATTGAAATCCTGCGGTGTGGTGGCGGCATCTACATGGGTTATACGCAGAATTGCCTCATCGAAAACCCGCTCTTCTCACAGATTGACCGGTTCGGTATCCTCGATTACCGCTCCGCCTCTCTGCGCATTAAGAACGGCGACGTGCAGGATTGCTGTGGGGATGGAACGTCCCTCACTGTGCCGGCAGCAATTCCTTGCGCCAACATTTTATCCTACTTCGGCAATGGCACACAAATTGAGGGTGTGAAGACGAAGGGCGCTGGAGGCAATTGCCAAATCTGGATTGGTGACGGTGTGGGTGTGCAGGTCAACCGGAACTGGCTACAGGTCTACATGCTCAATGATGTGCCTCACAACGGTATCATCATTAACCGGACGACCGGATTTTCCTGTGAGGGAAACATGTTCGACCTGTCTCAGTCCACCTATAGGGCCACCCAGAAGAACCAAGGAATACAGATCACCAACGATCAGGCTAACGACCCCGTTAGTGGGGCAGTAAGGGGAAACCAGTTCCGGTTCTCTCCGGGCCAAGACATCTCGTCCTTTATCCGCATAGCGGGTAATGCCGGCAACCGGCTGTTCGCGGGCCTGATTGTGGAGGGCAATGTCCTCGGTGGCTTCCTCGCGCCCAGCATCGGCTGTACAGTGGATGACGGTATCCTTGTCCAGAATGCCAAGCTGGTGGGCTGCCGTATCGCCAATAACGTGTTCGATGCCACCACAGGGGTGACGTTCACCAACGGTCTGCGTTTCGCTAGCGTTACGGACGGCGGGAAAAACTGGCTGGGCGGCAACCACATGAACGTCAGCGGTGGCGCGATCATCACGTCCTTCAACGGCATCGCGGAAAGCGAGTTGCGTACCGTGGGGCAGGTTTTCGTAAACCCAACCCCGGGCATCCCAACGGGGACAACCCTGACTGTGCAGGTTGCCGTACCGGGTGCCGTTCGTGGTGACCTAGTAACGGGCGTTGGATTTAGCGCCGACCTGCTGGGTTGCACGATTAAGTACGCCGGGGTCGTCACCGCTGATCTTGTCGACATAATCATTGCAAACGACACAGGGGTAACGAAGGACCCAGGCAGCGGCGTGATGACTGTTGTAGTCCGCAAATGGCAGTTCGGAGGCTAATCAACGGATCAACCAATCACCAAAGAACATAGCCAGGAGGTTGCCGGCGACCATCAACCAGAAGAAGGCTTGGAAAAACGCGTTCCGCCAGATTAAGCCGAATACCTCGATACATGCAATCCGCCAACGATCTCCTTCGGCAAGATACTGGTGGGCCATCCATCGCAAGGTTTTCATTAGAGAATACCTTTGGCCCAATAGCCGAAGAAAACAACTTGTGACGTCAGAGCCGCAATTAGTGTAAGGCGGCGCCAGTGAAGATCAGGAATGCTGGAGATTGCAACGGCAAGCGCTGGAATCGCAAGAGCGACGAACCGGATGCCATTCTGATTGTAGAGGTACATCCCCAGGCAAAGTGATGAAGCGAGAACTACAACAAACGCGGCAAACTTCCTGCTGAACAGATGATTAAAGAAGAGGAAAGGGACAGCATACGCGGTTACCATCATCGTCAGCAGGAATCCGCTCGTAGTAATTTCTATCGTCGCTCGCCTGTCACCAATCGAGCCCAGAAGATAGCTTTTGAGGATGGTCACGGCAACAACTGCAGCCGCTATATAGCATGTGGAAATTAGCACATGGCGGCGCCCGCAAATATCGGAGCCCGTGATAATTTGGCCCACTGCGAACGCGCCGGCAAAGACCAGGACCGCAGAATGAATGAAGGGTGCAATCCCCGCCAATGCATATTTGACCAGGCGCCATGGCAATAGGAGGGCCAGATAGATTGCGGCCATGGCGACAGCCGATCGTACTTGAGAGAATACGAGATCGATTAACTGAGGGTGGATTAGCAAAAGGACGTAGGTTGGGGACGAGGCTTTGACTGCCACGTAGACGCTGATGACTACCAAGGAAACTAAGGTCAGGGTAGAAAAGATGCTGGCTAGTTCGAAGCTCTCTTTGAGAGCGTAGATACCCTTCCGCCAAAGGTATTCTTGGGCATACCAATCGATCAGTGAAGCGGCATCAGGAGAAACATAGTATGCTCCTTTGTCGAAATTCTGGATGTAGTTCTGCAGATCGGGAAATGGCGTTCCTCTGATCGCCATCCAGTTCACGATCCATATGCACAGGGCAACCGCTACGCCGATCGTAGGCTTTGTCAGTCTTTGTAGCTTCCCCATAGTCTGACGAGTCTGGGGGGCATACGATTGGTTCACCCACATTTCAGGCCCGACGCGCCAGCATAGTCTTTCTCTCAAAATGTTCGTCTTGAGTTGCAATTTTCTAACCATGCGCGGTCGGGCACGCAAGGCGATCTTGGGTTTGACACACATGGACAACTATCGCCGGTGGACAAAGCGTTAGCTTTCCCAACCTAAACTAAGCCGAGCCGGCGACTGAAACCCACGGCCGCGCGGTCAGGTTGAATCGCTGGGTGGTGCGCTAGTTCGGTTTCTTGCGCAGGATCAGCAGCGCTTCGTCGCCGTCGGGAATTATCACGCGCGTCTCGGCGGAGCGGGCGATCTTCAGGATGTCGATCCGCTGGCCGGCCGCATCCAGCGCAAGCTGCTTCAAAAGCCGCAGATTGGGAATGGCGACCGTGTGCTTGCCCCGCGCATTGCGCTCGATCGGCAGGGTGATGAAGATGATGCCGCCCGGTTCACAGACCCGCGCCAGCTCCCGCATGGCTTTCTTTGGATCCATCGTGTGTTCCAGTGTGTGCCGGCAGAAAACCAGGCCGAAAGAGCCGTCGGCGAACGGTAGTTCATGCAAGTCGCCCTGAACGACATTGCGTCCGTTGGCCTTGGCGTGCGCCACCAGCGGTTCGATCAGTTCCACGCCGGTGACGTTGTCCAGTCCGAGCTGGTTGAAGAGGCTGACGGTCCAGCCGTCGCGCGCCCCGGCATCCAGGATCGACGACGGCGGGCGGCGCCCTTCGAGGAACCGGATCAGGTACTGGACCGTCGAGATGATCTTTACGCGAGGCAGCACATATTCCAGCTTGTCGCCCCTGTACTGCACCTTCAGGTAGTCATCGGCCGCCATGGGACGGGTGTCGATGTTCCGGCGCGTGCCGAGATAAAGCCTGCGGGCGATATTTCTGAGCAAGGTCTCGCCTCCGATGGTTTATCCGGGCTGTCGTCTCGTCACCGCCTGATGCCCCAGGCATAGGTTCTTTGCCTGGATGCGTTCAGACGGCGCACCTCGTACCGGCCCTGCCGCTCGATCTCGGCGACCGCTTCGACCACGCCATCGAAGGACCCTGGCGTGACGTCGTCGAATACGACCATGTCGCCCTCGCGCTGAACGCCCGAAACGCAGCGATGCTCGGCCAGCACGTTCTTCCTGGTGTGCTGCGCGTCGATAAAGGCGAAATGGATCCGGTTCACGCCGACCCTGGGCAATTGAAAGAGTGAATCGCCTTGCAGGAAAATGATCCGGTCGGCCAGCGGCTGCCACGGCCGAAGCAGTTCGGCGCGCGACTTCCTGCCGTCATGGTCGTCGATGCAATTCCAGTAGAAGCGGTGATGGTGCGGCAGGACGTCAAGCGTGACGACATGCCCGCAGGCGCCGGCATCGGCGAGCGCCTTGGCCATGCAGATCGCGGAGAAACCACGCGCGGTGCCGGTCTCGACGACGGTGGTGAACGGCCTTGGGCTGTCGGCCAGCTGGCGGCGAAGAAGACTGTAAAGCACCCGCCCGTGCGGGTAGGCGAGCGCGTTGGTCTTGATGGTGATCTGGGTGTGGAGGGCCAGTTCGTCGAGCCAGTCGCGATCGACGGCAAAGCCGGTTTCGGTTTCGAGCCTGTCGATCTCAGGGAATGAGACGCGCCGGGTGGCTTCGAACAGCCTCAGATATTCCTCTTTCGTGGCACGCGGCGCCGAGCCCAGGGGGGCGACGTTCCAGCGGCGATCGATGGCGGCCGACAGGCTGTTGAAGGCCAGGCGCCGCGCGGCGCCAACAAAGTCTCTCATCCCAGACCTGTTCGTCCTGAAGTTGCATTTTTCTAACCATGCGCCGGCCGGCGCGCAAGGCGACCTTCGGTTTTGATGCACTGCAAGCAGGTACCGAGGCGCGCGCAACGGCGACTATCCGCACCCCTGTGCTGCCGGCGATCACCCACTCACCCCATCAACCAGAAATCGAAAGGGATATCATGGACCGCAATTTTACGCGGGCGCTTGCGCTCGTCCTCAAATCCGAAGGCGGCTGGTCGGACAATCCGGCCGATTCGGGCGGCGCCACCATGAAGGGCGTCACTCTCGCCAATTTCCGCCGCTACGTGAAGGCGGATGCCACCAAAGCGGATCTCAGGAAGATCAGCGATGCCCAGCTCGCCACGGTGTACCGCCGCTTCTACTGGGATGCGATTGCTGGCGCCGAGTTGCCCGACGGTGTGGATTACGCCGTGTTCGATTTTGCCGTGAACAGCGGGCCGGGCAGGGCGGCGAAATATCTTCAAGCAGTGGTCGGCACCGTCCAGGACGGCCGCATCGGGCCCGAGACGCTCGCTGCCGTCGGTTCCAGACCGGCGGCTGTCGTCATCGACAATCTCTGCGATGCCCGCCTGGCTTTCCTGAAGCGGCTTCCGACCTGGCCGACTTTCGGCAAAGGCTGGTCGAGCCGGGTCGGATCCGTCCGCGCACAGGCGCTGCTGCTGACGGCTGCCGGGGCAGGCGAGGCATCGGCCACGCGGCCAGATCCTGCACCGACCGCTGCTGCGGCGGCGCCGGGCGGCGCTGCTGCCGCAGATGCCGTCGAACCGCTCGCGGCGGCGCCTGCCGACTCCAACATCCCAGCCGCCACCAAGGCGGGCAGCATCATTGCCGCGTGCCTGCTCGTCGCCTACGCCGCCCGGCAACACATCGCCGCCGCCTTGCAAGGAATGTTCTGATCATGGCCACCATAACCCAGCCGACCATCCGCCCGACCAACAAGCTGACGGCCGCGACCATCGCCGCCGCCGCTGTTTCGATTTCCGGCGTCTTCGTGCGCAATGTCTGGCCATCCTGGTACGATGCCGAGACGTGGGCCACGTTGCTGCCGCTAGCCGTCTTTGCCGTCGGCTATCTCGTCAAGGACGCGCCAAACCAATGAACGCGCTCCTCTCCTTACTGCTCGGCAATTCGACCGTTCTCGGCATCGGCGCGGCCATCGTCGCTGTGTTTGGCTGGGGTGTTCGCCAGCGGCTTGCCGGCGAGCGCGCCGAACGCAGCCGGCAGGCCGCGGCCGAGGCGGCGGCGCGGGACGTCGCCGACCAGATTGACAACGATATCGGCGCGCTGCCCGCCGCAACTGCCCGAAAGGAGCTCAGGTCATGGGCAAGGGATTGATTGTCGCAGCGGCCGCAGCACTTGTCGCGGTAGCCGGCTGTACCACCGTCACCGGCGGATTTTGCGCGGTCTCGAGCCCGATGCGCTTGTCCGCATCCGCTGTCGCAGCGCTGTCGGATACGGAAGTCAGAACGCTGCTGGCGCACAACCGCAAGGGCGAGAAACTGTGCGGGTGGAAACCATGACGATCGTATTGCCGCTCGATTCGGGTCCTGCTGCTCGGGGACTGCTCATCTTCGGTGCCGGATCGGTCATCTGTTGCCTGATCGCGAGACAATGAAATGATGCATGATATTTTCGACCTGCTCGGTATCAAGGTGCCGGTGGTGGTCGCCGGCCTGTCCGGCGGCATATTGCGAGCGCTGTCGCGCCACCGCTACAAGCCGCGCGAGATGGTGGCCTCGCCGATCTGCGGCGCGCTCGCCGCCGCCTATCTGACGCTGCCCGTGGTCCAGTATTCCCGCGCCATGGGCCTGCCGATGGCCAACGACGACACCACGACGCTGGCGGCCGCATTCCTCATCGGCGTCTGCGCCATGTGGATCTCGGATATCGTATTCGAGGTCGTGGTGCGCAGGTTCAAGCCTGGGGAGTGACGCCGCGCGCCCGTGGTGATCGGCAGCAGGACGCGCCCGTCGACTGGACGAAGCCGACGACAATGCCCATCTATGGGAAATCCTGGAGCGGCTGTCATAGCGCCGGGCCTCCAGTTTTATCTTGCGCAAATCCGGACGGAAACGGCTACAACCTTTCCCGGAGTTGCTTTGGGGAGATTTGATATATGGCGACTTCAAGCGAACGCGCAGTGCTTGCCGGCGGCTGTTTCTGGGGCATGCAGGATCTGATCCGACGCATCCCGGGCGTCCTGTCCACGCGCGTCGGCTACAGCGGCGGCGACGTGCCTGACGCCACCTACCTAAACCACGGCACCCATGCCGAAGCCATCGAGATCAATTTCGATCCCGCCAGGCTGAGCTACCGCACGCTGCTGGAGTTCTTCTTCCAGATCCATGACCCGACGACACGCAACCGCCAGGGCAACGATGTGGGGATGAGCTACCGTTCGGCAATCTATTACACCAGCGATGAGCAGAAGCGCGTCGCCGAAGACACCATCGCCGACGTCGACGCCTCGGGCCTGTGGCCCGGCAAGGTGGTCACCGAGGTGGCTCCGGCCGGCGCGTTCTGGGAAGCCGAACCCGAGCATCAGGACTATCTGGAGAAATACCCGAACGGCTACACCTGTCATTTCGTCAGGCCGGGCTGGAAGCTGCCGGTTCGCGAAAAGGCTGTTTCGTAGGCGCCGGACCAATTCGTAGGCGCCGGACCGAACAAAGCCCGGTTCCTGCCAGGCTCGGCCGATGGCGGGTTGCGTTTTCAGGCGCCTGCCTGTTCGGCGAGGGTGAAACATCCAGAGACGGAGAGGCCACGGAACAGGCGTCCCGTGACGTTCTCCGGCAGTTTCGGCGAATGGCTACTTGCCGCAATGCTTGTCATTGACGGTCGGCGAAGCCGTGCCCGGAGCGGTGTGGCTGGCATCCGGCTGAGCACCTTGTGGGCTGGCCGGACAGTTCCGGTCCGCGTTCGAATTCATGCCGTCGGGCATGACGGTCGTGCTGCCGGTCGTGCCAGGATCCACCGTGTTCGGCGATGCCGGCGTGTTCGGGTCGACCGTGACCGATTGGCCACTGCCAGGCCCATTATCGGCGCCGTTTCCGCCAGTATTTTGCGCCATCGCCGAAGTGGCGAGACCAATTGTAAGAGCCGAAGCTGCGAGGATTTTCATGAACATGGTTTGTCTCCATTTCTGTGAAGTCGTCGCTCGTTTCTACGAAGTTCGTCGCGTTTGCGACTATAGGGACAACCACTCGTCGTGGCTAAGGTTCCGGACAAATTTCGCTCAGACCGGGCCCGACGGAACCGCCCATAAATCAGGCTTGGCGCAATGCATTTCCGGCGATGGTCCTGAAAAAACAGCTTTCATAGCCGTCCGATTGGTGCTTTAACGCGCTCATCCACAGGGGTGCTCCGTACGGTCGGGGCTGAGACGAGGGCGGCAAGCCCACGGACCCTAGAAGCTGATCTGGGTAATACCAGCGGAGCGAGGCGGGCGATGCTTTCAGGCGCACAGATTTCCCTATATCCCATGGCCGACGATTTCGTCGGTGTTATTCTTGGTGCGCTCGGCGCGCTCGATCCCTATCGTGATCGACTGAGGATTGAGACCGACGATATCTCAACCCTGCTGGTCGGACCGCCCGAGGTGCTGTTTCCTGCCATGCGCGACCTGTTCGTGGCGGCAGCGCGCAGCGGCAAGCATTGCGTGCTTTCGGCCGCCATCTCGCGCGGCTGCCCGGGCGAGCCGGACGATCCAATCTGCCGCTCCGACGCGTTTGGCGGACCTGCCGGGCCGCTCGGCCCGCGCAAGGAAGCCGCTATCACCGCTGTGCGCGGCGTGGCCGTCACCGGCCAGCCGGCGGCGGCGCAGTTCTCGCTTTATGTCATGGGCACCGACGACCACATGGACGAGATCTATGGCTGCATCGACTTCCTGAAGCAGTCGGGCGTATATGAGCGCTCCAAGCATTTCTGCACAAAGTTGCGCGGCGACGCAGGCGCCATTTTTACCGCACTCAACGAGGCCTTTTGCCGTTTCGGGCCGGGTGCCGGCCACGTAACGCTCGACGTCACCGTCTCGGCCAACAGCCCCACCGCCGTCTGACGGCGCGCCCCGCGCCATCCGCTCCGGGTACCTGTGTGTCCTCCCCGTCCGCCCCTTCGCGTCCGATCGTGGACCTCATCGCCAGAACCGCTCCGGCGATGCTTTCGGTGGGGCTACTGCTGGCCGCCTGGGAACTCTATGCACGCTTTGGTGGCGTCAAGCCGACAATCCTCCCGGCGCCATCGCGCGTCTTCGCTCAGGCAATGCTCAACCGGCACGCCCTGGCCGATAACGCCGCGCCAACCCTACGTGCCACGCTCGCAGGCTTTGCCTGTTCGCTCAGCGGTGCCTTTGTGCTGTCGATATTGGTCGACTTCTCCCAGCCATTGCGGCGCGCCCTTTTTCCGGTCTTCGTGGTCAGCCAGACCTTGCCGCTGGTGGCGATTGCACCGCTGGTGGTGCTGTGGTTCGGCTTTGGGCTGATGCCCAAGGTCATGCTGGTGGCGCTGGTCACCTTCTTTCCGATGTTGGTGGCTTTGGCCGAAGGCTATGAGGCGACGGAGACTGAGATCGGCCAAATGCTGCGCGCCATGGGGGCAGGGCGCTGGCGTGTCTTCGTCCTGGCGCGGCTGCCATCGGCGTTGCCCTACTTCTTCGCTGGTGTCAGGATCTCCATCACTTATGCCGTCGTTGGCGCCATCTTCGCTGAATATGCGGGCGCGGCGAAGGGCCTCGGCATCTACATGCTAAACGCCAAGAACAACTTCCGCCCGGACCTGGTGCTGGCCGCCGTTGCCGTCAGCGCCGTGCTGACGCTCGTCCTGTTCGGGCTGACGGTGCTGGTCCAGCGCCTTGCCATGCCCTGGGAACGGGCCGCCGGCGGTCAGGCCCCAGGAAAGGGGCCTTGGCGATGAACCGGCTCGAATTGCGGCATGTGCGCAAGGCCTTCGAAGGGCTCGACGTGCTTGCCGACATTTCGCTCAGCGTCGGTGCCGGCGAATTCGTCTCCATTCTGGGGCCCTCCGGCGCCGGCAAGTCGACGCTGTTCCAGCTTCTGACCGGCGCGCTTCACGGCGAGGGCGAGATATTCTTCGAGGGCAAGCCGCTCGATGACCACGGCCGGCATTTCGCTTTCATGCCGCAGCGAGACGCGTTGATGCCCTGGCGGCGCATTCTCGACAACGCCACGCTCGGGCTTGAGGTGCAAGGCGTCAGGCGCAAGGCTGCCCGCGCTCGCGTTGCGCCGCTGTTCGACGAATTCGGGCTTGCCGGTTTCGAACGGCATTTTCCGGCGCAGCTTTCCGGCGGCATGCGCCAGCGCGCGGCCTTGCTGCGCACCGTGGTGCAGGAACGCGATATGCTGCTGCTCGACGAGCCGTTCGGCGCGCTCGATGCGCTGACCCGCGCCGCCATGCAGCGCTGGTTGGAGCAGATGTGGCGGCGCCACTGCTGGACGGCGCTGCTGATCACCCACGACGTGCGCGAAGCTGTGTTCCTGTCCGACCGCATCTATGTACTGTCGGCGCGGCCGGCGCGCGTCGTCGCTGAGATCAACGTGCCGTTGCCGCGTCCACGCGAACTGGCCGGCGGCGCCGCACGGCAGGCCGGCACCCTCGAAGCCGAGATCCTCGACATCCTCCTCAACCCGAGCCACCAGAAGGACATGGACCATGACTGATCTGACGCGCCGGCAAGCCTTGCTGCTCACTGCCGCTGCTGGCCTTCCCCTTGTAGCTCGGCCAGGGCGATCTCTTGCCCAGGCGGCCGCCCGGAAAGTAACGGTGGCGCTGGACTGGACGGTCAACACCAACCATATCGGCCTGTTCGTCGCTCGCGACAAAGGGTTTTACGGCGAGGCCGGCCTTGAGGTCGACATCCTGCCCTACAGCGATACCGGTGCAGGCACGCTGGTTGCCAACCACGTTGCTGATTTCGGGATTAACGGCTCCATCGGCCTCTTCACCCAGAAAACCGCCGGCGCCGATCTCAAGGCGGTCTATGCCGTGGTGCAGTCCGAAACCGGGCGGCTGGTGTTCAATGCAGCGCGCGACGAGATCAAAAGCCCCAAGAATCTTGACGGCCTGACCTATGGCGGTTTCGGCAGTGCCTGGGAAAACGCGCTGATCTCGACCATCATCCGACACGATGGCGGCAAGGGGGCTTTCGAGACAGTGACGCTCGGCACGTCTGCCTATGAGGCGCTGGCCAACGGTTCGGTCGACTTCACGTTGGAGGTCTCGACCTGGGAAGGCGTCGAGGCAGAACTGAAAGGCGTCAAACAGCGAAGCTTCGTCTATGCCGACTACGGCGTGCCCGACGAGCACACCACATTGATCTCCTCTAGCGATGCGTATCTGCGTGCAAATCCGGAATTGGCGTCGGGCTTCATACGGGCAACGCGGCGCGGCTACCAGTTCACCGTCGATCATCCCGAAGAAGCGGCCACACTGCTGATATCAGCCAACAAGGATGCCCTGACCAATCCGGCATTGATCCATGCCTCGCTGAAGGCGCTAATCGACGGGCACTATCTGCGTGGGCAAAACGGCGCCATCGGCAGCATGGACCCAGCCAAGATGGAAGCGATCGGTTCCTATCTCTTCTCCGCAGGGATCCTCCGGAATGGCGACGGCGAGCCCGTTGCCGGGAAACCGGATTTTGGCAACTATTTCAATAACTTCTATCTGGGGTAGGGATCAAGTCGCATCGGCGCCAGCGCTGCTCAAGCTAATTGCCTTTCGTCAGTCTCGTCAAAGCTGCGGCCAAGGCAAAACCATTACCGCAATAAGCACAGAGCGGCGACTGCCGTTACGCCCAAACTACTCCAACGCAAAATCCGCGCCCCCTAAAGCCCGTCTAATCTACCCCGAGGCTCAGCGCCTTCTTGCGGTCGGCCTGAGCACGCTTGCGGTTGCCCTTGGCTTCCCACGCCCGGCTCCGCGCCTGGTAGGCGGTTGCGAAATCCGGCTTGAGCCTTATCGCCTGGCTGAAATCCGCGATGGCCCCTGCATAGTCCGCTCTGCTGATTCGGATCACACCTCGACCGAAATAGCCAAAGGGGTTTTTGTGATCGAGGCTGATGGCCTTTTCGAAATCGCGCAGCGCGGCGACGTCCTCGTGCCCTCCCATCCATAGGAGGCCTCGATCGGCATAGACCCTCGCGTCCGCGGGGTTGAGATTGATGGCCTTTTCGAAGTCGGCAAACGCCCCGTCGTAGTTTTCCTGGAAACTGAGGTTCTGGCCGCGACTGTAGTAGGTTTCGGCTATATTCGGATTGATCGCGATCGCCTGCGTGTAATCGGCAACAGCATGAGCGTAATCGTTCTTGGCCTCCCAAGCCATGGCCCGGGCCAGATAGGCGTCATGAAATGCCGGGACGAGTGCGATCGCTTTGCCATACAGAGCTATGGCGCCGTCATAGTCGTTTTTCTCATGCAGCCTCCGACCCTTGGCGAAAAGCGCCTTGGCGGCAGAATGAGTATCGCTCGGATTTGTCGAAGCGGCGGCTGAACTGGCGGCGACCGCCGCCGAGCTGACGGCGGCGGGCGTAGCGGCCGCCATATCGCCCTGTCCCCTCGCAGCCACAGCCGCCTTGCGGGCGACCGCGTAATCGCGATTGTCGGGATCGAGCTTGATCGCTTGGCCGAAGTCGGCGATTGCCTTGTCATAGTCCTTCCTGTCAGCACGCGCCATGCCGCGCCCATAATGGCTGGCGTCGTCTTTCGGATCGATCTCGATGGCTACCGAATAGGCGGCAATCGCGCGCGCCACGTCGCCCTTGGCGTGCCAGGCCATGCCCATGCAGAAGTAGGCGTCGCGCGCTTTTGGATCGAGTGTTGAGGCCCGGCTGCAATCGGCAAGAGCGCCTTCGGCATCGCCTGACGTGATCTTGGCGAGGCCCCGGCGAGAATGAGCCGCAGCAAAATTGGGGGCGAGCTGGATGACCGTGTCGAAATCGGCGATCGCTTGCGCGTAAGCGCGTTTTGCGGCCCGGGCCTTGCCGCGGCCGTAATAGGCGAACCGGTTGTTCGGATCGAGCGCAATGGCTTTGTTGTAGGCGCCGATCGCCTGATCGTACTTGCCCATGTCCAGGAAGGCATCGCCGCCAAGGATCGCTTCGAGGGCGCGCGGGTCGGTCGCCTCCAGAGCCCTTGCGGCCAGCGTGTCTTGGGTAGCAGCGATATCCGGAACGAGGGCTCGCTGCTTTTGCTGTTGGGTGCCCGGCAACAGTGCCGGCTTGCTCTGGTCGGTGGCAAGCTGATCGCCGCAGCTTCCTGCCCGCGTCGGATCAAGCTCGATGGCGCGCCGGCAATCCGCCGCCGCTCCGGCGCTGTCTCCCTTGAGCGTCCTTGCGCGGCTGCGGCCGAGATAGGCGTCCGCATTGTCGGGATCGAGGCTGATCGCCTTGTCGAAGTCGAGAAGCGCGCCCTCGATGCCATATTTCGACAGCCGCATCCCGGCGCGCTCGATCAGGGTCTTTGCGGCTGTGCGATTGCTGGTCGCATCCTTGGCGGCGGATAAATCCCCGCCGGGCGCCTGTTCGGCATCGTCATCGGTGACAGTGGGATCGAACTCACTCTCGGCGGCGCGGGCGATGCCGCGTTTGACATTGGCCAATATGTTGTTGGGATCGATACGGACCGCCTCGTCATACTCGGCCAAGGCCTGCTTCGAGTAGCCCTTCCTGTCCCAGGCGATGCCCAGGCCCGCATGCGCGTTGCCATTCTGAGGGTCGGCCTCGATTGCCTGTTGGAAATCGATGATGGCCGCGTCGGTCTTGCCCTTGTGCAGGAAGGCGAGGCCACGGTTGCTGTAGGCATCGCTGGAAGACGGCTCCAGGCTGATGACGATGTTGAAGTCCGCGATCGCGCGATCGTCTTCTCCATTGCTGAACCAGTCGGCGCCGCGGTTGAGATATGCGGATGCGTCGTTCGGATCGAGCGCGATCACCTCGCTGTAGTCGGCGATCGACCGGTCGTATTGCTTCTGGTCGCCCAGAGTGACGCCCCGTTGGAAATAGGCTGTGGCGCGGATGCCGGCCGGCTCTGCGGCATCCTCCGCGATCGCGGTGCAGGCGACGATGCGCTTGTCCGGCTCGATGTCCTCGCCGATGCAGGTGGCATAATCCTTCTCGGCAGCGAGCGCAGGCATGTTCAGGGCGAGTACGGCGCCAAGCGCGACTAAAGGCCACCAACTGGGCACAAGGGTTGTCAGCGCACGAAATTCAATCGCGGCGGCGGTCAGTCCCGCACCCTTCCAGCTCATCATGTCGCTGGTCCCCCAAAAAACTTGATCGCCTTGGCGGCAATGTTCTCATTGTTCCTTTTTTGTTCTTAATATGCAAGCATAAATTGCAAATCGTCCGGCGGATCTGATGTCATCGCAATGATCGAGACGGTTAACTTGCCGTCGATCCGATCTTGTTGGTTAACTGCCCGGCAATGGTTGCGTGCAAAGGTCGCCCGAGAGGACCATCGGGTATTCGCCTTGCTCATGTCAAAAAGTGAAACGCTTTCACGCGGCGACGAGGACGGGTTTTTCTCCGCGGCGCGCAAGCGCGAGATCCTGGTCGATCTGCGCGAAGGCTTCTTTCGCGCCTGCGCACTGGCTTGCGCGGGGTTGTTTGTCTATGGCGGCGTGTATCGACTCGTGCAGGATCCGACTCGGCTCAATGTCGCGCTGGTGGCGATTTCCGAGATACTCACCTTCACCTGGCTGCTCCTGTCGCGGCGACCGGTGGTGCGTGACTGGAACCCGCTTACCGTCATCGTCTCCGTGATCGCCAGTTTCGGTGCCGCCCTCATCAGTCTCGAACCGGGAGTGGCCGTCATTCCGGTCTATGTCGCCGCGCCGCTGCAGCTCATGGCGCTGTCTTTCGTCATCTGGGGAAAGATTTCCCTGGGCCGTTCCTTCGCCATCCTGCCTGCCAATCGCGGCGTGATGACGGGCGGCGCCTATCAGCTGGTGCGGCACCCGATCTATGCCGGCTATCTTACTGGCCACGTCCTATTTCTGCTGTCGGCCTTTTCGTTCTACAATCTCGCCGTCTACGCCGTGATCACGTTCCTTCAGCTGTATCGTATCCTGCGCGAGGAGGCATTGCTGGCCACCTTGCCGGAGTATCGCGAGTACATGAACCGCGTGCCCTATAGGCTATTTTACGGGATCGCCTGACGACCCTTCCCTGATTCGAGACACCTAGTTGCTGCCTTCTGGCCGACCCGCCCGGCCGGCGGCCCGTCTCGATGTCAGACATCAAATGGAACATGAACGCGATCAAAGCGTTCATCTTACCAGCAACATTCTCAACCCAGAAGTGCCGGAACCGGCGCGCAAGTGCCTGCGGGAGTGGAAGCCATGAGCCTTGGAACCATCCTTATCATCATCCTTATCCTCGCCTTGCTCGGCGGCTTCAGCGGCCTCGGCGGCGGTCCGTTCTATGGAACCGGTTATTATGGCGGCGGCGGGCTGGGGCTTGTGTTGCTGATCGTCATTATTCTGGTCGTGCTTGGACGCATCTAAGGTGCGTCGTGCACGTCGTTCTCACAAGGGCGAGAGCCGCTTTTGGGCGACATGCATTGGCCTTGATCGCGAGCCCGTGACCGTACCAATGCCGGCGCGCACCGGATCGTGATGCGGGCAAACAGGCTTGTGATCCGGAGTCTGGCGAAACTCCCGTAAGGTGATTTCGGTCCACACCCCCCGTGGAAAGCAAGAGGAAAGGTCCCACCCTTGTCCTCCTCCAAGGCCCGCCCCGGTTCCCGGAGCGGGCTTTCGTTCTTCTGCCGATAGGATCACCACCGCAAGATGCGTCCAGAGCGGCGAATCCTTCTTCGTCGCCTGCAGCCGGCTGATTTTGGAAAGCAGCGCACCGCGCACATACCCGGCCTGCCATTGACAAGCTCGGGACATCAGGAAATCTTAAACAGGATTAGACAGGTTCATTATACAGGTACTTATATGAAGCGGAGCGCGATCAAACTGTCTCCCGGCACGGGCAAGCCCGAGCAGATCGCCACCGTTCTCGAACACGAGATCCGTTCCGGCGTGCTGGGTTTCGGCGACCGTCTGCAAAGCGAAAATGAACTCGTCCAGCGCTTTTCCGTCAGCCGCAACACGGTGCGCAAGGGGCTGGAGGAACTGTCCAGCCGCGGGCTGATCACCACAAAGGTCGGCATCGGATCCTTCGTCACCTTTGACGGCAAGCCGGTCGATGATGCGATCGGATGGTCGCGCGCGCTGGCGAATGCCGGCGCCAACGCCGATACCCGGACGCTGCGACTGGAGGTGATCGAGGACCCCGACCTTGCCGTGCTGCTAGGCATCGAAAGCCCGCTCTTCATCGCCGTCGACCGGGTCCGCACCAATGCCAGCGACGGCCATGCCATCTCCATCGAACGCAGCCGCTTGCCGCTGTCGTCCGAACTGGAGGATGTGCCGCTGCGCGGCCTGCGCGAAGGCTCGCTGCACCAGACGCTGCGCGAAGCGGGGCTTGTACCCGACCATGGCGAGGAGTGGGTCGACATCGAGATGTTGAACGCCCATGACGCCGCTATCCTCGGTTGCCCGCAAGGCACGCCTTTCCTGCGCGGCCGTCGCCTGACGCGCGCGGCCGATGAGCGGCCGGTCGAATATGTCACCAGCCTGCTCAATCCCGCCCATTTCGCGCTGCATATGAGGTTCTGAGCAATGCCGGACAGCGAGCTTGAGATGGATCGCGCCATGGGTGCGCTCGTCGGCGGGGCGCTGGGCGACGCGCTTGGGATGCCGACGCAGCTTTTATCTCCGGGGCGGATTGCTGAACTCTACGGCCATGTCGAGGATTTTGTCGCGCCTTTCGCCGATCATCCGGTATCGAAAGGGCTGCCGGCCGGGACTATCACCGACGATACCGAACAGGCGCTGCTGCTCGGCCGCATCCTCGTTGCTTCAGGCGACCGCTTCGAGCATGCGCGCTGGGTCAACGCGCTGCTCGACTGGGAGCGCGAGGTCAAGGCGCGCGGCAGCTACGACCTTTTGGGACCGTCGACCAAGCGCGCCATCGACGCCATCAACAAGGGCGTGCCAGCCGAGGACGCCGGGCGCAGCGGCGATACCAATGGCGCGGCCATGCGCATCGCGCCGGTCGGCATCATGATGCCGCCGGAGCCGCTGGATGCGCTCGTCGACAAGGTGGCCGAGACCTGCCGGGCAACACACAACACCTCGATCGCCATTGCTTCCGCCGCGGCGGTTGCGGCCGCTGTCAGCCGCGGCACCGCCGGCGGCGACTGGCGCGCCGCGTCCGACAGTGCCGTCGTAGGGGCGAGGCGAGGGGCGACACACGGCTATTGGGTGACCGGCGGCGACATCGCCGCACGCATCGCCTGGGCGCAGGGTCTGGTGCGCGGTAAGGCGCCGCGAGATGCAGTCCGGGTGATCACCGATCTGGTCGGCACAGGTGTCGCCAGCCAGGAATCCGTTCCGGCCGCCTTTGCGGTGCTCGAGATCGCCGGCGGCGATCCTTGGCAGGCGGCCGTCATCAGCGCCAATCTCGGGGGCGACACCGACACGATCGGCGCCATCGCCGCAGGCATGGCCGGCGCCTGCACCGGCCTTTCACGATTGCCGCAGGACCGCATCGCCGCCCTCAAGGGCTTCGACATGTCGCACGTCCGAGCGCTGGCCGCCGACCTCGTGGCGGCGCGGACGTCGAAGGGCCGCCCGGCGCGGACCGGACCCGGCAAGGACGCGGCGGTATGAACGGGCGTCTCGTCCATGTCGGCAGCGCGGTGGTCGACTATGTCTACCGCATCGATGCCTTGCCGGCGCCGGGCACGGAGAAGACGGCGTCGAGCTATGCGCAGGTCGCCGGTGGCGGTTTCAACATGATGGTCGCGGCAATCCGTACCGGCATGAAGGTGGTATTCGCAGGCCAGCTCGGCAGCGGACCCAATGGCGACTTCCTGCGCGCCGCCTTCGCCGCCGAAGATATCAACATTCTGACGCAGCCTTCGCCTCTGATGGACAGCGGCAACTGCGTCGCCATGATCTCCAGCGATGCCGAACGCACCTTCGTGTCGTGGCCGGGGGCGGAGAGCGTGCTCAGCCTCGACATGATGGCGCCGGTGCTGGTCTCGACCGAGGATTGGGTGTTCACGTCAGGCTATACGCTGAGCTATCCCGGCAGCCGCGGCGCGCTCACCGACTGGATGGAGACGCTGCCGGCGGACATTCCACTTGTCTTCGATCCGACGCCGGTCGTTTCGGACATTTCGCGCGCCACCCTGTCGCGGGTGCTCGCCCGCACGACCTGGCTGAGCTGCAACGCGACGGAAGCCGCCGACATTGCCGGCCCGGGCGATGCCGACGCCCTTGCGGCACGATTGCTTGCCGATCATTGTCGCAAGGCCGACGGCGTCGTCATCCGCTGCGGCGCCAAGGGCTGCCATATCCGACTGGCGGGCGGCTCCGCCCGAACCATTCCCGGCTTCGAGGTCTCCGCTATCGACACCAACGGCGCCGGCGACGCTCATATCGGCGCCTTCGTGAGCGCCCTGGCGCGCGGCATGCCGCCTTTCGAGGCGGCGCGCTACGCCAATGCCGCGGCGGCCATTTCGGTCACCCGCCATGGCGGTTCATCGGCGCCAACAGACGCGGAAATCCAGACTTTCCTGAGCCATGCCGACGATCCCTCGACCGGCGCGCGAGGCCAGGACCGGAAGGCCCATCAGACAGCCTGACAAAGCCCGGGAAGCGGGCAAACGAAGAGAGGAACGAACATGCGCATGCCTGACTTGACTGTCCTGTTGACGGCGACTGCCGTCTTCACCTCCGCACTTACCCTTGGCGCCATGGCCGATGAGGTGCATGTGCTCAACTGGAAGGGCTACGGCGCCGACGAGCCATGGGCGATCGCCGCCTTCGAGAAGGCGACCGGCCATAAGGTGGTCAACGACTTCTTCAATTCCGAACAGGAAATGCTGACCAAGATCCGCACCAATCCCGGTCTCTATGACGTCGTTATGATCAACGCCGCCTTCAACGACCAGGCGATGGCTGAAAAGCTGATCCAGCCGATCGATACCTCCAAGCTGCCCAACTATGCCGACATCAGCAAGGACAAGGCGAACTCGCCGATGCTCGACCATGACGGCAAGGTCTATGGCGTGCCGTGGGTGTGGGGCCTGACCGCCCTGGCCATCAACGAAAAGTCCTTCGACAAGCCGCCGACATCGATCGCGGAAATGTGGGATCCCGCCCATAAGGGCCGCGTCGTCATCCGCGACGATGCCGTCGAGGCCGTGCAGTTCGGCGCCATCGCCACAGGCCAGAACATCAACGACATCAAGGACATGGATGCGGTCAAGACGAAGCTCACCTCGCTGATGCCGCAGATCAAGACCTTCTGGAGCTCGGAGAACGACTGGAACCAAATGGTGGCTTCCAATCAGATCGACATCGGCACCTATTGGAGCGGTTCGGCCGACCGCGCCAAGACGCATTTCAAGCTGCCGGTCTCGCTCGTCATCCCGCAGGAAGGCGCGGTCGCCTGGCTGGACGCCTTCTCCATCCCGGTCGGCTCCAAGAATGTCGCGGGCGCCGAAGCCTTCATCAATTACATGATCGACCCGAAATTCTATGTCGAATGGGTCACCAAGGTCGGTGCACCGGTGTCGGCCAACACCAAGGCGGTGGAAGCGCTGCCCGAGGATGCGTTCAACCGCAAGGTGATGGGTGATCCCGCGGTCGCCAAGCGCATCCAGTTCCAGGCGCCGATCACCGATGCCCAGCGCGAAGCTTATCTTACGCTCTGGCAGCAGCTGAAGGTTGACGTGAAGTAAAACGCGCGTGGGGGTCGGCCGGTGTTCTCGCCGGTTGGTCCTTCCAATCCGGGGGAGGAGGATAGCATGGCAGCAGAGGGCGCGGTCGCAGCGCGCGGCGGGCTGAGATCGGCGCTGCCGCTGCTGGCGCCCGCCTATCTCTGGCTGACCGTGGCGATCTTCCTGCCGTTGTCGGCCATGGTGTTCTTCTCGTTCATGACCGACCTGCCGCTGACGGGAAAGCCGTGGGCGTTCACGCTTGGCAACTACGCCGCCTTCTTCTCGCAAAGCCTCTACCTGACACTGCTGCTTGCCTCGCTGCGCCTCGGCCTCGAGGTGACCTTGTGGTGCATCGTCATCGGCTATCCCGCGGCTTACGTACTGGCCAAGGTGCTGAAGGGGCGCAGCCGCGAGGCGATCTTCCTGCTCGTCATCCTGCCGTTCTGGTCGAACGGGCTGGTGCGCATTTTCTCCTGGGCGATGGTTTTGCGCGAAGGCGGCATTCTCGATACCGCGCTCAATGCGGTGCTGCCGTTCAAGATCAATATCGATCTCATGTATTCCTATCCGGCGATCATCATCGGACTGGTGCACTCCTATGTGCCATACATGGTGCTGACCTGCTATCTCACTTTGCAGGCGATCGACGATTCCTTGATCGAGGCCGGACGCTCGCTCGGCGCCTCGCGGCTGCAGGTGCTGAAGCGCGTCATCATCCCGCTGTCCATGCCGGGCCTGTTGGCGGGCGCGGCCCTCATCTTCGTGCCGGTTGTCGGCTCCTTCATGGAGCCGCGCATACTCGGCGGCCGCAGCGGCACCTTCTATGGTACGGTGATCGAGGATCAGTTCGTCGCTGTGTTCAACTGGCCGCTTGGGGCGGCACTCTCCTTCATCCTGTTGGCCGTGGTGCTGGTTATTCTGGCGCTGGCCGCACCGGTGCTGCGGAGGACGGCGTGATGGCGACGACGCGTATCCTGGAATGGCTCGGCCGCCTCTATATCGCGGTGCTGCTCGCCTTCCTGTACTTGCCCATCCTCATCATGGCGCTGATGTCGTTCAACGTCTCGCCTTTCTACCAGCTGCCGTTCGAGTGGACGACGGGATGGTATGCCTCGCTGTGGCAGAACGACCAGCTCATCGCCGCCACCTGGAACAGCATCAATATCGCCGTCATCACCACGGTCATCTCGACCGTGCTCGGCTCGGCGGCGTCCCTGGCGCTCTACCGCAATGAATTCCGCGGCAAGAAATTCCTGCAGGCACTGCTGTTCCCACCGATCGCCATTCCCTGGCTGATCACCGGCACGGCGATGCTGATCTTTTTCTTCGGCATCGGCATTGGACGCGGCCTGTTCGCCATCCTGCTCGGCCATGTCGCATTGGCGCTGCCCTATGTCATCGTGGTCGTCTCGGCGCGATTGCAGACCTTCGCGCCGGAGCTGGAAGAGGCGGCGCGCTCGCTCGGGGCCAATCAATTGCAGGTGACGAACCGCGTTACGCTGCCCTGGATCATGCCGGGTGTGATCGCCGGCGGCTTGTTTGCGTTCGCCGTGTCGTTCGACCAATTCGTGGTGTCCTATTTCCTGGCGACGCCGGGGCAGACGACGCTGCCGGTCGAGATCTACGCCGCGATCCGCAAGGGTTTCACGCCCGAGGTTAACGCGGTCTCCACCATCATCATCGTCGTGTCGATGGCGCTGATGCTGCTCACGGCGCGCTTCTTCAAATTCGGCGGAGAGAAATAATGGCGGGCGTCCAGGTATCAAACGTCTCGCGCAGCTTCGGCGCACACAAGGCGCTGGACGATGTCTCCATCGATTTCGCCGATGGCGGCTTCTACGCGCTGCTCGGGCCATCGGGCAGCGGCAAGACCACGCTGCTGCGCCAGATCGCCGGCTTCGATTTTCCCGACAGCGGCCGCATCGCCATCGGCGGCGAAAGCGTTGAGCGGGTGCCGGTCGAGAAGCGGCGCATCGGCATGGTGTTCCAGAACTACGCGCTGTTTCCCAATATGAGCGTCGCCGACAATGTCGCCTTCGGTCTGTCGGTGCGCGGCGAGGCCAAGGCGGCGATTGCCACCGAAGTGCAACGCGCGCTCGACCTCGTTCAGCTCAGCTCGCTCGGCGGTCGCAAGCCGCATCAGCTCTCCGGCGGCCAGCGCCAGCGGGTCGCGCTGGCGCGCGCCATCGTCACCAAGCCGCGCGTGCTTTTGCTCGACGAGCCGCTCGGCGCGCTCGACAAGGCGCTGCGCGTCGACATGCAGATCGAGCTCAGGCGCATCCAGCGCGAGATCGGCATCACCACCATTTTCGTCACCCACGACCAGGAAGAGGCGCTGACGATGAGCGACCGCATCGGCATCTTGCGCGACGGTCGCCTGGTGCAGGAAGGGCCGCCGGAGGATATCTACGACCGGCCGAAAAGCGAATTCGCCGCCACCTTCCTCGGCGACGCCAATATCTTTCGCGGCGATACCACCGGCAACGGCATTCGTCTGCCGGACGGCACGACGATCGCCGCCGGGGCCGGCGCCAGGCTTGCCGCCGGCGCAAAGGCAAGCTGCGCCGTGCGTCCGGAGCGTATTCGGATTGCCCTAGATGCCGGGACTTCGGACGGCGATGCCAACATGCTCAAGGGCCAGGTATCCAAACGCATCTTCGCCGGCAACAACAGCACCTACTTTGTCGAGCGTGCCGGCCAGACGCTGAAGGTCATCGTCCAGAACACCGGCACTGATAGGCTGGCGGAAGGTCAGCATGTCGTACTACGCTGGTCGCCGGAGAGCACGGTGTTGATCGCGGCGGGGTAGTTCACTGAACTGTTGGCGTTCCTCCGCGCCATAAGATCGAGCAGAGGCCGGAGCGCCAATGACGTTGGAATTGACTGCCGAGGACCAATCCATGCTCGATGGCGAGCAAGGGCCGTCGGCGGCCGCGGCCATGAAGATCCTTGTCGCCTTCTCCAAAGCCATCGGAGCAGAGAGCCTCCTCGACATTGCCGGCGCCCATATCGATGGCTGCCTCTACCACGGCAAGGCAGGGCTCGATTTCGTCGAACGGCTGGTCGAAGGCGGCGGCCGCGTTCAGGTGCCGACGACGCTCAATGTCGGTTCGTTCGATCTCATCCATCCCGGTCTGGTGAAGATGCCGGCGGCGGAGGAAGCGCCGGCGCGGCGGCTGATGAAGGCGCATATCGAGCTCGGCTGCCAGGCGACCTTTACCTGCGCGCCCTACCAGACGCGGTTCCGGCCCGGTTTCGGCCAGCAGATCGCCTGGGGCGAATCCAATGCCATCGTGTTTGCCAATTCGGTGATCGGCGCGCGCACCAACCGTTATGGCGATTTCATCGACCTGTGCTGCGCCATGACCGGACGCGCGCCGGCCTGGGGCCTGCATCTCGACGAAAACCGGCGCGGCCGCATCCTGTTCGAGCTGGACTTTGCTGAGCCAGAGCCGAGCGACGGCTTGTTCGTCGGCGTCGGACTGATCATCGGGCAAGCGAGCGGCGATCGCGTTCCGGTTATTACAGGCCTGCCGCGGCCGCGCGACGAGGACCAGCTGAAGGCGCTGGGCGCGGCGGCAGCGACGACTGGCGCGGTGGCGCTGTTCCATGCAGTCGGCATCACCCCGGAAGCGGGAACGCTTGACCAGGCGTTCCAGGGTCAAGCACCGGAAGACACGATCCGCATCACGCGGGCCGATATCGATCAAGCGCTGGCCAGGCTGTCGCGCGTACCCGACGGGGCGCCGCTGGCGGCCGTGTCGCTGGGCACCCCGCATTTCTCGCACGCGGAATGGATGCGCCTGCTGCCACTACTGCGCGCCGTCGCGCCGGGCAGGGGCATCCCGATCTATGTCAACACCGGTCGCGCGACGCTGATGCGATTGCAGGAGGAGGGCGCGCTTGACGGCACGCAGGCGTTCGGCCTGATCCCCGTCGCCGACACCTGCACTTATGTGACTGCCATTCTGGAACGGCTCGACGGCGTGGTGATGACCAATTCCGGCAAATGGGCGCATTACGCGCCGGGCAATATCGGCGTGACGGTTGCGTTCGCCGATATGAAGGATTGCGTCCGCTCCGCCGCGATGGGGCACGTCGTGCGAGGCGCGTCATGACCGCGCCGGCGGGAACGAGAGTCGTCGAGCGATCCGGCATCTTCCAATTGACCGGCAGTGCCGAAGGGCGGGCGCTGGTGTTTTCGCAGACGCTCAGCTTCTGGGGCGGCATCGATGCGGGGATCGGGGACATAACGGATCACTCGCATCCTGGCCTTGGCCAGAACGTCGCCGGGCAAATCCTGGTGATGCCGAGCGGGCGCGGCTCCTCGTCCTCATCCTCGGTGTTGGCCGAGGCGATCCGAAGGGGCACGGCGCCTGCCGGCATCCTCCTCGAACGGCCCGACCCGATCCTGGCGGTGGGTGCCATCGTTGCGGAGTTTCTCTACGGGATCAGCATGCCGCTGGTGGTGTGCGACATTGACGGCATTGTTTCCGGCGAGCGGATCGCGATCGGTGTCGGCGGGGATAATAGGGCAATTGTCCGCAAAGAAAGCGTTTCCTGACCAAGTTCGACGCGGACGACACAGGCAGTTGGCGCTTCGCTCCCCACCCAAATCTCATTTCTTTCAAAACAGCCTTCCGCTCGAACAAACTTTTCGCCCGGCCCGAAACATTGGCACGATATTCCAAGCGGCGCGGTTGACCGAGGGCGGGTTGTCTAGCCTATAATTCTACTAATTTCATAGACTAACTTAGTCCGGCGCTGCACGGCATGCTCCATCTGAGCGGCAGCAAGAAGGGAACGCATCGATGCCGAAGACAGAATCCAACTCGATCGAGCTTGGCACCAAAGCGGCCGATTTCCTGTTGCCCGACGCACAAGGCGTGCTGTACCGGCTCGGCGATTTCGATGCAAAGCCCGCCTTGCTCGTCGTCTTCATCTCCAACCGCTGCCCGTTCGTCGTTCTGATCCGCGAGCAGCTTGCCGCTTTCGCCAGGGAATATGCGGGCAAGGGGCTGCAAGTGGTGGCGATCAATTCCAACGACCATGAGGCGCATCCCGAAGAGACGCTGGCCCGCATCGGCGAGGAAGTGAAGAAATTCGGCTATTCCTTCCCCTATCTCAAGGATGCCTCGCAGCAGACGGCGAAAGCTTATGGCGCGGCCTGTACACCCGACTTCTTCCTGTTCGGCGCCGACCGGCGGCTCGCCTATCACGGCCAGTTCGACGATGCGCGGCCGGGCAACGGCAAGGCGGTGACGGGCGCCGATCTGCGCGCGGCGCTCGACACGGTGCTGGAAGGCGGCAGGCCCGCCGCC
Source organism: Mesorhizobium sp. BR1-1-2 (assembly GCF_020165435.1). Taxonomy (NCBI): domain Bacteria; kingdom Pseudomonadati; phylum Pseudomonadota; class Alphaproteobacteria; order Hyphomicrobiales; family Phyllobacteriaceae; genus Mesorhizobium; species Mesorhizobium sp. BR1-1-2. Next base: position 36,725 of record NZ_JAIUID010000022.1, read on the forward strand.
GACCAGGTGCCGTCGATCGGCTGCAACATCAAATGGAGCGCCGGCAATGAGCCGGCGTGGTTCTCGGGCGCTGCGCGCGCTGCTTAGCGCCTCGCACTCCTTCGCAGAGCATCCATGTCCATGCCTCAAAAATCCGCGTCCGACAGGCTGCAACTCCAGGCCGACGTGCTCGTACTGGGCGGAGGCCCGTCCGCAGCCTGGGCGGCGGTCGCCGCTGCCGAAAGCGGCGCGCAGGTGGTGCTGGCCGACAAGGGCTATCTCGGCACCAGCGGCGCCACCGCGCCGTCCAATACGGGTACCTGGTGCGTACCGCCGGGCGACAACAGGCATGCCGTGGTCGAGCGACGCTGGCAGCGCACCGGCGAACTTGCGGACCAGCGCTGGATGCTGCGCTGCGTCGACACGGCCTATCGCAACCTGCTCAGGCTTTCCGAGTGGGGCTATCCGTTCCCAAGCGAGGATGACGGCCGGCTCTACATCGCCAATCTGCGCGGGCCCGACTACATGCGCTTCATGCGCCGCCGTGTGCTTCTGGCTGGCGTTACCGTGCTCGACCACCATCCGGCGCTGGAACTCCTGTCGGATGGCGATGCCGTCGTGGGCGCGGCCGGTATCGGCCGGCAGGCCGGCCAGGACTGGCGCGTCGACGCCAACGCGGTGGTGCTGGCGACCGGCGGCTGCGCTTTCCGTGAGCGCATCCTCGGCGGGACTGGACTGACCGGCGACGGCTATCTGATGGCGGCAGAGGCCGGCGCAAGCCTGTCGGGCATGGAGTTTACCGGCAAATACACGTTGGCGCCCTTTGGATCTTCGCTGAACAAGGGGTTGCCGTTCCGCTGGGCCTCGTTCCATCGCGAGGATGGGTCGCCGATCCTGGGCCCTACCGGTGAGCCGCTGCGCAACGGCATCGGTGAACGCGAGGACGAGGTGGCGCGCGCATTGATCGAGGGACCGGTTTATGCGCGCCTCGATCAAGCGGAACCCGCGCTGCAAGGCTGGTTGCGCCAAGGGCAGCCGAACTGCTTCGTGCCTTATGACCGCGCCGGTGTCGACCCGTTCACCGAGCTGTTCCGCATCACCCTGCGCGCCGAAGGCACGGTGCGCGGCACCGGCGGCATCGACATCGTCTCCGACGACTGCGCCACCGGCGTGCCCGGCCTCTATGTCGCAGGCGACGCCGCCAGCCGCGAGATCATGACCGGAGCGGTATCGGGCGGCGGCGCCGTCAATTCCTCCTGGGCGCTGGCCAGCGGCTGGTGGGCGGGCAAGGGCGCCTCGACCCATTCGAAGCGTCGCGGCGGCAAGGCGTTCCGCGACACCGTCGAGCCACTCGGCCAGGCCGGCCTGCGCCCGGCGGCCTCGCCGCGTGCCGACATCGCGGCAGGCGAGATCATCGAGGCGGTGCGCAACGAGATGACGCCGCTCGACAAAAATTTCTTCCGCAACGGCGAGAGCTTGGAGAAAAGCCGGCAGCGGCTGGAGAGTGTCTGGCGCGACGTGCGCGACCATCTGCGGGGCGAAGGGGTGGACCGGGTCCGCACGCGCGAGGCGGCGTCGATCGCCGCCGCCGGGCGCTGGTCGGTGGCGGCCGCGCTGCATCGGACAGAAAGCCGCGGCATGCATAGGCGCACCGATCTGCCGGGCAAGAACCCGGCCCTCGCGCATCGGCTGGTCATATCAGGCGTCGACGACTTCCGCATTGCCGGGGCGCCGAAGCGCCTGGCGGAGCTGGCGTCATGATCGAGATCGTCTCGGCCGCGCGCTGCGTCGAATGCGACATTTGCGTCAAGGTGTGCCCGACCAATGTGTTCGACGCTACCAGGGACGGCGCGCCTGTGATCGCCCGTCAGGACGATTGCCAGACCTGTTTCCTGTGCGAGATCTACTGCCCGACCGACGCGCTTTACGTTGCCGAGTTCGCCGAGGGGCCGACCGGTATCACCGAAGCGCAGGTCGAGGCACGTCAACTGTTCGGCGGCTACGCCCGCGCGCTCGGCTGGAAGCGCGGCAAGGCCGGCGGCTCTGAATTCGACCCGACGCACCGCATCCGCGTGGCGCAATAGGAAGCGACAGGACATGGACCGCATCGTCGTCAGCGATATCAAGAAGACCTTCCTGCTCAAGCCGGGGCAGTTCGTCACCGTCGACGGCGAGGAGACCGACCGCGTCACCGTGCTCGACGGTGTCGATCTTTCGGTCCGCAAAGGCGAGTTCATCACTTTGGTCGGCCCGAGCGGCTCGGGCAAATCTGTGCTGCTCGACATCATCGGCGGGCTGACGCAGGCAAGCGGCGGCGACGTCCAGCTCGACGGCCGGCGCATCACCAGGCCGGATCCTAAGACCGGCTATGTCTTCCAACAATATGCGCTGTTTCCCTGGCGCACGGCGCTGGCCAACATCGAATACGCACTGGAAGTGCGTGGTGTCGCCAAGGCCGAGCGCACGGCGACGGCGCGCCACTTGTTGTCGTTGTTCGGTCTTGCCGGTTTCGAGGACCGTTTCCCCAACCAGCTCTCCGGCGGCATGCAGCAGCGCGTGGCGATCGCCCGCGCCCTGGCGAGCAACCCGGAAGTGCTTTTGATGGACGAACCCTTCGCGGCACTCGACCAGCAGACGCGCGAGCTCCTGCAAGGCGAGCTCTTGCGGATCTGGGGCAAGATCAAGACGACGGTTATCTTCGTTACCCATTCGATCGACGAGGCGATCTTCCTCGCCGACCGCGTGGTGGTGATGACGGCGCGTCCGGGCGCAGTGAAGGAGATCATCGACATCGACCTGCCACGGCCGCGCGACGGAGACATCCGTGCCAGCGCCGGATTCAACGGATATCGCGCCCGCGTCTGGGACGCGCTGCGCGACGAGGTCAACAAGGCGCAGAAGGACTGGACGTTGTCGCCAGCCTTCAGTCATTGAGGAGCTAGAGCCATGGCCTATCTCACCGAAAAGTTCGGCCCTGCCGGCGCTCTTCACCTGTTTGCCGGCGCCGGCGAAACGGCGGCCGCCGCGAGAGTGCCGGCCATCAAGGCCCACAGTGCCAAGGCCCGGCGCAAGGGGACGAGCCACGGGACTTTCCTTTACGGCTTGCCGCTGCTCGGCCTGTTCTTCCTCGTGTGGGAAATCGCGCCACGGCTCGGCTGGCTGAACCGTATCTTCTTTCCGCCGCTGAGCGAGGTGCTGGTCGCTTGGTGGAACCTGCTCGCCTCGGGCGTTCTGGTCGAACATATCGGCATCAGCCTGCAGCGCGCGGCGATCGGCTTTGCTCTCGGCGTGGTGGTGGCCATTCCGCTGGGCCTGCTGATGGGGCGCTACTCGCTGTTCGAGAAGGTCTCTGACCTGCTTGTGCAGACGCTGCGCAACACCTCGCAATTCGCGCTGCTTCCGGTGTTCATCCTTTTGCTCGGCATTGGCGAGGAATCGAAGGTGGCGATCACCTTCTACTCCTCGGTCTTCTTTCTGCTGGTCAACACGATCAGCGGCGTCAAGTCGGTCGATCCGCTGCTGATCAAGGCGGCGCGCTCGATGGGTACGTCCGACTTCGACCTGTTCCGGAAGGTCATCCTGCCGGCCAGCATCCCCTCTGTTGTCGCCGGCGCAAGGCTGGCGGTGAAGTCGTCACTGTTCGCGGTGATCGGCGCCGAGATGCTGGCGGCCAAATCCGGCCTCGGTTTCCTTATTCAGAACTCGCAGTTGATGATGGAAACGGCGGACATGTATGCCGGCATCCTGACGCTGACCGTCATCGGGCTCACCGTCAACTATTTGCTCGTCTGGTTCGAGCGCTGGGCGACCGCCTGGAAAGGCCAGTCCGAGTCCTCGCTCATCTGAGCCGTTCACTCATTCCAATCAGCAAGGATTTTCCTCATGTCCAACATTGCATTCGACGGATTTCGCCGGCTGTTCCTGAAGGGCGCCATTGCCGTCGTCATCGGCCTTGGCGGCATGCCCGCCTTCGCGCAGGACAAGCCCGAAGTCATCCGCATCGGCAGCACCGCGCCGGGGCACCTCAAATTCGTCCTCGCCCAGAAGGACGGCTGGTGGGAAAAGGAGTTCGCCAAGGACGGCATCAAGGTCGAACTTGTCACCTTCAATGGCGGCTCCGAGGCGACGACGGCTTTGGCTACCGGCGCAATCGAATTCACCTATACCGGAAACAATCCCGCGTTGCGCGTCGCCGCCTCGGGCGCCGATGTCAAGCTGATCGGCCTGTCGAGCTATGTGCGGTCGGGAGGCTCGTATGTCGTGGTTAAATCCGACTCTCCCCTGAAGACGCTGCAGGACCTCAAAGGCAAGAAGGTCGCCTATCTCACGGGCACGGTGCGGCATTCCAATTTCAGCAAGGCGCTGAACAGCGTCGGCCTGACGACTGGTGACGTCGAGGGGTTGAACCTGCCTTTCGAGGCCTCCGGCCCGGCACTGCTGCGCGGCGACATCGACGCCCTCGTCGAGACGGATTCGACCGCGGCTAAGCTGGTCGATACCGGCGAAGCGCGGGTACTCTTCGATACCAGCACCTACCCGGAATGGAACGTGCCGAACGTCATTTCGGTCAACGGCGCCTTCGCGGCGAAATATCCCGACCTGGTCAAGCGGCTGCTGAAGGTCGACATCGAGATTTCGCGCTGGGCTGATGCCCATCCCGACGAGACGATCAAGACATTCGTCGAGGCGACCAAGTCGTCGGAGAAATCGGTGCGCAAGACCTATGCGGACGGCGTTTTCCACCAGGATCCGAGGCTGACCGACGATGCGATCGAGGCGCTCAAGGGCGAAGAGAAATTCATGGCCGGTGCCGGGCTTTTGAAGGGCTCGATCGACTATGGCAAATGGATCGACAAGAGCTTTGTCGATGCCGCCGCGGCGGAAGTCGCCGTCGTACAGTAGGCTTTGGGCTTGGGCGGGCCTCACGGCACTCCCCCCAATCGTCGAAGGTCAGTCAGATCTCCGGGATGTTCTCCTTGAAAATCACCTGCAGCCTCGGCTGGTGCGGTTCGTAGGGCAGTGCCCGGACCGCATGGGTCAAGGTGTTGAGCGCTTCGCGAGCTTCGACGCGCGGGTTCTGGTCGATGACCGCGTCAAGCGTGCCGTCGAGCAGAAGCTCCTTGGTGCCTTCGGTTACCTCATGGCCAAGGAAAACCATCGACTGCGCGCGGCCGCGCTCCTTGAGCGCGCGGGCAATGCCGGTATTGCCCGCGCCGACATTGTAGATCGCGGCCAAATCGGGGTGTCGCTCCAGAAGGGCTGACGCCTCCGAATAGGCCTTCTCGCGGTCGTCAAGCATCTCGCGCATCTCGACGATCTCCAGATTGGGCGATTCCTCGGCCAATATGTGGCGAAATCCCATCTCGCGTTCCTCATGGCCGCGATAGGAGAGCGAACCGGCGAACAGCGCCACCTTCCCGGGACGTTCCGACCCCATGAAACGGTTCAGCAGGTAGCCGGCCAGTCGCCCGGCGGCCCGGTTGTCAATGCCGATATAAGCGACCCTTGGCACATGCAGGATATCGGAGGCTATGGTCACCACCTTGACGTCGTTGGCCGATAGCGAGCGGATCGCCTCGCGCACCGTCGGATGATCGAGCGCGATGACGCCGACGCCCTGCGTCTGGCCGCGCAGATCCTGCAAAAGGCGTGCGAGCCGGTCGGGATTGAAACCCTCTATGGTGGCGATGTGGACGTCGAGATCGGGCCGCGCCAAGGCCTGCGCCTCGATGTGGCGGTGCAGCATCTTGATGAAGGAATTGGTGCCGGCCGGCAGCGCGAAGTCGAGCCGGATGACGTCGCCGGGCAGGGCGCGCGGCGACGTCGCGTTCGGACCTTCGGCGATGTAGCCAAGACGCTGTGCCATTTCGAGCACGATTTCGCGCGTGCGCGCCCTCACGCCCGGACGGTTGTTGAGAACACGGTCGACGGTGGCGGCGGAAACGCCGGCTTCCCGGGCTATGTCAGTCAGGGTGGAACGCACCGTCTTTCATCTCCTCAATGCATCAGGATCCCGCAATGCCGACGCCGGCCGGGCGGCGACTGCTCTTCGCCATCCGCGATTCTGATGGGAAATGATGTATCCGGCCTTGGCCCTTGCGCAAGCCGCCGGGCTAAATCAGATCGCCCGGCAGGATCGCGTCGGCGTGGGAAGATAGATTTCCCATCAAATCGAGGCAGCAGGGGCGCAAAATGGATCTCCGTATGACGCATTTTCCTGTCTTGTTGCGATGTTGTGAGGTGTTTTGATTATTTATGATGTTGACAGCCTTCCCGCACTGCCGTCAATATCCCTCATGGGCTGTGGAGGAAACATTGGCCCTGAGGGAGGAATTCCAATGTCTGATCTGATCCGCATGTCGCGGCGCCGATTGCTGGCGTCCGGAGGAAAGGCGGCGGTGTTCGTGGCCGCCGCAGGCATCGCACCGCAATTCATCCGTCCCGGCCGCGCTTTCGCGGCCGACGCGCTGGCGCCGGGCATGATCGGCGGCCCGACCGGCTTCGAAGGGGCGGAGCGCTATCAGTACGGGCCGGACACGCCGGAGGGACGCGCCATCGAGGCGGTCAAGGCAATGAAGGGCGCGGGCAAGGCGCCATCGAAGATCGTGCTCGGCCTGTCCGATGGTTCGATCGGCCAACTGACCCAGCCTTTCCCGGCCGGAGCACCATCGATCAAGGAACTGTGGGAAAAGGAAACCGGCATCACGCTCGAGATCGTCGGCGTGCCGAATGGCCAGGAATTCACCAAGACGATGCAGGACATTTCCACCAAGGGTGGAGCCTACGACATCTACGCCGTCGAATGGAACCGTCTCGGCGATCTCGCCGAGACCGGCGGCATCCTGAAGCTCGACGACTTCGTCGCCCAGCACAAGCCTGAATGGGACGATCCGGAACGTGGCTATGTCAACGGCGCCAAGGGTGTGTCGCTGCTCAACCAGTATCGCGGCTCGACCTACGGCGTGTCGCTGGATGGCGACTTCCAGACCTGGGTCTACCGCACCGACCTGTTTGGCGACGCGGCCGAGAAGAAGGCATTCAAGGACAAGTTCGGCTACGATCTGGCGCCGCCCAGGACATGGAAGCAGCATGACGAGATTGCCATGTTCTTCCAGCGCCCAGACAAGGGTCTGTTCGGCTCCACCGACATCCGCAATCAGGGCTGGGGCTACACCAACTGGTATCAGCGTTATGTCTCGATGGCCTCGCCCAACCAGTATCTGTTCGGCGATGACGGCAAGCCGCTGATCAACTCCGAGCAAGGCATTGCCGCCACCAGGGAATATGTCGAGTCGCTGGCGCATCATTCGCCGGACGCGATCTCGTGGGGCTGGCCGGAACAGTATGGGAATTTCGCCAAGGGCGGAGCGGCCATGACCTGCGCCTTCTCCAACCTGCCGAAATTCCTCGACAATGCCGGCAACAAGGATTCGGCCGTGACCGGCAAGATCGGCTCGATGCTGCCGCCCGGCCGCGAGATCGACGGCAAGCTGATCAGCCGTTCGGTGTTGTGGCTCAACCTGTCGGCGTCGGTCTCCTCGCAGGCCAAGAACCCGGAGGCCTGCTACCTGTTCCTGCAATGGCTGGGTTCGAGCCGCATCTATGCCTGGATGACGGCCAATCCGGGTGGCTATTTCGATCCGTTCCGGCTGTCGGACTTTTCCGATCCGCTGGTGCGCCAGACCTACCACGCCTACCACATGGACGTGGTGCGCGAGACGGTCGCCCGCACCGTGCCGACCATCAACTATCCTGGCGCCACAGCTTTCCACAACGCGCTGGACGAAAACCTGGTGGCGTCGCTGACCAAGGCCAAAACGCCTGAGCAGGCGATGGCCGACACCGAGACCGAGTGGAAGAAGATCGCCCGGCGCATCGGTGAGGACAAGCTTCTGGAAGCCATCAAGACCAACAAGGAGGCATGGCCGACCGTTCTCGATCCGATCAGCTGATCCGTCTCCCTTGGATCAGAGCCGGAGGGGAGGAGCATCCGCTCTTCCCCTCCGCAACCGACGCCACCAGCAAAAGCAGCCAGATGAAGCGTTCCGTCCTCTTCGAGATATTCCGCTACGCCGCGATCCTCGCGGCGATCGCGGTGACGCTGGTGCCGATCCTGTGGATGGTGTCGATGGCCTTCAAGCCGATCGCCGAATGGTCGGCGACGGGGGCTGACCTGACATGGTGGCCGAAGAACCCGACGCTCAGCAATTTCCAGTTCGTGTTCGGCGAATCGACCAACAATCTGATCGTGGCGCTCGACCGCACCGCGCTGAAGCCGATCGTCTCGTCGCTTCTGTCGGCGGTGTTCGGCACCGCGATCGCCATGTCGGCGGGCACCGCGGCGGCCTATGGGCTGTCGCGCTTCGGCTCGGGACAAAACCTGCCGCTGGCGCTAATCCAGCTCAGGCTGTTTCCGCCGATGGCGGTGATGATCCCTGTCATGATCATGTGGGCCTTCCTCAATTTCACCGACAGCTGGTGGGGGCTGGCATTGATCTACGGCATCGTCACCTTGCCGTTCGCCTTCTGGTTGATGAAGACGTTTTTCGACGACATGCCGCGCGAGATCGAGGAAGCCGCTTTGGTCGAGGGCTGTTCGCGGTTGCGCGTCTTCACGCGCATCACACTGCCGATGATGCGCGCACCTCTGGCCAGCGCCGCCTTGTTCGTCTTCATCCTCAACTGGTCCGACTATCTCATCGCACTGCTTTTGACGACACGGGAATGGGTGACGATCCCCGTCTACATGGCCTCGCTATCGTCCTCCATGACCGGGCAGCTCTATGGCGCCAAGGCGGCGCTCGGCCTGATCGCAGCGGTGCCGCCCGTCATCATGGGCATCGCCATCCAACGCCATCTGGTGCGCGGGCTGACTTTCGGAGCGCTCAAGCAATGAGCGCTGCGACCGCGACGATTCCGGAGGGCGAAATGGGCGCCGCGCGTGCGAAGGCGGCCTTGCGAGACGAGGGCGTGCGGCTAGGCTTCCGGCTGACATTGCCGGCGCAGATCCTGGTGCTGTTCATCTCGGCCTTTCCGCTCTTGATGCAGCTCTACATCAGCGTCACCGACTGGTCGCCGCTTTCGGGCCTCGGCTGGTGGAACGCCTGGGAGATGTGGAACAGCTTCGCCAACTATACCGATCTCGTCGCCGATGCGCGCTTCTGGAGCGCGCTGAAGCGCACCGCCATCGTCATGATCGTGTGCGTGCCCGCCGAATTCCTGCTCGGCCTGGCGCTGGCGACGCTGTTCGCCGACGATTTTCCGGGAAAGCGCATCTTCTATTCGATCCTGCTGATGCCGATGATGGTGGTGCCGGCGGTGGCGGGCTACATGTTCTTCATGCTGTTCCAGTCCGGCGGGCCGGTGAACGACATATTGTCGTCGCTGACCGGTTCTCCCGTCACCATCGCCTGGCTGTCGGACCCGACCTTGGCGCTGGTGGCGGTGATGATCGCCGACATCTGGCAGTGGACGCCGCTGATGTTCTTGATCCTGCTCGCAGGACTGGTCGGCGTGCCGCAGGACCAGATCAAGGCGGCGACGCTGCTCGGCGCCAATCCCTGGCAGCGCTTTACCACTATCGTGCTGCCGAAGATGAAGACCATCATCATCATCGCGCTAGCGATCCGGGTGATCGAGAATTTCAAAATTTTCGACACGCTCTACATCATGACCGGCGGCGGCCCCGGCGTCGCCACGGAAACGATCTCCGTCTACATCTACAAGGTCACCACCCAGGATCTGATCTGGGGCTATGTCGCGGCCATCGCGCTCGCCATCCTGGTGGTGCTGTCCGTCGTGGCGGTGTTCGCCATGAAGCGCATGGCGAAGGCGAGGCAGGTGTCGGCATGAGCGCGATCCGGCTGCAGAACCTGGTCAAGACCTTCGGCGATTTCACCGCGCTGAAGACCATGGATCTCGAGATCGCCGATGGCGAGTTCATGGCGCTGCTCGGGCCGTCCGGCTGCGGCAAGTCGACGACCATGAACATGATCGCCGGCATGGAAGAGCCGACAAGCGGGAAGATACTGTTCGGCGAACGCGATATGGCCGGTGTGCCGATGGGCCGGCGCGGCGTTGGTTTCGTGTTCCAGAACTACGCCATCTTCACCCATATGACGGTGCGCCAGAACCTCGCTTACGGACCAAGGATGCGGGGCGCGGCGAAAGCCGAGATCGACCGCCGTGTCGGCGCCATTGCAGAAATGCTGCAGCTGACCTCACTTCTCGACCGCAAGGCCGATCGGCTGTCGGTCAACATATTGCAGCGCGTGGCGATCGGCCGTTCGGCGATCATGGAGCCTGCGATCTTCCTGCTCGACGAGCCGCTGTCCAATGTCGATGCGGCTTTCCGGGCGATCATGCGCACCGAGCTCAAGCAGCTGCAGCGCCAGTTCCGGCAGACCATGGTCTACGTTACTCACGACCAGCTCGAAGCCATGACCATGGCCGACCGCATCGCGGTGATGGACCATGGCGTGTTGCAACAGGTCGGAACTCCGCTCGAAGTCTACAACAATCCGGCCAATGTCTTCGTCGCCCGTTTCATCGGCGCGCCGGGGATGAACCTGCTCAAGGGCAGGCCGGCGGAGAGCGACCGTGGGCTGGTCGTCGACCTCGGACCGCTGGGCATCACGCCACCGCTGCCGGACGAACTCGCGGCCGCCTTACGCGGTGCTGGCGGCGACGTTCTCTACGGTTTCCGGCCGGAGCAGGTGATGCTCTCCGACCGCGGGCTGTCGATGCCGGTGACCTTTGTCGAGCGCATCGGAGCGCGCACCATCGTTCATCTCGGCCACGGTGAGGGTGCTGTGAAGGCGGTCTTCGAGAATGATGTCGGGTTGTCGATCGGAGAAACGGCGATAGTCGCGCCAGAGGCGGCGTCGGTGCGCGTCTTCGATGCTGTCAGCAGCCTTGCGATAAAGGCGGTTTGAACCATGGCCGACATCGTCTTCCGCAACGTCACGAAACGCTACGGCGCAACGCTCGCCGTCGACGATGCCTCGTTCACGGTCAACGACAACGAGTTCTTCTGCTTCTTTGGTCCGCCACTATCGGGCAAGTCGACAATCCTGCGCCTAGTGCTCGGGCTGGAGATGCCGGACGCCGGAGAAATCCTGATCGGCGGCAAGCCGGTCAACGCCGTCTCGCCGGCCGAGCGCAACGTCGCCATGGTGTTCCAGAACCTGGCGCTGTTTCCGCATATGAGCGCGCTCGACAATGTCCGCTTCCCGCTGGTGGAACGCAAAATCGCCGAGCTCGACATCAGGAGACGTGTCGCCGATGTCGCCGCCAAGCTGCATATCGGCCATGTCTTGCATAAGCCGCCAGCGCAGCTTTCGGGCGGTGAACGCCAGCGCGTGGCGATCGCGCGGGCGCTGGTGCGCGATCCCGCCGCCTATCTGATGGACGATCCGATCTCGGCGCTGGACGCGCGGCTGCGCGAGGAAACACGGGTCGAGCTGAAGCGCATCCAGCGCGAGCTTGGCAAAACGCTGATCTACGTCACGCACGACCAGGAGGAAGCAATGTCGGTCGCCGACCGCATCGCCATACTGGAGAACGGCCGCATCCGGCAGATCGGCGCGCCGGCAGAGATCTATGACCGGCCGGCAAGCGCCTATGTGGCAAGAATGCTCGGCTCGCCAATGATGAACATCCTGCCTTCGGTGCGGAGCAGAGGCGGCGTCGAGGCGGCGGATGGTGCAATCCGCATCGCCGACGACAAGGCGCCGGCCGAAGCGGTCGAAATCGGGCTCAGGCCCGAGGACATCAAGGTCCGCCCCTGGACCGATGGCGAAAAGATGGAAGGTGCGCCAAGCCGTCCGGCACAGGTATTCGAGGTCGAGCCGCTTGGTGGCTACACAGTCGTGACGCTTGCCGCCGGGCAGGCGCGGCTGAGGGTCCTGTTGCGCGGCCAGCCCGAGATCAGGCCCGATGCGATGGTGGCGATATCCTGCGTGTCGGCCAGAGTGCATTATTTCGCTCAAGGCGGAGGCGCGTTGTGACAGCGGCCGCAAGGAAAGAGTTTCGGGAGGAAGACATGGCAGGCAGAGACTTCGAGCCGGACGTGAGGGTTCGCACCAGGGAATTCAAGATCGGCTGCGTCGGCGCCGGCATGATCATGGCCGAATGCCATCTCGCGGCCTATAAGGAAGCAGGCTTTCCTGTCGTGGCGATCGCTTCGCGTACAAGGGCGAATGCGCAGAAGGTCGCCACGCGCTGGGGCATTCCGACCGTCCACGACACGCCGGAACGACTGATTGAGGATCCGCAAGTCGAGATCATCGACCTGGCTTTCCCGCCGGACCAGCAGCCGGCGCTGATCCGCCACGCGCTGAAGCAGAAGCACATCAAGGCGATCCTGGCGCAGAAGCCGCTGGCGCTGTCGGTCGAGGAAGCGGTGAAACTGCGCGACGAGGCGGCGAAGGCCGGCAAGATCCTCTCGGTCAACCAGAACATGCGCTACGACCAGTCGATGCGCGTGCTGAAGCAGATCATCGACAGCGGGGCGCTCGGCGACATCGTCTTCGCGCAGATCGACATGCATGCCATTCCGCACTGGCAGGGCTTCCTCGAGGATTATGACCGGCTGACGCTCGCCAATATGAGCGTGCATCATCTCGACGTGCTGCGTTTCCTGTTCGGCGATCCCGATGAGATCACCACACTGACGCGCAAGGATCCGCGCACGACATTCGACCATTCCGACGGCATCACGGTTTCAACCCTGCGCTTCCCGTCCGGCGTGCTGGCCGTGTCGCTGGAGGATGTCTGGTCCGGTCCGCGCCAGCAGGGTTATCGCGACGACCAGCACATCAACTGGCGCGTCGACGGCACCAAGGGCGTGGCCAAGGGTACGATCGGCTGGCCGACCGGTGCGGCCTCGACGCTGACCTACGCTTCGGCCGAGACGACAAGCGGCGAGTGGGTCAGCCCAAGCTGGGACACGATGTGGTTCCCGCATGCCTTCATCGGCGTGATGGAGCAACTCCAGCACGCGGTGAAGACAGGCACGCTGCCGGCGCTCTCGGTCGCCGACAACGTCAAGACCATGGCGCTGGTCGAGGCGGGCTACCGCTCGATCGCTTCGGGCCGCACGGTCAAGCTTTCCGAAATCTCTACAAACCCGATCAATTGAAATCACTGGCAACTGAATCGCTTACAGGGAGGAATTCACACCATGATGCAGGCAGGTATTTTCACGGGCTATTTCCCGTACGGCCTCGAAGAGACGGCGAAAAAGATCCGCGGGCTCGGTTTCAACACGGTGCAGCTCGACCTGCATTTCAAAGATGTCGATCTCTCGGCCGGGCAGATCACCAAGGAAAAGGCTAAGACGGTGCGCGATGTCTTCCGCGACCACAACCTGCCGGTCTGCTGCGTGTCGGGATACACCAACATCATCCATCCCGACAAGGCGGAGCGCGAGAAGCGCGTTGGCTACCTCAAGGAGATCATCCGCAACGCCCGCCATTTCGGCTCGCCTTACGTGATCTCGGAAACCGGCACTTACAACACCGAATCCGACTGGGTGCACCACCCCAAGAACAAGACCGAGGAGGGGTTCGAGGAATGCCGCAAGGTGATCGCTGATCTTGCGCAAACCGCCTATGACCATGGCGCGGTCTTCCTGCTCGAAACCTATGTCAACAACGTCGTCGGCTCGGTCGAGGAGACGGTCAAGATGTTCGCGCAGGTCGACCATCCAGGCCTTGGCCTCTTGATGGATCCGACCAACTATTTCGAGACGCACAACATCGACCGGATGGACCAGATCCTGAACCAGGTGTTCGACACGTTGACGGACAAAATCAAGATAGCGCACGCCAAGGACGTCAAGCGCTCGGGCAGCGACAAGTCGGAAAAGCACGCCGACATCGGCGATGAGGATGCCATGGAAAGCCACACCTTCCGCGGCGTCGGCGAGATCGAACTGCCGGCGCCCGGCCTCGGCTCGCTCAACTACGACCTTTATCTTCAGCGGCTTGCCGAGAAGCACCCGAACATTCCCGTCATCATCGAGCACCTGTCGGAAGACGACGTGCCGCGCGCCAAGAAATTCCTCGACGGGAAGTTCCGCGCCAACGGGCTTTGATGGCTCCAAACAAGGGAGGAAAGAATGTTGAAATTCGCTTGGAAATTGACGGCCGCCGCGGCGGTGCTCGCTGGCGTGGCGCTTGGTTCGGCCGCGCAGGCACAGGACGGCCAGAAGACGTTCTACCTGCTGTCGCATGGCGGCCCGTCGGACGCGTTCTGGATCGACTGGAACGCGGGCGCCACCAAGGCTTGCGACCAGCTCAAGGTGACCTGCAAGATCTCCTTCAGCGGCGGCGACATGGCGGCGCAGAAAGAGGCATTCAACTCGGCATTGGCGGCCAAGCCCGACGGCATCGCCACCACCTCGGCGCAGCCGGGCCTATGGACCGAAGAGGTCAAGGCGGCGAAGGCCGCCGGCATCCCGATCGTGTTCTTCAACACCGACGACCCGGCGACGGGGCGGCAGGCCTATGTCGGAGCCGACCTGAAGGAGGCCGGCGCGACCTGGGCAAAGTATCTTGTCGACCACAAAATGGTGAAGCAGGGCGACAAGGTCTTCCTGCCGGTCGAGGTTCCCGGCGCCAGCTATCAGCAGCTCGAGACCGAAGGCATCGCCGGCGTTTTCGATCCGCTCGGCATCAAATATGACATCGTCGATTGCGGCACCGATCCGGCCGGCATCATCGCCAAGATGACCGACTATATGGTCGCCAACAATCCGCCGGCGATCATCGCGCTCGGCGATTCCGTGGCGGCCAGCGTCAAGCGGGTCTTCGACGGCGCCGGCGTGCCGGCCGGCAAAATCCCGGTCGTCGGCTGGGGCAATTCGAAGGAGACGGCGCAAGCCGTCAAGGACGGTTTCGTCAACGCGGCCGCCTGGCAGTACCCATCGGCGCAGGGCTTCATGCCGGTGGCGCTGCTCGGGCTTGCCGCCTCGGGCGAGCCGATCGGCTACGACATCCATACTTTTGGTCTCTACGACGCCTCGAGCGTCGAGCCGATCCTCAAACTCTACGACAAGAAGTGAAAAATGGACGCCTGCCGCGCCGGCGGCGGGCGCCCTGCAAGCAGTATGGTTCAGAACCTTATGACAGTCACCGCGGAAGAGGGCGCAACAAGCGCCAGGAGCAGGTCGAGGCTGATGCGCTCGCCGCAATTTTCCTCGTTCATCATCCTCGTCGTCCTTCTCGTGGTGTTCGCGGTCGCGGACGGCAATTTCCTGTCGCCGCTCAACATCTCCAACATGATGGCGTTTCTGCCCGAGCTCGGCATCATCGCGCTCGGCATGACGTTGCTTCTGACGGCCGGCGAATTCGACCTGTCGGTCGGCGCCGTATTCGGCCTGGCGCCGGTGGTGGTGATGCTTCTGGTGCAGAACGCCGGGGTGGATATCGGCGTTGCCCTTCTGGCCGGACTTTTGCTGTGCATCGCGATCGGAGGGATCAACGGGGTGATCGTCACCAAGATCGGCATCTCGTCGTTCCTGGTGACCCTGTCCATGCTGCTGATCGTGCGCGGCGCGGCCCTCTACATCACCCAGGGTTTCCCGCTGAAGTCCTGGGACCAGCCTGGCTTCTTCGTGACGCTGCTTGCCGGCAGCTTCAATATCGGCTCGTTCCGCTTCTACACCTCGCTGTGGTGGTTCGTCGGCCTGTCGCTGCTGGCAATCTACGTGCTGCGCTATGCCAAGCTCGGCAACTGGATCAGCGCCATCGGTTCCAACCGCAACGCGGCGGTGGCGCGCGGCGTGCCGGCGGACGCCGTCAAGATCTGGCTGTTCATCGCCACCTCGGTGCTGGCCGGGCTTGCCGGCATGATCAGCGCCTTTCGTATTTCGGCCGCTTCGCCGGTGGCCGGCACAGGCTATGAGCTCGAAGTGATCGCCATGGTGGTGGTCGGCGGCACGGCGCTGACCGGCGGACGTGGCACCATCCTGGGCACCATCGTCGGCGCGCTGATGCTGCGTGCCATCCGCAACGGCATCGTGCTCGTCGGCGTGCCCGGGCTCGCCTACAACATCTTCGTCGGCGTGATCATCCTCGCCATGCTCATCCTGCATGCTTTGGTGCAGAAAAACGCGGCAAGGAGCTGACTGTGATGCAAGAAGTGCTTCGGCTGCAGAACCTGCAAAAATCCTTCGGCAGCGTGCGCGCGTTGAAGAATGCCTCGCTGACGCTGCGGGAAGGCGAGATAGTGGCCCTGCTCGGCGACAATGGCGCCGGCAAATCGACGCTGATCAAGGCGATCTCCGGCGTCTTCCCGGTCGATCGCGGCGACATCTATGTGCGTGGGCAGAAGGTTTCGATCCGCTCGACGCGCGACGCGATGGATCTCGGCATCGAGACCATCCACCAGGATACGTCGCTGGCACCGGATCTCAGCATCGCGCGCAATCTCTTCCTCGGCCGCGAACCGGTCAATCTCAAATGGTTGGGCGTGTTTGCGCCGCTCGATCTCGCCAAGCTGCGCGATGCTGCCTCCTCCCTGCTGAAGCGCGTCGGCATCTCGAAGAAACTCGACGCCGACGCGCTGGTCTCAACGCTGTCGGGCGGCGAGCGCCAGTCGATCGCCATTTCACGGGCCATGCAGTTCGCCGCCAAGGTGATCATTCTCGACGAGCCGACCAACAATCTCGGCGTCGAGGAAACCCACGGCGTGCTGCGCTTCGTCAAGGAGATGCGTCAGGCAGGCCATTCGGTGCTGCTCATCACCCACAACATCCATCACGTGTTCGAGGTTGCCGACCGCATCATCGTCATGCGCCGCGGCGAGATCGTTGCCGAGCAGACGGTCGCCGATACCGATCTGCTGACCGTGGAAAGCATCATCACCGGCGCCGACCTGTCGGCTCTGATGAAGAGGGCGCAGTGACGGCATGGTAGAGCTTTACGGCAGGACGCTCTCGCGCCGGCAGGTTTCGGAACGCTCAGGCATGCTGTCGCAGTTCGCCGGCGTGCGGCTGATGACGCTCGGCGACGGGGTGGAGCGCGGTATCCGCATGCTGGAGTTCCGCACCGGCTCCGGCCTGCGCTTCACCGCACTCGTCGACCGGGCGCTCGACATCGCCGATTGCGACTTCAAGGGCCAGGCGATCGGCTGGCATTCGCCGAGCGGTTTTCGCAACCCCGGTCTTCACGACTATGAGGGGGAAGGGGGGCTGGCCTGGGCACGCTCCTTTTCCGGCTTGCTGGTCACCTGCGGCCTCGACCATATACTGGGTCGGGAAGAGGTGCCGGCCGAGAACTACAACTATCCCGGCAAGAAGACCGTGATCCATTCGCTGCATGGCCGTGTCGGCACCATCCCGGCGCGGCTGACCGGCTATGGTGAGGCGTGGGACGGCGACCGCTGCGTGCTGTGGGCCGAAGGCATCGTGCAGCAATCGGCGGTGTTCGGTGAGGATCTGCATCTGATCCGGCGGATCGAGGCGGATGTCGGCGGCAACGAGATCCGACTGTCCGACCGTGTCGTGAACCATGGTTTCAATCGCACGCCGCATATGTATTTCTACCATGTGAATGTCAGTCATCCCCTGCTTGACGAGGGCTCGCGCTACCTGGCGCCAATCCGCGACGTGGTGTGGGCCGGCCATGCCGGCGAGCGCTATGAGGCGCAGAAGGTCGGCTATCGCACCGTGCCGGAACCGCGGATGGGGTTCAGCGAACAGGTCTGGCAGCACGAGATGGACGCCGATGGAAAGGGCGAGGTACCTGTGGCGGTGGTCAACGACCGGCTCGGCCTCGGCTTCGAAATGGTGACGCGGAAAGACCAACTGCCTTGCGCCTATCAATGGCAGAATTTCCAGGCCGGACAGTATGCGCTGGGCATCGAGCCATCGACGCATCATGTGCTCGGCGATCTCGCCGCGCGCGAACGCGGCGAAATGATCTGGCTGGAGCATGACGAAGGCCGCGCCTACGACGCCGTGTTCCGGGTCCTGGACGGCAGGGAAGCGATCGCCGGCGCCGAAGCCAGGATTGCGGCGATCGCCCGCCAGCCCGAACAGGATTATCCTCGGCCTTCCGGCAATTTCCCAAGACTGGCGGGCCCGGCATGAGCGCGACATGTATTCAAAGCAAGCCCTCCGGCCGGCGGACCGGATTGCGAGTGGTGCGAGTTTGGAGGCCCGTGTGACAACGATGGCAAAAAAGCGGGATTACAGCCTGGTCGGTGAAAGCACTAGGGCCGCGATCGAGACCGGCCTGGCCTACGCCGAATGGTATCACACCGATGTCCCCCGCAAGGTGATGAAGGAGCTGATGCAGCGTTCCGACGGGCCGGCGATCCGCGACACCATCATCTGGATTGTTGCGATCCTGGCCTCGGCCGCCGGCATCGTCTGGTTCTGGGGCTCATGGTGGGTGGTGCCGTTCCTGTTCGTCTACGGCGTGCTCTACGGCTCGTCGAGTGACTCGCGCTGGCACGAATGCGGCCATGGCACGGCCTTCCGCACGCGCTGGATGAACGATGTCGTCTACCACATCGCCTCCTTCATGCTGATGCGCAATCCCGTGCAATGGCGCTGGAGCCATGCCCGCCACCACACCGATACCATCATCGTAGGCCGCGACGCCGAGATCGCCGTCATGCGTCCGCCGGACCTGTTGAAGGCGGCGCTTGCCTTCACCGGCATTCTTGATTTCCGCTATTCGCTGCCGACGCTGGTGCGTCAGGCGTTCGGCAAGCTGTCCGACGAGGAGAAGAGCTACGTTCCGGAAATGGAGTGGGCAAAGGCGGTGACGGCCGCGCGGTGGCATGTCGCCGTGTATATCGCGACGATCGCTGTCGCGGTCGCGCTGAGGTCATGGATACCGGTTGTGCTGATTGGTTTGCCGCGCCTCTACGGCACCTGGCACATGGTAACGACCGGCCTGCTGCAGCATATCGGGCTGGCCGACAATGTCGTCGACCACCGGCTCAACACGCGCACCGTCTACATGAATCCGATCAGCCGGTTCATCTACTGGAACATGAACTATCATGTGGAGCACCACATGTTCCCGATGGTGCCCTATCACGCGCTGCCCAGGCTGCATGAGCTGATCAAGCACGACCTGCCCGAGCCCAACCCGTCGATGTGGCATGCCTACCGCGAGGTCTGGCCGGTCCTGCTCAGGCAGCTGAAATACGAGGACTATTACCTCAAGCGCGAGCTGCCGCCGACGGCCAGGCCCTATCGCGGTGAGTTCCACGAGGTCGATATGTCGGCGGCCGCCGAATAGCGATCGCGAATTTTTTGCAGGAGACCGATATGGCGGATTGGGTTGAAGCGTGCGCGGTGGACGATGTCGAGGAAGAGGATGTCATCCGCTTCGACCATGGTGGCCGAACCTTCGCGATCTATCGCTCCCCGGACAATGAATTCTTCGCCACCGATGGGTTCTGCACGCATGAGAAGGCACATCTCGCCGACGGGCTGGTGATGGACGACATCATCGAATGTCCCAAGCACAATGGCCGCTTCAATTATAAGACGGGCCAGGCCAAGGGCGCGCCGGTCTGCGTCAATCTCGCGACCTATCCGGTGAAGATCGAGGCTGGCAAGGTGATGATCGAGATCTGAAGCGTGGTGACCGATCCGGCACCGCGGCAAGCAAAAGAGGGACGTTTTGATGAGCCGAAAGAGACCGACCGTCGCCGACCTGCGCGCCATGAAGGGCAAGCGTCAGCTGACCATGCTGCGCGTGCTGACCCTGGACGAGGCGGAAGCTGCCGAGCGGGCAGGGATCGATATCGTCTCCGTGCCGCCGGAACTTGTGCTCAACCCGCAATACCGCGATGCGGCACCGAGCCTGTTCACCATGCCGGGAGACAATTTCTACGAAATCGGCACATCGGATGATTTCCTGCGTTGGGCTTTCCGGCTCTACAAGGCCGGCGCCGACGCGGTCTATTGCAGCGCGGGCTACGCCACCATCAAGCGGATGGCGGACGATGCCATCCCCGTCATCGGCCATGTCGGCCTCATTCCATCCCGCGCGACGTGGACCGGCGGCTTCAAGGCGGTCGGCAAGACTGCCGGCGCCGCCATGCAGGTGTTCGAAGCGGTGAAACAGCTCGAGGCCGCCGGCGCC
This sequence comes from Mesorhizobium sp. BR1-1-2, assembly GCF_020165435.1. Classification (NCBI taxonomy): domain Bacteria; kingdom Pseudomonadati; phylum Pseudomonadota; class Alphaproteobacteria; order Hyphomicrobiales; family Phyllobacteriaceae; genus Mesorhizobium; species Mesorhizobium sp. BR1-1-2. Next base: position 56,818 of record NZ_JAIUID010000022.1, read on the forward strand.
ATCGGCGCCGAAATCGAGGTGGTGCCGGTCCAGGTCGCCAAGGCGATCTCCGAGCGTACCTCGCTGATCATGCTGTCGATGGGCGCGGGCACCGGTTGCGACGCGCAATATCTGTTCGCCGAAGATATCCTTGGGCAGAACCGGGGCCACATGCCGCGACACTCCAAGGTCTATCGCAACTTCGCTGCTGAATATGATCGGTTGCAGGCGGAGCGGGTGGCCGCATTCTCCGAATATGTCGCCGACGTCAACAGCGGCGCCTATCCCGAGGACAGGCATGTGGTGCACATGGACCCGGCCGAGCTACGCCTGTTCCTCGACAAGGTCGGCCGGGGCTAAGGTCGCCTGCCAATTCCCATCGGCAAGTGCGGCATGAAGCGCGTCGGCTTCGATGCCGAGCGGCCGATCCTCCCTAAGCGTCGGCATGAGCGCGCGTATCGCCGTATGGATAGCAGCTGTGTGTGGCGCCAGCGTCAGCCCGTCGCGCAGGTCGACGGCCTGGGCGGCGGCCATCAGCTCGAAGGCGATCAGCCGCCGCCACAGCGCAACCATAGCGGCACATTTAGCAATCACCAGCGGCGTCTGCGTGGCATGGTCCTCGACGCCCTCGGAGACGGGCAGGAAATCGAGCATCACCGGATTGGCCTTGTGGCGGATGGCGGCGAGGATCGATGTCACCGTCTTTTGCAGCGGCACGAAGCCGGCCGACGCGCCGCCGACCGGCGACAGGTATTTCGGCAGGCCGTTGCGGCCCGAGCCGGTGAGCTGGATGAAGCGGGCCGCACTTGCGGCCGCGCATTGCGCGATCGCAAGTCCGAGCGTCTCGAAGGCAAGCGACAGCGAGGCAGTGTGAAAATTGCCGGTCGACAGCACCAACTCGTCGTCGCTCAGCACCAGCGGGTTGTCGGCGGCGGCGTTGAGCTCGATCTCGACGGCACGTCTCGCCTGATCGATCGCCTCGATCACGGTGCCATGGATCGAGGGCATGCAGCGGATCGACAGCGGATCCTGCAAGGTGGTCGGCGCCGGCGCCTCGTCACGGGCCAGCAGATCGTGCAGCGCCTTGGCGGCCTCGGCCTGGCCTGCCGCCGGCCGCGCCAGATGCAGGCGGGGATCGAGAATGGTGCGATTGGCGCCGATGCCTTCCATGGTCAGCGCGCCGGCCTGCTGCTGCTGGGCAAGGGCGGACAGCGCATCCGTCACCACAAGCGCGCCGCTGCCCGCGGAAACGGCGGACGCGTTGATCAGCGACAGCCCATCCTTCGGGGCCAGGTCGATGGGGGCCAGGCGAGCCATCACCAGCGCCTTGGCCGCGGGCATGCGCCGGCCCTGATAGTCGGCCTCGCCTTCGCCGATCAGCACGCGGGCGACAGCGGTCATCAGCACGAGATCGCCGGCGCCGATCGAGCCCAGCGACGGCATCACCGGATGGATGCCGGCATTGAGCGTGTCGACCAGGGCGACGAACACTGCGGGCGAAAGGCCGGATCCGCCGACGGCAAGCATCGCCAGCCGGGCAAGCATGGCTGCCCGCACGGTCTCCGCCGGCAGCGCTTCGCCGACGGCGCCGCTGCGGCCTTCCAACAACTGGCGCTGGAAGGCGCTGGCGTCGCCTTTGACCGCAGTGCCAAGATTGGCGCCCAGGCCGGTGTTCAGGCCATAGATTTGCTGGCCGGCGGCGGCCGCCTGGTCGAGCACCTTGCGCGCCTTCTCCAGCCTGCCGAGGACACCCGGTCCGATTTCCACCCTGCGCGCCTCGCGGGCGACAGCGACGACCTCGGCGACGCTTATGCCGCTGCCAGTGAGGACGAGCGCGCTCATGCGAAGCGCAGCCTCTGGCCGATGCCTTGCGCCTGCGCCTTGGCCAGCATTGCCTTGCCGAGCGCGATATCGGATAGCGATAGACCGCGATGCCAGAACAGGATTGTTTCGTCGTCGCTTTCGCGCCCTGTTTTCAGGCCGGCGGCGATCTGGCCGAGCTCGGCATGCAGCGTCTTTTCGCTCAGCCGGCCGGTTTCGACATGGGCGCGCAGCGAGCCGAACTTGCCGCCCTTGCACTGGCCCCAGTCGTCGACGACCATTTTCTGCATGATGTCGGTCAGCGACAGCTCGACCGCACTCATCGTGCCATAGGGCACGACCAGCGCACCACGCTTGATCCAATCGGTCTTCAGCAGCGGCTGCGGCTCCGGCAGCCGCGAGGCCTCGACGACGATGTCGGCGCCCTCGACGCAGCTTTGCCAGTCGGCCACCGCCTTGACCGGCTTGCCGAGGTCGGCGGAGAGCCTGGCGGCAAAGCCGTCGCGGCTTTCCGGCCGGCGCGAATGGACGCGGATCTCGTCGAAGTCGAAGAGGTGGTCGAGCAGGCGCACGTTCCAGTAGGCCGTGCCGCGCGCGCCGATATGGGCAAGCACCTTCGAATTCCTGCGCGCCAGATACCTGGCGCCGATCGCGGTGACGGCGCCGGTGCGCATGTCGGTGATGACGGTGGCGTCGAGGATGGCGCGCGGCGCGCCGGTGCGTGGATCGAACAGATTGAGGATACCGAATTCGGAGGGCAGGCCGTGCAGGTAGTTGTCGACATAGTCGCCGACGATCTTCACGCCCGCGGCATCGAGCGGCGCCACATAGCCGCGCAAAACATTGAAATGGCCGTGAAAGGAGGGATCAGGCTCTAAATGAACGCGCGGCTCGATCACCGTCTGGCCGCTGCCTTGTGCGACCAGGCCGGGTCTCCACGGCGTCGAGGATTTCGGCGTCGGTCATGGCAAGGGCATCGATGTCGAGGGCGTTGAGATAGTCGATATAGATAGGCTTCATGCGTGCACGTTCCTCGGCGCCCCGTTCATCCATAGCAGGCCGCGCCGCGACACGAAAGTTTGTTGGCTCTTGTCTGGACGACATCCGCCAAATGCTGTTCAAAGCGGTCCGTCATGACTGCCATCCCCGAGATTGAAGCTTCAGCCGACCCAGCCAGGAATTCGCGGCGTGTGGCACTGATCGTCGCCATCGCCTTCTTCATGCAGCTCTTGGATTCGACGATCATCTCGACGTCGCTGCCGCAGATGGGCGCCTCCTTCGGCGTGCCGGCGGTGGCGATGAGCATCGGCATCACCATCTATATGCTGACCATGGCGGTGTTCGTGCCGCTGTCGGGCTGGCTCGCCGACCGGTTCGGCGCGCGCAACATCTTCCTGGTGGCGATCGCACTGTTCATGCTGGCTTCGCTCGCCTGCGGCTTCTCCGAGAATCTCACCGAGTTCGTGGCGGCGCGCGCCGCGCAAGGGCTCGGCAGCGCATTGATGGCGCCGGTCGGCCGCATCCTCGTGCTGCGCAACGCGTCGAAATCGGAACTGCTCAACGCAACCGCGCTCATCACCTGGCCGGCGCTGTTCGCGCCGGTGATCGGGCCGGTGCTCGGCGGGTTCATCACCACCTATCTGTCCTGGCACTGGAATTTCTTCATCAACATCCCACTCGGCGCCCTCGGGCTGGCGCTGGTTGCCCGCTTCATCCCCGGCGATCGTGAAGCCGATCCCAAGCGACTTGACTGGCCGGGTTTTTTCCTGACATCGGCGGGACTTGCTTGCCTGCTCTACGGCCTCGAGCGCATTGCGCATCCCGACGACGGCGTGCTGCCGACGGTGCTGCTGATCGCGGCAGGGACCGTCATCGGCTGGCTGGCGGTGCGGCATCTCCAGCGCGCGCCCCATCCGCTGCTCGACCTGTCCTCGTTCAAGGTGCTGACCTTCGCTATCTCGACGCTTGCGGCCGGCACCATATTCCGCGTCGCGATCAACGCCACGCCCTTCCTGCTGCCGCTTTTGTTCCAGGTCGGCTTTGGCATGAGCCCGGTCGATGCCGGCATGATGATCCTGGCCTATTTCCTCGGCAATCTCGGGATGAAGACGGTGACGACGCCGATTCTGCGCCGCTTCGGCTTTCGTTCGGTGATGGTCGTCAACGGCGTCATTGCATCCGCGTCGATCATGGCGTGCGCGGCGATCTCGCCGCAGACGCCGCAGGCGCTCATGGTGGGGCTGATGCTGATCGCCGGCCTGTCGCGTTCCATGCAGTTCACGGCGCTGAACACTCTGGCCTTCGCCGATATCGTCGCAGCGCAGCGCAGCTCGGCGGCGACGCTCTCCTCGATGCTGCAGCAGGTGGCAATGCTGTTCGGTGTGGCGATAGCGGCGGCGATCCTCAATTTGTCGCAGATCGCCAGGGCCCAGCCTGCGCTGGACCTCGTCGATTTTCGAGTCACCTTCCTGGTGATCGGCGTCATCGGGCTGGTGGCGTCGTTCCGTTTCCTGGTGTTGCCGAGGACCGCCGGCGCCGAGGTTTCCGGCCACATGGCCGGGAACTGAAATCGAATCTTCCCATCTACCGCACGGTTAAATTCCATCTTCGCCTTGCGCCTTGGTGTCGTGCTTGCGCAAGACGCAGGGATGGCGCAAACAATTGCCAAAAGTGCTGGAGTTTCCGGGCATTGCGCCAGCTTCAGCAATCAATGCGTCCACATCGCGAGTCTCGTCGGCAGTCCGTGTTTTGAACGCGGATTCATTTGACGAACCGACGTTGAGCCGATTAGCTTTCTTTCCCAGGGTCGGCAGCGCTGCCGCCGGGGTGAAGACAGACAATGAACGCGATCGGTCGGCCGAGTTTCAAGAGCCTGAACCAGGAGGGTATTGTCTTTGCCATAGCGGTGATGCTGTTCATTGCCGCGGCCATAGGCCTGCCGGGCTTCATCGCTCCGAACAATCTCGTTGCCATCGTTCGTTCGGTCTCGGTATTGGGCATATTGGCGTTGGGCATGGCGGTCGTCATCATCGGCCGCGGCATCGACCTGTCGGCGGTGGCGATCATGGCGATGTCGGTCGCCTGGTATCTGCAGTTGATGAATTCAGGAACGCCTGACGGGCTCGCCTTCGCCTATGTGCTGGCCGGCGTGCTCGCCATCGGCCTGCTCAACGGTTTTCTTGTCGCCTATGCCGACGTGCCGGCGATTTTCGTGACGCTGGCGACCGGCTCCTTCGTCTTCGGCTATGTGCGCTCGCAACTGATCACGCAGGATGCCGTTCCGGTGCCGCAGGGCCATTGGGTGGAACTGCTCGGCGGCATGCGCCTCCTCGACATTCCCATCGAGGTGTTCGTCTTCGCTGGGCTCGCCTTCCTGTTCTTCCTGTTCCTGCGCTACACCAAATGGGGCCGCTACATCTATTTCGCCGGCGACAATCCGGTCGCCGCGCGCAACATCGGCGTGCCGGTGCGGCCGATGCTGGTACTGCGCTATGTGCTTTCCGCCTTCGTCGCGCTGATTGCCGGCCTGCTGACGGCGGCCAGCCTGCATTCGATCAACACCCGCGTCGTCAACTCGACGCTGCTCTACGACATCGTGCTGGTGGCGGTGATCGGCGGCATCGGCCTTTCGGGCGGGCGAGGTGGGGTGCGAAACGTGCTGGTCGGAGCGGCGCTGATCGGCATCCTGCTCAATGCGATGACCATCATCGACATTCCGCTGCTCTACCAGAACCTGATCAAGGCGGCGATCCTGCTCGGTGCCATCATCGTCGACGGCATCATCAATCCGCGCGACGAACAGACGGCGCAGCAGGGCGACATCTAGAGCATGATCCCGAAAAATGGGAACCGGTTTCGGAAGAGATCATGCTCAAACAGGAAGACTAAGCCAAAGCGGACGGTTGGGGCCGGCCGCTGATAACAACGACCAACCAGAGGATGTGACATGAAACTGATCAAGACACTCATGGCGGCCGCTACGGCGCTTGCCGTCACGGCCTTCGTGGCGCCGAGCTTCGCTGCCGACGATCCGGGTCCCGCTGCCTATGCGCAGGCACTCAAGGGCAAACGCGTCATGCTGGTGCCGCTGGCGATGGGCTTCGACCTGGCGCAGGGCTGGGCTCACTATCTGAAGACCGAAGTCGAGGCCTGGGGCGGCACGTTCGAGACGCGCGACCCGAACTGGGTCGTCGATGCCGGCGCGCAGGCGATCACCGACGCCATCTCGTCAGACACCAGGCCTGATGTGCTGATCATCCACGCCCCGGATCTCAACTCCTACTCCAAGCTGATGAAGAAGGCGCAGGCAGCCGGCACCTATGTGATCCTGGTCGACAATCCCGCCAATTTCCCGGCCGATGCCTTTGTCGGCAGCGATTGGGACCGGCTCGGCCAACTCGAGGCGGAAGCCGCGATCAAGGGCTGCGGCGAGAACTCGTCCAAAAAGATCGGGCTGGTGCAGGGCGACCAGGCGAATTCCTCCAGCCTCTACCAGTACGCCGGCATCATGAAGGTGCTGGACAAGCATCCCGACTTCCAGGTCGTCGCCAAGCCGGACTCCAACTGGGACGCCACCACCTCGCGCAATGTGACCACAACGATGCTGCAGCAGCATCCCGACATCTGCTCCATCATCGACTTCTGGGACGGCGACGCCACCGGCGCGTCCGCTGCGATCCGCGACGCCAAGCTCGACGGGAAGGTTTTTCTCGTCACCACTGGCGGCGGCGAAAAGGCGGCCGACTGCGACAAGCTGGCCGACGGCACCTATGGCGCGGTTGTCATGACCGACCTTGCCCGACAGTCGGGGGACATGAACGCCATCATAAAGTTCCTGCTGCAGAGCGGCCAGCCGGCCGGCACGTCGCACACCTACATCTACACGCTGGAGAAGGCGACGACCAAGGCCGACCTCAAGCCCGACAGCTGCTGGGACCTGAAGGCTCTGCAGGCCGAAGCGGCGGCGAAGTAACCGGTTCTCGTGAAACCGATAGCTGCGAGGTGGCCGGACCGTCCGGCCACCTCTTTCTCTTTCCTTTTCCTTTTTCTCTCGCGGCAGCAGTGAGCCGATGTCCTTTCGCGAACGCCTCCAGTCCTGGCGCTACAATCTCGTTCCCGACCATCTGGTCGGCGAAATCCTGACCAAGCGCTGGACCGACAACGCCATTCCCTTCCTGGCGCTGGTGGCGACACTCAGCGTGTTCGGTTCGATCATTCCGGGCTTCTTCAAACTGACCTCGCTGCAGGAATCGACCCGCCAGCTCGGCGAATTCTCGATGGTCGTCACCGGCATGACGGTGGTGATGCTGGGCGGCGGCATCGACCTGTCGGTCGGCTCGATCTTTGCGCTGTCCTGCTTTTCCGCCGTCTATGTCTTCTTCATCCTCGAACAGTCGATCTGGCTGGCGCTGGCCGCTTCGCTCGCCGCCGGCCTCGTCTTCGGCGCCGTCAACGGCTATCTCGTCGGTTACCTCAGGCTGCGCGCCTTCCTCACCACGCTGGTCACCTTCATTTTCGGGCGGGCGCTGTTCGATATCCTGGTCACCACCTATGCCGCCGACGTGCAGCTTTCCCAGGCCACCTCCGATGTGCTCGACTTCATCGGCGACGGCACCTTCTGGGGCCTGTCGGTCTCGGTGTGGCTGGCCATTATCCTCGCCATCGTCACTCATATCGCGCTGACGCGCTCGCGGCCCGGCTGGCATGTGCTGGCGGTCGGCGGCTCCCGGCGTTCGGCTCACAATGCCGGCATCCGTGTGCGCCGCACCGTGTTCATGACTTATGTCTTCTCAGGCTTCTGCGCCTCGATCGGCGGCTTCCTCATCGCCTGCCGCTTGAGCGGGGCGGGGCCAGGCACCGGCCTCAACCTCGAGATCATGGCGCTGACCGCGGCGGTGGTCGGCGGCGTCAGCCTTGGCGGCGGGCGCGGCTCGGTGATCAAGGGGCTGATGGGCGCCATCATCGTCTTGACCATGACCAACGGGCTGATCCGGCTGGGCTACGGCACCGGCACCAACCAGATGGTGCTGGGCATCATGCTGGCGGTGGCGGTGACGATCGACATCCGCTGGTTGAAGAATCGCCACAAGGTGCTGAACGAGGTCTACGTCGCGCCGGTCTATCTCAGGATGGGCGAGACGCAGTCGGCGGCGCCCGGTTCTGGCACGCCTTATGAACTCGACAACGGGCTGTCGGGCGCCGACCATATCGGGCTCGGCGAACTGGAAGGACCGGAAGATGTCATCCTCGACCGTGACGATCATCTCTATTGCGGCACGCGCCATGGCGAGATCGTCCGCTTCTTCGCGCCGGACTACGTGAAGTCGGAAGTGTTCGCTCATATCGGCGGCTTTCCGCTCGGCCTTGCCTTCGACAAACCAGGCAATCTGATCAGTTGTGTCGGCGCCATGGGGCTCTATTCCGTCTCGCCCGATCGCGAGGTGAAACGCCTGTCGGCCGAAACGTCGCGCTCCTGGACGTCGGTCGTCGACGACGCACGGCTGCGCGATCCCAACGACTGCGACATAGCGCCGGACGGCCGCATCTATTTCACCGACTCGACCAAGCGCTACGACGCGCATGACTGGGCGCTGGATTCGATCGAGAACCGCGCCACCGGCCGCCTGCTGGTCTACGACCCGAAGGACGGATCGACCAGGACGCTGCTCGACGGCTACCGCTACACCAATGGTGTGTGCATGGCGCATGACGGCAAGTCGCTGTTCTTCGCCGAGAGCTGGGTCTGCCGTGTGCATCGCTACTGGCTGGAAGGGCCGAAGGCCGGCACCGCCGAATGCGTTATCCGGGACATGCCGGGCTATCCTGATAACATCAACCGCGCTTCCGACGGCAATTACTGGATGGCGTGGCTCGGCATGCGCACGCCGAGCTTCGACCTGTCGCTGCGCCATCCCGACATGCGCAAGCGCATGACGCGACGGCTGCCGCAGGACGAATGGCTGTTCCCCAACATCAACACCGGGGGCGTCGTGAAATTTACGGAAAAAGGCGGCATCGTCGAAGCGATGGGCGACCTCTCGGGCGGCGCGCATCCGATGGTCACCTCGATGCGCGAGCATAAGGGATATCTTTTCGTCGGCGGCATCCTCAACAACCGCATCGGCCGCTACAAGATTGCTGGCGCCGACCCGAATTGGACCAGCCCGGCTTCCTATTGGGGAGCAAAGTAATGATCCTCGATCCGATCCTGGATATATTTCGCGGCAAGGCGGTGACGATCCCGCCGCTGGACGGCGCTTTCCGCCCCAACACGCGGCTCGATGATGCGCCGGCTTTTGTCGAACTGACCGAGCCGGACAATCTGCTGGTGGCTGGCGACAAGCTGCTCGTTTCCAGCGGCAACGCCGTCTATTCGATTGCCGCCGGAACCGCGCCCAAGCTGGTCGAGACCTTTTCGTCCACCGTTTCCGCGCTGGCGCTCTCGCCATCGGGCGAGCTGGCGGTCGGATTGGAAAGCGGCAAGTTGCTGGTCGGCGGCAGGGATGTTTCGCTGCCGGCCGGTGTCAGCTGCATCACCGCGCTCGCCTATGCCGACGACGGCGCGCTGTGGCTGGCCAATGGTTCGGCTGAATACGCGCCATCGCAATGGGCCGCCGATTTGATGAAGAAAGGCGCGTCGGGATCGCTTTGGAAGCAGGATGCGGCAGGCGGGGACTTCCGCAAGCTGGCCGGCGCCATCGCCTTTCCCTATGGGCTCCATCCCGTCGGCGGGGACGTGCTGGTCAGCGAGAGCTGGCGCCATCAGCTCATCCGCTTCGGTGCGGCAAGCGGCAGCCGCTCGACGGTGTTGACCCATCTGCCCGGCTATCCCGCGCGGCTGTCGCCATCCGCCGATGGAGGCGCCTGGCTGACGCTGTTTGCGCCGCGCAACCGGCTGATCGAATTCGTGCTGCAGGAGACGCATTACCGTCAGGACATGATCGAGCAGGTGCCGCCGGCCTACTGGATCGCACCGGCGCTGGCCTCAAGCCGCAGCTTCCTCGAACCGCTGCAATGCGGCGGCATCCGCACGATGGGCATCCACAAGCCCTGGTCGCCGAGCCGCTCCTACGGTCTGGTGGTCAGGCTCGACCAGAACATGCAGCCTCGGTTCAGCCTGCACAGCCGCGCCAACGGCATACGTCACGGCATTTGCAGCGTGCTTGAAAAAGATGGCGAACTGTTTGTCGCCTCGAAGGGCGGCGACTGCGTGTTGGCTATCGCTTCGGGAAGTTTTTGATGGAACCGATCGTTCGCCTGGAGAATGTCACCAAGAATTATCGCGGCGTGCCCGCGGTGAAGAACGTCACCTTCGACCTGCGCAAGGGCGAGATCCACGCGCTGCTCGGCGAGAACGGCGCCGGCAAGTCTACGCTGACCAAGGTCATCGCCGGCGTGGTCGGCGCCAGTTCGGGCAAGATGTTCCACAAGGGCCGGGAGATCGCCTACGCCTCGCCGCACGCAGCGCTCGAAGCCGGCATCGCCATGGTGTTCCAGGAAACCAGCTTGGTGCCGTCGATGACGGTGGCGCAGAATCTTTATCTCGGTACCGAGAAATTCCTCAACCGGCTGCGCGGCACCTACATTTCCGCGCAGCAGTTCCTGCAGTCGTTGAATTTTCCGGTCGACCCGAACGCGATGGTGGCGACGCTTGGCGCGGCCAAGCGCCAGATGGTCGAGATCGCGCGCGCCGTGCACCACAATGCCGAGATCATCATCTTCGACGAGCCGACCGCGACGTTGACGCCGGAGGAGAAGCGGCACTTCTTCGCGCTGATCCGGCGCCTCAAGGCGCGCGGCGTCTCCATCGTCTTCATCAGCCATGCGCTGGAAGAGGCGCTGCTGATTGCCGACCGCATCACCATCCTGCGCGATGGCGAGTTGGTCATCACCGACGACACGGCGGCCTTCGATCGCGACCGGATCGTCGCCGCCATGGTCGGGCGCACGCTATCGGGGCAGATCTATCGCCAGCGAGACGAGGCCAAGCTGCGCAAGGCGGGGAAGAAAGTTCTGTCGGTGCAGGACATCTCAATGAGCAATGTCGTGCGCAACAATTCGTTCTCGATCTTCGAAGGCCAGATCACCGGCGTGTTCGGGCTGATCGGTTCCGGCCGCACCGAGACGTTCAAAATCGTGTCCGGCATCTACAAACGCGATTTCCTGCGCGGCGGGGCGATCGAGCTGGACGACAGGCCGGTGCGCTACCTCGTGCCGAGCGAAGCGGTGGCCGATGGCATCGTCTACGTCACAGAGGATCGCAAGAGCGAAGGCATTTTCGAGACGATGGGCATCGCCGAGAACCTGTTCGGCGGGCTGCTGGCAGCAGGCCGCGAAAAGGGCTGGGTGATCAACCAGCAGGAGATGCGCGCGCTTTCAGCCGAATGGACCAAGACGCTGAACATCAAGGCGATCAACGACAATGCGCGCGTGGTCGAGCTCTCCGGCGGCAACCAGCAGAAGGTGGTGATCGGCAAGGGGTTGGTGCAGAAGCCGCGCATCGTCATCTTCGACGAGCCGACGCGCGGCGTCGATGTCGGGGCCATCGCCGAAATCCACCAGATCATCAACCGGCTGGCCGACGAGGGTCTGGCCGTGGTCGTCATCTCGTCCTACCTGCCGGAGATCATGAACCTGTCCGACCGGATCCTGGTCTGCCGTCAGGGCCGCATCGTCGAGGAGTTTTCGCCGGCGGAGGCGACGGAGGAGAAGATCATGTATGCCGCGGTGCATTAGAGCTGTGTCGGTATTCAGGTGAGGCCGGCCTGCAAACGCTGGCTTCCTGCGCTTCAGGTGCTCACGTGCTTCAAGTACACTCTGCTCCGGTTCTCGGAACCCGCCGTTTTCGAGTCGGCCTGACCTGAATCTCGACACACCGTCGCGATGCCGTTTGCACTGCAAAAGCGAATAGGCGAATGAAGTGAATGGATTGGCGGCGGCTGTTCAGCGTCCGATTCAATCGTGCGGCATCGAGAAACGAAAGGAAACACCATGTCTACCACCAGACTTCTGAACGATGCCGAGGTGGAGAAAATCCCGGCAGTGAAGGCGGTGTTCGATGATATCCGCGCGACGCGTAAATCCGATTTCGTCAATAATTTCTGGCGTGGGCTGGCCAATGATCCTGCGGCGCTGAAGCGGGTGTGGGAGCAACTCAAGGCGGTCATGGTCGCCGACAGCGCGATCGATCCGTTGACCAAGGAGATGATCTACATCGCGGTGTCGACCGCCAATGGCTGCTCCTACTGCGTCCATTCGCACACCGCGGCGGCGCGGGCCAAGGGCATGACAGACGCACAGCATGGCGAGCTGGTGTCGATCATCGGGTTGGCGGGACAGACCAACCATCTGGTGACGGCAATGCAGATCCCGGTCGATCCACAGTTCGAGGTGAGATGAGGAAAGATGCGCTACACCGGCCTATAAACCTTCTCCGCCGCGTTCCAGAAAATGTCGGCTTCCGCCGCCGTGCCATGCTTCTCCACCGCATCGCGGTGCGCCTTCATCAGTTCGGCGTGGCTGGTCCACAGTTTTTCGATGGGAAAGTTCGAGCCGAACATCAGATGATCGCTGCCCAGAATGTCGATCGCATTGTCGATGATGTAGGCGATCAGCGCCGGGTCGTTGCGGTGAACGAAGGTGCCGAGGCCCGAAAGCTTGGCGTAGAGATTGGGTGCCCCCGACAGCGTGCGCAGTCCGGCCTTCCAGGCTTCGGTGGTTTCCGGTTCCATGCCGGTCAGCATGCCGGTGTGAGTCAGGATGAAATTCGTCTCCGGGTTTTCGCCGACCAGCGTCAGCCCGTCCTTCATCTGGGCGGGGAAGAGCTGCAGGTCGAAGGACAGGCCATAATCCTTCAGCCGCGCGACGTTGGCGCGGACCTTGGGGTCGATCACCTGATCGGCCGAGGCGGCGAAGCGGAAGGCCGGGGTCTCGTGCCAGTGCAGTTGCATGCGCACGCCGCGCAGCAGCCTGTATTTCATCAACCGGTCGATCTGCGGCCTGACATCGTCCATTGTCATGTCGGCATAGCCGACGATAGCGTGCGGCCAGCCGGTCTCGTCGGCGGTCTGCTGCAGGAAGGCGACCTCGTTCTCGAAATCCTCCTTGGCCCAGTTGGTCTGGACATAGACGGCTTTTTCGACGCCCGAACCTTTTTGGTCGGCCAGAAATTCACCGATCGGATAGTCGCGGCGGATCGGCTCGTAGGGGCCGAAGATGCGCGGCACCATCGGGCCGACCAGCCATGGTTGGTCTTTCTGGCGCCAGATGTGGAAATGCGCGTCGATGGCTTTCTGCATCACGATACCCTTTTCCAGATGGTCGCGGCCGCCGGGGCGGGGCGTGCGAGCGACAGGATGAAATCGGTGAGGCCGGCCAGCGACGAGCCGTCGACCAGATCGTCGAGGTCGGGCAGGATGGCGCGCAGCGCCGCTGTCGCCGGCTGGAAGCGTGGATCGCCGGCCAGCGGGGTCGCCAGCGATAGCCGGAAGGCGCGGGCGCTAAGCCTGCGCATGGCAATCTCCAGTTCGGCATGGTCGCCGCGCTCCAGCGCGTCGGAGAGAATGACGACCGCGGCGCCGCGCGTGAACGACGAAAAGCGCGGCACCGAGAGGAATGCCAGCAGGGTCGGTCCCATGCGGGTACCGCCATCCCAATCGTCGACCTGGCTTGCTGCCCACGCCAGCGCCTGATCGCGGTCGCGGATGCGCAATGCCGAGGTGATGCGGGTGAGCCGCGTGCCGAAGGTGAATGTCTCGGCGCGATCCGCGCCCTGCACGGCGGCATGCGCCAGCTTGAGATAGTCGGCGGTGTGCAGTTTCATCGAGCCTGAGACATCGATCAGCAGCAACAGCTTGCGCGGCACGATCTGGCGGCGACGCAATAGCGGCCAGGGGACATCGCCATCGGCGCCGACAATTTCCCTGAGCGAGCGGCGCAGGTCGAGCTTGCCGCGGGAATGAGTACGCACCGTGCGGAAGGAGCGACGGGCGGGCAGGGCCGATGACAGCTTTCGGCGAAAGGTGGTCAGACTGTCGTGGTCGCGCTGGAAGTCGCGCGTGCTCAACTGCTCCAGGGCCGAAGACAACTCGCCGCCTTCCTGCCTCTGCTCGGCCTCGATCCGTTCATCGTCGGCACCGCCATCATCCTTGATGCGCGTTTCCTCGTCGGCGTCGCCTTCGATCACGGCTGACGCGTTGCCATAGAAATGGCTCTGGAAATGGGCTTCGAATTCGGCGCGGCGATCGGGCGGCGGCGCCAGCGTGGCAAGGGCTGCCTCGCGTATGTCCGCCATCGAGCGTGGTCCGAGCAAGGTTATCGCTTGCATGAAGCTGGTGACTTGTTCGGGGGCGATGGCAAAGCCGTAGCGGCGCAGCATCCGGCCGAAGCTGAGGAAGGGCGCCGCCGCACGGGGCAAGCTACGGTCGCGCGGCATGGCAGAAATATTCCAACCGTTGCGTTCCTTCGCGCCCCCCTCTGTCCTGCCGG
>NZ_JAIUID010000023.1:0-68866 GCF_020165435.1 Mesorhizobium sp. BR1-1-2
TTCTCGACCTGGCCGGCGACAAGGCCGTCGATGCTCGAGCGGCTTTCGGCCAGCTTGGCGAGATCGTCCTCAAGCGCTTTCGACAAGGTCGAACGGTCCTGGACCAGCTTGTTCATGTGGTCGGCAATGACGCTGTTCACATTCTGCAAGTCGGCCTCGAGAACCCGCGACAACTGCCCACGGTCCTCGGCCAGCCTTTCGGACTGGCTCGATATGACACCCTTGATCGCGTTGAGGTCGGATTCCAGCGCCCGCCTGAGAATATCGCGGCCTTCGGCCAGTTTCTCGACCTGACCGGCGACCAGACCGTCGATGCTCGAGCGGCTCTCGGCGAGCTTGGCAAGGTCGGCTTCAAGGGTCTGCGACAGCAGGCTGCGATCTTCGGCCAGGCGGCCCGAATGATCTTCGATCAGCCCGCGTATGCTGGATAGATCGTCCTCCAGCGAACGGCCAAGCTGCGAACGGTCTTCCGCCAGTTTCGCCGAATGCGCCTCGATGAGGTCCTTGATGCCGGCGATGTCGTTCTCCAGCGCCTTGGCGAGTACCGCGCGGCCCTCGGCGATCTTCTCGACCTGACCGGCGACAAGGCCATCGATGTCGGCGCGCGTGTCCACGAGCTTGCCGAGGTCGGCTTCGAGCGCTCGCGAGAGAATGCTGCGGCCCTCGGCCAGTTTGCCAACATGTCCAGCAACCATTTCGTCAATGATTGTACGGGCTTGAACCAACTTTCCGGAGTCTTCGTTGAGAGCCTGGGAGAGCCGGTTGCGACCTTCTTCCAGCCTTTCGAGGTGGCTGCCGAGCGAAGCGTCGATGGCAGCGCGCGATTCGTTGACCTTGCGCAGGTCTTCTTCGAGAGCGCGCGCGATCAGGCTGCGGCCCTCGGCCAGCTTCTGCACCTGGTCGGTCACCGCGGCATCGATACCGGCACGGCTCTCGGCGAACTTGGCCAGGTCGGCCTGCATCGCGGCCGCCATGCGCTCGCGGCTCTCGGAAAGGCTGCGGCTGTGATTTTCGACCGCTTCCTCTATGCCCACGCGGGCATCGGCAAGCCGCTGGATATCGGCATCGAACGAGCGCGAGACGACGTGGCGCGCCGCTTCCATGCGTCCGGCGAAATCGCTGGCGCGCGCTTCGAGCATGGATGAGGTCGAGGTGACGATATCGGCCATGTCGGCGCCGATCTGGGTCTTGCCCTGGTCGATCATCGCCGTCAGCGTGTCCTTGCTCTCGGCGAAGGTGTGGGCGATTTCGCGCGCACGTTCGACCAGCGTTTCGTTGATCTGCCGGGCGCGGGCTTCGAGCGCTGCGTTGAGCTTCTGCGTGCCGGTGTCGAGGGCCTCGGCACGGGTCTGGAACTCGCTGATCAGCGCTTGGCCGCGCTCGGCGAGTGTGCGCTCGATGCCGTTGAGGCTGGCCTCGAATTCCGAATTGAGTGTGCGCGCGGCGCCCCCAAGCAACGACACCATGCCGTTGGTTCGATCGTCGAGCAGGTCGGTCAGCGACCGGGTCAGGCCGTCTGTCGTGTCCGTCAGCTTGGCGATGCGCGTGTCGAGCAGGCTGGCGAAAGCCTCGCCGGAAGTCGAAAGCTTGTCGGTTATGGTGTCGAGCCGGCCTTCCACCGAATCGAAGATCGACAGCGAGCTTTCGTTGATGCGGTCGATAAGCGTGTCGCCGGAATTGGTGATGGTCATCGACAGTTTGGTCGATGCATTGAGAATGCTGTCGCGGATGAGGTCGCTGGCAGCGCCGATTTCGTCCTTGAGCGTGTCGTGCGCGCCGGCGATCGAGGCGCGAACCCGCTCCGCATGGCTGACAACCGCCTCGCGCTCGCTGCCGAGCCCGTCGACGAGCGAGCGGATGCGGGTTTCGTTTTCCGAATAGGAGCGCTCGATCTGGTTGACCTCGCTGTGGACCAGCGTTTCCAGTTCGACGGCGCGGGCCAGCGTGCGTTCGATGCCTTCGCCCATGGCGGCCACCTCGCGGCGGACGGCCTGGCCGATCATCATGACGCGATCCTGGGCCATGTTTTCCGGCTCGGTGAGGCGGAAGGCCACTTCCGTCATCGACTGGGCGGCGATGCGCATGTCCTGGGCGCGGCGAATCATGGCGGCGAAGGCCCAGAACAGGATGACCGGCACGATGGCCGCGACAGCAAGGCCGATCAGCTCGGGACGGGCAAAGAACTGGTCGAGCGTGCGGATCCTCCAGATGCTCGGCCCGAAGAGGAGGTTCGCCAATCCGCCCGCGCCGGCGATCCAGGCCAGCGACACGAAGGCGATAACCCAGTAGATCGTGTTCGAGGCGCGCCGGTTGAGGCTGTGCAGAAGCGTCTTATAGTCCTTCTGGCGATCGTCATTGGCCGGCGAGAAGCCGGCGGGCTGACCGCCATTGCGTGTTTCGACGGGGCGCAGTTCGGCGGGTCTGGTCTTTGGCGCGGGATTCGCGGCCTGGGCTTGGTTCACGACGGGTGCCTGCGTCTGATTGCGTCCCTCGCGCGCCAATTCGTCGGCGGCCTGGGATATCTGCGCTTCCAGATCTTCCATCGAGGCCGCGATATCGAGGTCGCCGCTGCCGGTGTCGCCGCCGAGGTCGAGATCGAGTGCCTTCTCGAGTTCCCTGGCCACATCATTGTCCAGAGATCTGGTCGTCGTTGTTTTCTTCGCCATGCCTTCGCTACCCTGTACTAGCTGCCGCGGGCTTATGATTCTGGTTGTCGCACCCACGCGCAGGAGGCTGAAAATGGACCCCTCGTATCGTAATGACACAGGGGGGTAAAGAAAACATGCATTCCGCGGGATACGTAAAACTTTAAATATAAGGTTAACGGAAGCGTGATTCCGACGCCGCTTTCGCAACATTTTTCCCGGCCATTCATTAACCCGTTGTCCATTGGATTCGCCTAGTTTTTTCAGGCGGCCGAAGAAGCGGAGTACGAGTTCATGCGTGGCGAAAGCGGCATTGCCTTCTCAATGCCCGGGGGCGATGTATCGGGAACGAGGCGGTCCCGACCGGTCGATTTGGCACACCTTGCGCGGCAGACGATGGGCGACCGCAGCCTCGAACAGGAGGTGCTGGCGCTCTTTGTACAACAGGCGCTGTCGGTGCGCGACAGGATAGTCGATGCAGACATCAAGGACCGGCTGCTCCTGGCGCACGGCCTGAAGGGCTCGGCGCGCGGCGTCGGAGCCTTCGCCATTGCCGATTGCGCCACCGAGATAGAACGGCAGCCGGAAGACAGCCAGACGCTTACGCGACTGGGCAAGCTGATCGACGAAGTGCGCGATTTCATCGCCGCCATCAACCGCTAGACCGGTTTGCGGAAAAACGTCACCGTGCGGCGCTTTCTCGCCGCAGTTGACTTGTGTGCCCGAGTGATTATCTCGGCGGAAACTCCCTCAGGTGACAAATGACCAAACTGACCTTCATTGCCCATGACGGCACACATTTCGACGTGGATGCCGAGAACGGCTCGACGGTCATGGAAAACGCCATCCGCAATGCCGTGCCGGGTATCGAAGCGGAGTGCGGCGGCGCCTGCGCCTGTGCAACCTGCCATGTCTATGTCGACGAGGCCTGGACGGCGGAAGTCGGCGAGCCGGAAGCGATGGAAGAGGACATGCTGGACTTCGCCTACGACGTCCAGCCGAATTCGCGGCTGTCGTGCCAGATCAAGGTGCGCGACGCGCTCGACGGACTGGTGGTTCGGGTGCCCGAGCGCCAAGGCTAAAAGCCGATTTTGCCCGAGGCAATGAATCCGGTAGGGGGCTCCTTAGGGGCCTTCGCCGGCTGTTGATGGCGCCTTGAATGGAAAACCCGCCTGTGCGGCGGGCCCTGGCGCAACTCAACACCATAACCGAATATCTACCATAGCTGCCTTCACCCAGTCAAGAAAAAATTCCTATCGTGAGAAGCTGCCTGCCGTGAAAAGCTGGCGGGGCTGCCGGACTTGCGGTCGTCAAGCCTTGTAGCCCGAGTTCGGAGCCTGATTTTTGCCGCTACCGCTTGGCAGCAAGCCGGTGGTCATGCAGTCTCACGCCAATCCAGCAGCGAGGCGCGCATCATGACCGGCATCACCAGGACAGACGTACTCATTGTCGGGGCAGGGCCGGTCGGCCTGTTCGCCGTGTTCGAGCTCGGCCTGTTCGACATGAAGTGCCACCTGATCGACATTCTCGACCGGCCCGGCGGCCAATGCGCGGAACTCTATCCGGAAAAGCCGATCTATGACATTCCCGGCTGGCCTTCGATCTCGGCGCAAGGCCTGGTCGACAAGCTGCTCGAGCAGATCGCGCCGTTCAAGCCCGATTTCACCTACAATCGCATGGTCTCCAGCCTGGAGAGACTGGAGGACGGCGGCTTTCGCGTCACCACCGACGAGAATGAGGTGTTCGAGGCCAAGGTGGTGGTGATCGCCGCCGGCGGCGGCTCCTTCCAGCCAAAACGCCCGCCCATCCCGGGCATCGAGCCCTATGAGGGCAAGAGCGTCTTCTATTCGGTGCGCCGGATGGAAGATTTTCGCGGCCACGACCTCGTTATCGTTGGCGGCGGCGATTCGGCGCTGGACTGGACGCTCAATTTACAGCCTGTGGCAAAAAGCGTGACGCTGGTCCACCGGCGCCCGGAGTTCCGCGCCGCGCCCGACAGCGTCAACAAGATGTACGCCATGCAGGAGATGAAGCAGCTGGATTTCCAGGTCGGGCAAGTGACCGGCTTGACCGGCGCCGACGGCCAATTGTCGTCCGCCCTGATCAAGGGGCCGGAGGGCGACATCGAAGTTCCTTGCTCGCGGATGCTGCCCTTCTTCGGCCTGACCATGAAGCTCGGACCGATCGCGGAGTGGGGGATCAACCTTCACGAGAACCTGATTCCGGTCGACACCGAGAAGTTCCAGACGTCGGTCCCGGGCATCTTCGCGGTCGGCGACATCAATTGGTATCCAGGCAAGCTGAAGCTGATCCTGTCGGGCTTTCACGAGGTCGCGCTGATGGCGCAGGCCGCCAAGCGTATCGTCAGCCCGGGCGAACGCATCGTTTTCCAGTACACGACCTCCTCCTCCAGCCTGCAGAAGAAGCTCGGCGTGGTGGAGGCCTCCTGACGCGTATTGCTTCAGTCCGCCAGCACGGGGGCCTCGGGATGGCCGCGCAGCGGTTTTTCCGGCATCAGGCTTAGCGTC
The DNA here is from genome assembly GCF_020165435.1 of Mesorhizobium sp. BR1-1-2. Classification (NCBI taxonomy): domain Bacteria; kingdom Pseudomonadati; phylum Pseudomonadota; class Alphaproteobacteria; order Hyphomicrobiales; family Phyllobacteriaceae; genus Mesorhizobium; species Mesorhizobium sp. BR1-1-2. Next base: position 5,174 of record NZ_JAIUID010000023.1, read on the forward strand.
AGCAGCGCCATGATCAACATCACCACGGCGGCGAGGAAGATCAGCCCGAAGGCGGCAGCTTCAGCACCGGCGCCGGTCGCCTGCGCGCCTTCGCCCGCCAGCGGCAGCCCATTGCCCAGTGCGACCGCACCGAGGATCGCAACGCCGAGCGCGCTGCCCAGCGAGCGCAGGAACGTCAGCACGCCGGTGGCGACGCCGAGGTGCCTGGGGTCGACGGCGTTCTGAACAGACACCGTGGCCACTGGAAAGGTGGTTCCGCTGCCCAGCCCGACGCACGTCGTCAGGATCTCGACAACCAGCAGCGAGGCGTGCCCCGCCACCAGGCTGAGAACGCCGAGGCATAGAACGGCGAAGCCCAATCCGACCATGGCGATCCGCTTGTAATGGACGAAACGCGGAATGGTGCGCCCGCTGAATGTCGCGCCCGCCACCGTGCCGAGCATCAGCCCCAGGAGGGCGGTTCCGGATTCGCTCGCCGACAGGCCGATGACGGACTGGAGATAGACCGGCAGGTAGACAGACAGGCCGATATTGGCCGCCTGCAGAAGGAACATGGAGAGCGTGCCGGCAAGGACGATCGGGTTGCTCAGTACCTCGAGCGAAATCAGCGGCTCGGTTGCGCGCAGCAGGCGCAGCGCAAAGGCGCCCCACAAGATCAAGGAACCGGCGACCAGCCCGAGGATCGCCGTCGAGAGCCAGGGATATTCGCTGCCACCCCAGTTCAGCGCCAGAAGCAGCAGGGCCGTGGCGGCGACGAGAAGCAGCGCGCCGAGCCCGTCTATGCGGTGCTGTCTTGCCGCGACCGGAAGCTTGCGCAGTGGCTTGTTGATGATGGCCATGGCCACGATGCCGAGCGGAATGTTGATCCAGAAGATCAGCGACCAATGGAGATGTTCGGCGAACGTGCCGCCGAGCAACGGCCCGGCGATGCTGGCGACCGCCCAGGTGCCCGAGATCCAGGCCGCGTAGCGTGCCCGTTCGCGTGGCGGCACGAGGTCGCCGATGACGGTCTGCGCCAGGGCGAAAAGCCCGCCGCCGCCGGCGCCCTGGATCGCGCGGCCGATCACCAGCACGAACATGTTGGGCGCCATGGCGCTGACCAGCGAGCCGGCGAGGAAGATGAGGATCGCGCCGTACACGGTCGGCCGGCGGCCGTAGACGTCGGAGATCTTGCCGTAGAGCGGCGCCATGGCGGTTGCGGTCAGGAGATATCCGGTCACGATCCAGGGCAGGTACTCGGCGTGGCCGAGCGCTCGCGCGATGGTCGGCATGGCCGGCGCCACAATGGTCTGGTCAAGTGCTGCCAGCAGCATCGACAGGAGAACGCCGCCGATAATGGCGTTCTTTTCGCTTTCCGTCAGCGGCGCGCTCGCGGCCGCCACGGCCTGCTTGTCGACAGCCTGGTCCATAGTCCTTCGTCCATATGCTTGCGCGCCGTCCGGTGCATCGGCTGGGCTTGCCGGGTTGCATGCGCGGCGCGATCGGTCGTGATGCTCGTGATTGAAAGGTCGTGCCCTTGCCAACCCTTGATATGTCGTCCCGTATAGGCCGATTTCGACCGTTGCCCGAAAATTTTTCGAAGCTGGCACTACGCTTCGGCCCGGTTGGCTCGCATCGCCGCCTTAGGCGACATGCATCAGGACATTCAGGTCGGCGGCAACCGGCCGTTCCCGATGCGCTCGACGCGATAACGCAGGAGCCGCAGGATGCGGCTTTCGAAATTGATGCTTTCGACACGATCGAACTGCACCTGGGCACGGTCGTGTCTGGCCAGAATGGCGGCGGTGATCTGGGCGGCCTTGGCCTTCGCCGCATCGCAGTCCTTCTGCGGGTATGCGGCTTTCAGCGCGTCTTCCAGTTCGCGGGCGTGATTCTTGGCGATCTCGACATGGCGTTCCTCATGGCGCTTGATATCGGCCGACAGCGTGTCCCAGAACAGCCGCACATCCGCGTCGGCCTTGCGCGGACGGCGCCATTCGGGAAGGATGACCTTGACCTTGACGGTCACGGCGGCGTCGGCGATCCGGCAGGAGCCGGACTGCCCGGCATAGCTGATGCGCGTGGTGAAGGCCATCTGCGTGGCGCCGGGATGCCGCGAGCCCGTGCTCTTCACCTGCGGACCGCGTTTGGAAAGCTGTGCCTCGATGTCTTCCAGCGTCCTGCCGCCAACGGCGAAGTAGCTATATGTCTTGACGAGATTGGCCGCACCCGCCGGAACGGCGGTGGCGGCAAGCAGCAATGCGCAAAGCAGGGTTCGTGTCATCAGGTTGCCTCTCGACCTACCTTGCTTTACGGCCATTGCCGGCGCAACGGAATTGATATGGTGCGGATCACACATGGTTGATGAGCCACACGGTTGATGAGCCCCATGGTTGATGAGCAATGACGGCGAGGCGATGGCAGTTGGCGCACGGACGTCATCTCGACCTTGGCGACAAGGCCGTGGTGGTCGGCATTCTCAATGTCACGCCCGACAGTTTTTCCGACGGCGGTCTGTTCGATGCCGCCGAAACCGCGCTGGTCCAGGCGCACCGCATGCTGGGCGAAGGCGCTCTGGTCGTCGATGTCGGCGGTGAATCGACCAGGCCGGGCGCATCCGCGATCACGGCAGGCGAGGAGCAGGCGCGCATCCTGCCGGTGATCGAGGCGCTGGCGGGTTCCGGCGAAGTGCTGATTTCGGTCGACACCTATCGCGCCGAGACCGCGCGGCTGGCCGTCGCGGCCGGGGCGCATATCGTCAACGACGTCTGGGGCTTGCAGCGCGAGCCGGACATTGCGCGTGTCGCAGCCGAAACCGGCGCGGGGCTCATCATCATGCATACCGGGCGGGATCGCCGGAAACTGCCCGACGTCATCGCGGACCAGTTCGCGTTCCTCGAAAAATCACTGGAAATCGCCCGCCGGTACGGCATCGCCGACGATCATATCGTTCTCGATGCCGGCTTCGGCTTCGCCAAGGAGACCGCCGAGGATAACCTCGACCTGATGGCGCGGTTTTCCGAGCTCAACGCCCTCGGATTTCCGCTGATGGCCGGAACCTCGCGAAAACGCTTCATCGGCACCGTCACGGGCCGCGATGCCGCCGAAAGAGGGGCCGGGACTGCGGCAACGAGCGTCATACTGAGATTGAAGGGCGCCGACCTGTTTCGCGTCCACGATGTCGCAATCAACGTGGACGCGCTGGCCGTGGCGGATGCTATGCTGGCGCGCGAAACCGCTGCTTCGGAACGCTGAACCATGTATGTCATCCGCCTGAAGAACTGCGCCTTCTTTGCCCGGCACGGCGTGCTGGACGAGGAGGAGGCGCTCGGCCAGCGCTTCTATGTCGACGCCTCGCTCACCGTGGAGCCCGGGCGCGCGCTGGTCGATGATGCCATCGGGGAAACCGTCAATTACGGCGTTGCCTTCACGGTGATCGAGGAGATCATCACCGGACACAGGCGCTTCCTGATCGAGGCGCTGGCCCTGGAAGTCGCAAAAGCCCTGACAGAACGCTTCCCGCAGATCAGGAAAGCCGAAATCACGGTCCGCAAGCCGAATGCGCCGGTGCCCGGCGTGCTCGATTACGTCGAGGTGACCGTTGTCTGGCCGCAGTAACACCGTCTATCTCAGCCTTGGCGGCAATCTCGGCGATCCGGCAAGTTCGATGGCGGCGGCGCTGCGCCTGCTCGACGCCGATCCCGCCACTCGCGTGGCCTCGGTGTCCTCGCTCTACCGCACGCCGCCCTGGGGCAAGCTCGACCAGCCCGACTTCCTGAATGCCGCCGCGGAACTCTCGACCCGGCTCTCGCCGCGAGCATTGCTCGACCTGTGCCTCGATGCCGAGCGCAAGCTCAAACGCGTGCGCGAGGAGCGCTGGGGGCCGCGCCTGATCGATATCGACATCCTGGTTTTCGGCGACCGCATCATCCACGAAACCGGCCTGGAAGTGCCGCATCCGCGCATGCTTGAACGTGCCTTCGTGCTGGCGCCGCTGGCCGAGATCGCGCCCGATCTTGCCGTAAGCGGGCGAAGCGTCTCGGAGCGGCTGGCCGCCGTCGATGCGGCCGGCATCGAACGCCTGCCGTCGGGCCGCGACTGGTGGCTGGCTAGAGCAGGGTCAGCCTGAGAACCCGCCATCGTCCAGAAAGGCTTTTTCCTCCGGCGTGGTTTCGCGGCCGAGCATCTTGTTGCGGTGCGGAAAACGGCCGAAGCGCCGGATGATGTCGAGGTGTTCCTCGGCGTATTTGAGGTAGTCCGGCGCATTGGCCGCGGTGAGTTCGACCGACCGTTCCTGGTCGGCGAGCAATTCCGAATGTTCGAACGGCAGATACAGGAACACCCGCAGCTCCGGTTCGAGCGCCAGGTCCTGGCCGGCCGCTACCGCTTTTCGGGCGAAATGCTTCGCCAGCGGGTCGGTGGCGTACATGTGGCCGGTGCCGCGAAAGCAGTTGCGCGGAAACTGATCGAGCAGGATCATCAACGCCAGCGAGCCTTCGGCATGCTCCGACCAGTCGTCGCATTCGCGCCGTGCAGCCGCGTAGTGCAGCTCAAGAAAGCGATTGCGGAAATCGCCGTCGAAAACATCGCTTTTTTCGAACCATGCGTCCGCTCCGGCATCACGCCAGAATCTGGTTACCGACAGGGCTCTGCTGTCCAAATCCATGCTTTTCTCCTATCGATCCGCCGGCTCGGACTTGTGCAGAACGCCGGCCGTTTCCTCGTTGAGCGCCTGGCCGGGACGGCGCGGCGTGGAGAGCGGCGTCGGGATCGGCGTGCCGATATTGCCCTTCAGGAAGCGCTGTCCGGAGCGGATGCCTTCGGCGAGTTGCGTCTCGAAGCGGGCGGTGTCGCGGCGGCGGACGTCCTCTACCACCTCGGCGACGTCTTCCGGGTCGACGCCAAGGGCCTCCAGCGTCGAACCGCCAAAAACCAGCGCCGATTCGAATGTTTCACGCAGCTGGTAGTCGACGCCGGTACGGATGAGCTGTAGCGCGGTGCCTCGGTCAAAGGCGCGCGCCAGCACGGTGAGCAAGGGAAACTCGGCTTTGACGAGCTCGGCAATGCGCACGGCTGCATCGGGTTTGTCGACGCAGATGAGCACGGCGCGTGCACGCCCGGCACCGGCGGCGTGCAGGATGTCCAGCCGCGTGCCGTCGCCGTAATAGACCTTGAAGCCGAAATCGGCCGCCGCCTGGATCATCTCGACATCGTTGTCGATGATCGACACGTCGATGCCGCGCAGCAGCAATGGCTGGCTGGCGATCTGGCCGAAGCGGCCGAATCCGATGATCAGCACGCTGCCGGTCAGCCCTTCGGCGACGTCGACGCCATCCAGCGACAGCTCGTCGCGCGGCGTCAGATACCGCAACGCGACGATCGCCAGCGGCGTCAGCACCATGGAGATGATGACGATGGCCGTCAGCGTCGCGTTGGCCTGGCCGTCGATGATGCCGACGGAAGCGGCAGCCGAATAGAGGACGAAGGCGAATTCGCCGCCTTGCGCCATGAAGACGGCGCGTTCCAGCGCCTCGCGATGGCCCGACTTCAGGATGCGGGCGACGATGTAGATGCCGAGCGCCTTCATGACCATGTAGGCAACGACATAGACGGCGATCAGCCGCCAGTTCTGAACCACCACATGCAGATCGAGCGACATGCCCACGGCGAGAAAGAACAGGCCGAGCAGGATGCCGCGAAACGGTTCGATGTCGGCTTCGAGCTGGTGGCGGAAGGTCGATTCGGACAGCAGCACGCCGGCCAGGAACGCGCCCATCGCCATCGACAGGCCGCTGAGCTGCATGGCAAGCGCGGATCCGAGAACGACCAGAAGGGCGGCCGCCGTCATCACCTCGCGGGCGCGGGCATCCGCCAGGATGCGGAAGAAAGGGTTGAGCAGAAAGCGTCCGGCCAGCACCAGGCCGATGATCGCGGCAAGGCCGATGCCGACCTCGGCCAGCCGCTCCGACAGGCCGGTGTCGGTGCCCCCTGGCGCCAGGAACGCGATCAGGGCCAGCAGCGGCACGATGGCCAGATCCTCCAGCAGCAGGATGGAGACGATGCGCTGGCCCTTGGGCGAGGCGATTTCGCCGCGCTCTTCCAGAAGCTGCATGACGATCGCCGTCGAGGTCAGCACGAAGCCGGCTCCGGCGACGAAGGATTGCGCGATGGAAAAGCCCCCGGCTATTCCCACACCGGTCAGCAAGACCGCGCAGACCCCGACCTGAAGCGCGCCCAGGCCGAAGATCTCGCGTCGCAAGCCCCAGAGCCGCGACGGCTGCATCTCCAGCCCGATAATGAACAGGAACATGACGACGCCGAGCTCGGCGACGTGGAGGATGGCTCCCGATTCGGAAAACACACCGATGCCGAACGGGCCGATCACCACGCCCGCGGCCAGATAGCCGAGAATCGAGCCCAGGCCCATACGCTTGAAGATGGGAACGGCGACAACACCAGCGGCGAGCAGCGCCACCACCTGAACAAGCTCGCTGCCCGCTGCCTCTGCCGCCATTTCCCGCCATTCCGCTCGTTTGAGGACCGCAGCCTGTGCGGTCGGGTCAAGACGCCTCGATCGGGCGCCAGTGTCCCAAGGATAGGGGCTTCGGTGAGCATGTAACAGCCCGAATCCCGCCGGCGGGTAATGTTGCAGGCACGTTACGCAAGTTGAGCGCGAGACCGCGTTGCATCCGGCTGCAATCGGAGGTTAAGCACGCTCGGCTTCGGCCAGTGGAGGGTGTGACGATCAAGTCGCGCCCTTTTTGAGGAGATGACTGACATGAAGAAGTTTTTGCTTGTTGCCGTCGGCCTGGCGGTGCTTGCCGGTTCGGCTTGCTCCAAGGCGCCTGAGTGCACTGCCGAGGTCGCGACCAAGAAGGCGCAGGACATGGCCGCCGCGCTGCAGGAGGCGGTTACCAAGGATCCGTCCAAGGCGGCCGATCTGACGGCCAAGGTGCAAGAGGTGACGACCAAATATCAGGGCACCACGACCCTGGCCGACGCCTGCAAGGCCTATGACGAGGTGACGGCGGCGATCAAGGGCTGATCGTCCTCGACGTCTTCAAAGGAGGCTGCGGCGATGGGCCGCCGCCTCTTTTTCGTGGTTGGTTACAGGCGGTTGATACCCGCTCAGTTCGGCGCGATGGAGCCGACTTCGATCGCGTCGACCCGCTTCAGGCTCATGCCGATCACCGGCACCAGCTGGTCCGCGACGCGGACGGCAACTGTCACCGTCATCGAATTGTCGTCGGGGATGCGGGCCTGCATGACGCCGCGCAGCTGGTTGCGGTTGATGGTGAACACCACCTTGCGGGCGTCGACCACATTGCCGCCGATGATATCGAGGCCGGCACCGGCCGCGCCGCCCATGAAGGAGCCCTTATAATCGCGACCCTTGCGCTCGATCTTGGCCGACATCGGCTGGGTGAACATGCCGACCCGGCAGCCGCCGTCGAGCGTCATGCCCATCTTGCCGTCGGGCGTCGAGCCGGTGAAGCTGCAATTGAACTTCGTGCCCTTGTATTTGCCGGCGACGATCTCGCCCGGGCCCACCCATTTGCCTTCGGCGGACCGGAAGAACTGCTTGTCCGGCTCCGCCGCGGACGCCTGTGCGGCAATGCCGGCGACAGTGGTGATCGCGACCGCCAGGGGCAACAGGCTGGACAGAATTACGCTTTTCATCGACGACACCCGGCAACAAAGAGGCTGTTTTGGAACCAGTGCGACCATGAACAAGATTGGTTAATGCTTCGTCACTGCCAGGGTCGTCGTTCACTTGCCAGGCGGGGTGTTCTCCCTTTCCTTCCTGCTTGCGAACGATGTCAGCGCGGAGAGGAAATCGCCCAGTCCCGGCCGTTTTGCCGTACTGAAGGGCAGGGGGCGCGCCGTCTCCATCGCGGCGATGCCGATGCGCGCCGTCATCATGCCGTTGACGACGCCTTCGCCGAGCTTGGCCGAGAGGCGCGCGGCCAGGCCGTGGCCGACGATCTGCTGGACGAAACTGTCGCCGACGGCGATCGAACCGGTGACCGCCAGATGCGCCAGCACGCTGCGCGCCAGGCGAAAGAAACCCAGCGTTCCCGGCCGCCCGCCGTAGAGTTCCGAAAGGCGCCGGATGAGGCGCCCGGCCTCGAACACGACATAGGCCACGTCCACGAGGGCACGGGGACTGACGGCCGTCACCAGCGACACGCGTTTGGCGGCTTCCAGGATCATGATCTTGGCCCTGGCGTCGAGAGGACCCAGGATCTCCGCTTCAGCGAGACGCACCAGATTGGCGCCATCAATGATCTCGTCGCGCAGATCGGCCAGCGCGCGCCTGCCGGCAGCCGTTTCGGGTTTGGCTGCGACGAACGCCGACAGTTCGTCGACCACCAATCGCGCCGCCTTGGGATCGTCGCGCGCAATCGCATCGAGCGCACGCTTCTGCAGCTTTTCGACCTCGGCAAGCCGGGCGATCGCCAGGAACTCGCGAATCAGGATCACCACCAGCGCCAGCAGGGCGATGGCCGCCATCCCGGCGGCCAGCCAACCCAGCCACTCGGCGCGCGCGAACAGATCGCGAATGAGCCGATCGGTCCACAGGCCGACGGCCAGCGAAACCAGCACCCCGAACGCGCCGAAGAAGATGGAGCCAAGCAATGAACGTTCCCTGCGAGCGACCGCCGGCGGCGGTTCGGCGGCAACGATGTCCGGCTCGTCGAACACGTCGATCTCCGACGGGATGACCAGCGCGACATCGCTCTTCACCGCGCGGGGCTTGCGCTGTGTGTCGGTCTGGACACGGCGCGCCTCCGGCGCCCCGGCCTGGGCACGGCGTGTCTGCGCCGCGTCCTGCTGCGATGTGGCCTCCGGTTCGATGCGGAATGCCGCCGGCTTGCGGGGCGCGGTCATGCCAGATGGTCTCCAATCAGGAACTGCAAGGCACGGTCGAGCCGGATATGCGGCAGCGACAGCGTGACGCCCTCGGCCGTGCGCTCGAGTTTTGGCGGGCGAAAACGCACGAAGCGGATTGCCGGGTCGGTATTGTCCTGCCTGTGAGCTCCCTCGGGGGCTTCGAAGACGGCATCAATTTTCTCCGGTAAATCACCGGGAAATATGGCTGTTTCAGCTTTCCCGTCAAAGGTGTCGCCATTGATCGTCTCGCCCGCGAGCGGTGTGCCGATGATGACCGGCAATGTCTCGCGGCCCTGTTTGACGGTGCCTTCCCGTGTTGCGCGCACCGCCGCCATGGCGACGACGTCGACGCCGGCGCCGGTGAAATTCGCCCGCGCCACGGCGCGGTCTGCCAGCCGCCGCACGATCGCCTGCAAGCGGTCATGGCTGTCGTGATGCAGGTGATCGGCCTTGGTGGCGGCGATCAGGATACGATCGATGCGCCGCGAGAAAAGATCGGTGAGGAAGCTCCCGCGTCCAGGACGGAAACAGGCCAGGATCTCGGTCACCGCGCGCTCCAGGTCGGCCATGGCTCCGGGGCCGGCGTTCAGCGCCTGCATGGCGTCGATCAGCACGATCTGGCGGTCGAGCCGGGTGATGTGTTCGCGGAAGAACGGTTTGACGACGTGGGTCTTGTAGGCCTCGTAGCGCCTTTCCATCATGGCGTGCAGCGAGCCGCTGCGCGGGCGCTTGTCGCCCAGGCCGGCCAGAGGCGCGAAGGTCAATGCGGGCGAGCCTTCGAGATCGCCAGGCATCAGGAAACGGCCCGGCGGCAAGGTCGAAAGCGCCCGCTCGTCGAGCTTGCAGGCTTTGAGATAGGCTGCGAAATCCTCGGCCAGGCGGCGCGCCGTCATCTCTTCGGCATCGGCGTTCGGGTCGATCTCGGCCGATAGCGCCCGCCAGGCCCGGGACAGGTCCTCGCGTACCGGCAACGCAGCCATTTCAAAGGCTTCGCGCGAAAAATCGGCGAAGGATTTGGCGAGCAGTGGCAGGTCGAGCAGCCATTCGCCGGGATAGTCGACGATGTCGACCGACAGTTTTCCGGAGGAAAACATCCTGTTCCAGCCGGAGGCCGATTCATATTCGATGGTCAGCCGCAATTCGGAGATGGCGCGTGTCGAATCGGGCCAGACCCGGTCGTTCACCAAGGCGGCGATATGGTCCTCGTACTGAAATCGCGGCACCGCGTCGTCGGGCTGCTCTTCGAGGAAAGCGCGCGCGATGCGCCCGGATTTCTGCGCCTCGAACAGCGGCAGGCGCCCGCCGTGAATAAGGTTGTGGACCAGGGCCGAGATGAAAACCGTCTTGCCCGCCCTGGAAAGCCCCGTGACGCCCAGCCGCAGCGACGGCGAAAAAAGCCCGCTGGCGCGGCCCGAAAGCGTGTCGAGGGCAATTCTCGCCTCGTCGGTGAAAGTGGTCAGCGATGATGCCAAAATTGTTTCTCGAGGCTGCGACAGGTCCGATATAGGCGTTGCCGTGCTGGTTTGGAATGGCGTCAGAGGTCGGCCGGCGTCAGGAATGCCTCGAGATAGCCGGCACCCTGGGCGGCCGCGGCAAGGTCGCCGCTGAAGCGCACGACCGCCAGGCCCGAGGTCGGGAAACCATAATTGAGCATGGCGCGGGCGCTTTCCTCGCCATCGCCGGACACCGCCATGGCGAGATCCTCCATCATCGGATTGTGGCCGACGAGCAGCATCGAACCCACCCCACCATTGTCCCGGATGAGGCTGAGGTACGCGGCCGCGTCCTCGCCATAGAGCGCGTCGACGAACAGAACCCGGCCGGTGTCGGCCCGACCGGCCACGCCTTCCAGCGTCTCCTTCGCGCGCCGGGCTGTGGAGCAAAGCGTCAGATCGGGTACATAGGCGCGCGACCGCATGGCGATGCCCATCGCCTCGGCATCAGCGCGGCCGGACGCATCGAGCGGGCGATCGAAATCACGCATGCCGGGCAGCGCCCATCCGGCCCTGGCGTGCCTCAACAGATAAAGCCTGCTCACCCAACCTCCACCGTGCCAACAGCCCGAACCGTGCCGTGATTAGCCACAAGAACGGCGCGGCGCACAATGGCAGTCGTTTTTCGGACATGACGAATCATCAGCCGGCGGCCGCCAGTTCCAAGGATTCAGTGCCTAAGACCAGCCCGAATCACCCCAATCGCGCTCATCGAGGCAGATTAACAATTGCGTGAATCGGTAATCGATTGCGCTTGTGCAGGCGTTTGACCGCGAATATATAGGCGCCAAATTTGGGGCTGTTTGGGTGAGTCGAATGAACGATGCCGTTACCGCCGATTACGTACCCTCCGAAGACGAGCCGTTCATGAACGAGCGGCAGAAATCCTACTTCCGCTCAAAGCTCGTCACCTGGAAGAATGACATATTGCGCGAAGCGCGCGAAACTCTCGAAATCCTGCAGCAGGAAAACGCCAATCATCCCGATCTAGCCGACCGCGCCTCTTCGGAAACCGACCGCGCCATCGAACTCCGGGCGCGTGACCGCCAGCGGAAACTCATCGCAAAGATCGATTCGGCCTTACAGCGGATCGAGGAAGGCACTTACGGCTATTGCGAGGAGACCGGCGAACCGATCGCGCTGAAGCGGCTGGATGCTCGCCCGATCGCAACCTTGTCGATCGAAGCGCAGGAGCGGCACGAGCGCCGTGAGAAGGTCTATCGCGACGACTAGTCTGCGGTCTGCATTCAAGAAGATTTCAGCGATATCGCTGTCGAAATGGCCGGTTTTCCGGCCATTTCTTTTTCAGACCCGGGTGATGCGCTCAAACCCCGATCGGTTTTTCGGGCCGGGCGCAAGCTCATCTTTTCTGGCTGGAGAGTTCGCCCAGAAGCCTGGTCATCTCATCGTCGAGCGACGGCGGTGTTTTTGCCACCGGCTTATTCGCCGGGCTGCTCGAGCGGGGCTGGTCGAGCGAAACCTCGAGTTCCTTCATCAGCGTTTCGTCGATGCTTTCCTGCCCCGGTGGTGGTGAAGCCGGAGGCGGGGCATGCCGGACGGCATTGGCGTTTGCGGAGCCGTAGGAAGGCAGCGGCATGACATTGGTCGGCTGATAGCCCTGCGCAGCAGCCGGCTTCGGCGGCTCCGGAGCGCGCTGACGGGCGGGCGGCGTTGCGTTCACCGGCTGCGGAGCAGGTGCCTGTCTCGCCGGCGCCGGGGTGGGCTGAGGCGGACGCGGCTTTGCCACCGCGACAGGCTGCTGCGAGCCGCCATCTCCGGTCAGCGCGGGACGGCGTGGCGCAGAAAGGCGGATGTCACGCTCGACGACGACATCGGTCGGGCCGCCGATCAAAAGCAGATGCTCGATGTCGTCGCGGCGCACCAGCACCAGGCGGCGATGGCTGTCGACGGCGGTGGCGTCCATGACCGCAAGCCGCGTCTTGCGGTTCCGGCCGCCCGCGACAAAGGTGCCGAAGGTCAGGTTGCGGACGAGTTTGACGATGATGAGGACGATGACCAGCAGGACCAGCGCCGCGAAGGTCCACAGCAGTGCCGCTACATAGCCGGGGCCCGCTACGCTATCCAGCCATTGCAGCATTGGTTCCCCCTGATCGGTTTGGAAGTGACGCGACACTAGACCGTTGCGGCAGGCTACCGCAAGTTGCCTTTCACGCTTCATGAACAGCTTGAAACACAGGAGGGCCGGCCGACATCATTTTTATCTGACATTTGCGGCGCGGGCCTTTTCGCGACCAGGAGAATATGATTCAACCCGACAGGGGCGGGCGTCGGCACATATTTGCGGCGAGTATCGGAACACCGGACTTCAAGAGCAGGGGGCACATGGCCAAGGAAGCGCGCGGCGATTTCTATCCGGTACCGATCGTCGATCAGAACACGCGGCCCGGCGCCGTCACCCGGCTCGTCATCTTCATTGCCGTCCTGACGGGGGCCGCGATCGTTTTCGGCCTGTTCCGCGAGCGGCTCGGCGACCCTTTCCTGCTGGGGATGCTCGGCGTGCTGGCGATGATCGGCGTCGGCTTCCTGTTCGCCACGGCAATCGGCTTCGTGCAGATCACGCCGCGCTCGACGGGCGACGAACTGTCGAAGGCATTCGTCGATTCGATGTCGCAGGGCCTTCTGGTGACGGACACCAAGGGCCGCGTGGTCTATGCCAACCGCGCCTATGCCGATATGACCGGAGCCTCTTCCGCGGCCGACCTGAAGACGGTCGAAGGGCTGCTTTCGGATGTTCCGGAAGCTTCGGTCACCATCTACCGACTGGCCTCCGGCCTGCGTGACGGCCAGCCGGGCGACGGCGAGTTTCGGCTCGCGCAGTCGATCAAGCCCGGCGCTGAGCCCGGCGCGCGCTGGTATCGCGCCCGCGCCCGCACCTTCAGCGTGCCGGGCCAGCGGCTGCCGATGCTCGCCTGGCAACTTGCCGATATTTCGCAGGAACGCGCCGAGCAGGAGCGTTTCTTCCTGGACCTGCAGAAGGCGATCGATCATCTCGACCACGCGCCCGCCGGCTTCTTTTCCGCCGACCAGGAAGGCCGCGTCACCTACATCAACGCCACGCTCGCCGAATGGCTGGGTATCGACCTTGCCAGCTTCACGCCCGGCGCCGTCTCCCTGCCGGAGATCGTCGCCGGCGACGGCATGGCGCTGGTGCGCTCGGTCAAGGCCGACCCCGGCACGACGCGCAACGCGGTCATCGATCTCGACCTCACGACGATGACGGGCGAGGCGCTGCCGGTGCGCTTCATGCATCGCGTTTCAGCCAGCCGCGAAGGTCTCAACGGTCCGACGCGCACGATCGTGCTCAACCGCACGCAAGGCGAGGACGCCTCGGCGGACCTGCGCGCCTCGGAAGTGCGCTTTACCCGCTTCTTCAATTCGACGCCGATGGCAATCGCCGGCGTCGACGCCAGCGGGCGCATCCTGCGCACCAATGCGCCGTTCCTTTCGCTGTTTTCATCGGTCGTCGACCGGGACGCCGTCGACCGCCGCATGCGGCTCGACACGGTCATCCACGAACGTGACCGCCCGGCCTTTGCCGCGGCCTTCGAAAAGGCAAGGCAGCGGCAGGCCGATATCGAGCCGATCGACACGCTCCTCCCCGGCAACGAGGAGCGCCACATCCGTTTCTACGTCAATGCGGTCGCCGACGGCACAGGCGGCGAGGGGGCCGAGGAGTCGGCCATCGTCTACGCCGTCGAGACGACGGAGCAGAAGGCGCTTGAAGGGCAGATGGCGCAAAGCCAGAAGATGCAGGCGGTCGGCCAGCTTGCCGGCGGCATCGCGCACGACTTCAACAATGTGCTGACCGCCATCATCATGGCGTCTGACCTGCTTCTGACCAACCATCGGCCGTCGGACCCATCCTTCCCCGACATCATGAACATCAAGCAGAATGCCAACCGGGCAGCCTCGCTGGTGCGGCAGTTGCTGGCGTTTTCGCGCAAGCAGACGCTGCGGCCGGAAGTGCTGAACCTCACCGACGTGCTCGCCGATCTCAGGATGTTGCTCGCCCGTCTGGTCGGCAACGACATTAAGCTGAAGATCGACCACGGTCGCGATCTTTGGCCGGTCAAGGTCGATATCGGCCAGTTCGAGCAGGTGGTGGTCAACCTGGCGGTCAACGCGCGCGATGCAATGCCGGCGGGCGGCGACCTCACGGTGCGCACCCGCAATGTGACCGCCGAGGAGTGCAAGACCTTCCCCTACCGCGAACTCACTCCGGCAGACTATGTGGTGGCCGAGGTCGAAGACACCGGCAGCGGCATCGCGCCCGACGTGCTGAAGAAGATATTCGAACCGTTCTTCACCACCAAGGAGGTCGGCAAGGGCACCGGCCTTGGCCTGTCCATGGTCTACGGCATCATCAAGCAGACCGGCGGCTTTATCTTCTGCGATTCCGAGGTCGGCAAGGGTTCGGTCTTCCGCATTTTCCTGCCGCGCCACATCGCCGAGGCGAAGAAGGCAGACGAATCCGGGGAAGCACCGGCAGCGGTGCCTGCCAAGTCGGCCGAGACAGGCAAGGATTTGTCGGGGTCGGCCACTGTGCTGCTGGTCGAGGACGAGGATGCGGTGCGCATGGGCGGCATGCGGGCACTGACCTCGCGCGGCTATACCGTGCACGAGGCGTCCTCCGGGGTCGAGGCGCTGGAAGTGTTCGAAGCGCTCGGCGGCAAGGTCGACATCGTGGTTTCGGATGTGGTGATGCCGGAGATGGACGGGCCGACGCTGCTCGGCGAGCTGCGCAAGCGCCAGCCGGACATCAAATTCGTCTTCGTGTCCGGCTATGCCGAGGATGCTTTCGCCAGGAACCTGCCGGCGGACGCGCATTTCGGATTCCTGCCGAAACCGTTTTCGCTCAAGCAGTTGGCGACGATCGTCAAGGACATGCTGGAGTCTTAAGCCGTGAACCCATAAGTCGCGAATGGCCGAGATTGGTGGTTCCCCGGAGGGCAGCTTAGGAGGCGGAATCGCCGAATAGCGGCCGTTCAGCAAATCCGAGCAGCAAGGTTTTTGCGATCTCTCGCGCCTTCGAGGCAAGCGCCTCATCCGGCAGTTCGCCGGCGGTCCAGAACGACAGAACCCCACGAAAGGCAAATGCGAGCTGCTCCGGCAAACTGCGCAGCGCCTCCTGCCTGCTGGCCGCGACCAAGCCTTCGCCCGCTCCAAGGGCCAGCGACCACAAGGTTGCGGAGTGCGCCAGGACCTTTCCGGGGGACGGGCCGGCCGTGCCGATCCACCCCATCACGGCCCGGTTTATCTCCGGCTCCTCCAGCATCACCTCGACCGCCGTATCGATGGCCAACAGCACGCGGCCGGCGGCATCGGCAGGCGGTGACATCCCGGCAAAGCGCTGGGCCATCGTATCGATCCGCCGCCGCGAAAGGGCGTGCATGATCGCGGCCTTGCTCCCGAACTGATTGAACGGCGTCGCGAAACTGACGCCGGCTTCGGTGGCGAGGTCGCGCATCGAGAAATCGGCCTTACCCTGTCGGAGCAGTCGCTCCGCCGCATCGATCACACGCTGGCGAAGCGGCTCACCCCGCGTGGCGGTCGGAGCGACCTTGGTCTTGTTCGGTGTCATGCTGCTATCTATATCATGATATAGTTTCAATCATAGCCTGGAGTTGAATCATGACTTCCACCC
Source organism: Mesorhizobium sp. BR1-1-2 (assembly GCF_020165435.1). Lineage (NCBI taxonomy): Bacteria > Pseudomonadati > Pseudomonadota > Alphaproteobacteria > Hyphomicrobiales > Phyllobacteriaceae > Mesorhizobium > Mesorhizobium sp. BR1-1-2. The sequence goes on from NZ_JAIUID010000023.1 coordinate 21,206, forward strand.
CTAAGACATTCCTTATAACCGGTGTAAGCTCCGGGCTGGGGCGAGCATTTGCAAGAGGCGCGCTTGAAGCGGGCCATCGGGTGATCGGCACCGTGCGGCGGGAGGCCGACGCCGAGATCTTCGCCGCGCTCGCGCCCGATCGCGCCCACCCGCTCTTGCTGGACATGACCGATTTCGAGACGGTCCCGACGGCTGTCACCGCGGCCGAACGGCAGGCGGGTCCAATCGACGTGCTGGTGAATAACGCCGGTTACGGCCATGAGGGCGTGCTGGAGGAGTCCTCCATGGACGATCTCCAGCGCCAGTTCGCCGCCAACGTCTTCGGGCCGGTCGCGATGATCAAGGCGGTGCTGCCGGGCATGCGCGAGCGGCGTTGCGGCCATATCATCAACGTCACGTCCATGGGCGGCTTCATCACCATGCCCGGGATCGCCTTCTATTGCGGAAGCAAATTCGCGCTCGAAGGCATTTCCGAAGCGCTCGGCAAGGAAGTGGCAGGCTTTGGAATTCGGGTGACGGCGCTCGCTCCCGGCCAATTCCGCACGGATTGGGCAGGACGCTCGATGGATCGCACGCCGCGCTGCATTGCCGACTATGACGCGGTCATGGACCCGGTGCGCGCCGCGCGACAGGCCAAGAGCGGCAACCAACCGGGCAATCCGGCCAAGGCCGCGCAGGCGTTGCTCGTGCTGGTCGATGCTGCGAACCCCCCGGTACGGCTGTTCCTGGGCGACGACGCGCTGGGGCTGGTCGACCAGAAGCTCGACGCGATGCGGGACGAAATCAGCGCGTGGGAGGAGCTTTCGCGCTCAACCGGCTTCGTATCATGAGCGCTTCGAATGCGTCGGCTGATGAAGACGCGCCGCGCGTCTTCATCAGCCTGCAATTGGGGCGGCTCGGCCTGACCGGCGGCCGAACATCCCGCCGAAAGCAACCAAGTGAAGCCTTGCTTCAGCAAGCGGCTCTATCGCGAGCGCAACCTGATCGAGCGGTTCTTCTCTGAGCTGAAGCACTTCCGGCGTGTCGCCACCCGCTACGACAAGCTCGCCGCCAACTTCCTCGCCATGGTCCAGCTCGCCTCGATGCGGCTGTGGCTCCGTGCTTATGAGTCTACGTCCTAGAACAGTTCAGCTTTGATGGAGTCGCCGACCGCTTTAACTCTTTGTTTTCGTGATATTGTCGCCCTGAAACGAAGTTTCCGTGTATTAGCGTTCCCGAATGCCTCTTGCGCAATACTGCGACAAGGCCATGATTGTGGATGAAACGGCAGGGACGAGCTGTTGACGCCACATATCGAAGCCAGCAAGGGTGACTACGCCGACATTGTGCTGTTGCCGGGCGACCCCCAGCGCGCCGAATGGATGGCCATGACATTCCTGGAGGCCCCACGCTGCATCAACCGCCGACGCGGTGCCCTTGGCTTCACTGGCCAGTTTCGTGGTCAGCCGATCAGCATCCAGGCGACAGGCATCGGCGGGTCTTCCTTTCTGATCTATGCGCATGAGCTGCTTGACGGCTACGGCGTGCGGACTTTGATCCGTACCGGCACCTGCGGCGGGCTGACCGCTGACGTAAAACTGCGCAGCCTCGTCATCTCGCAATCGGTGCGGCCCGAAAGCGCCCGAAGCGGTCAAGTTTTCGGCCTCTATGACGCTGCTGCCGGGCCGGACCCGGCGCTGTTTGCTCGCGCATTGGCGAAGGCGGCCGAACTCGGCATCGACCATCGTGCCGGGCTGACGGCATGCAGCGACGTCTTCCACCATCCGGAGGGACGCGCCCGTTTTGCAGATGCGCAGGCAGCCGGCGCGCTTGCCGTGGACATGGAGACCAGTGCGCTTTATCGGATCTCCAGGCATTTCGGCGCCCGTGCGCTATCGATCTGCACGGTGGTCGACAATATCGACAGCGGCGAACAGACCCAATATGCAGAGCGCCAGGATCTTTTTGCCGACATGACGCGGCTGGCGTTGGAAATCGCCGCCGCCGAGCGGCCCGGTGCGTGACAGGCCCGCCGAGCCGTTCCAATTCCTGGTGCAATTCCGAACGGACATTTCAGTCCTTCGTGCAGGTCGAGGCGGTGAAGGCGCCGTCGGGCTGTCTCATGATGATGTCGAATGAGGGCGGGCCCTGACCATCCAGAGTCGCCTGAGTGAGCGACAACGAGTTGCCGCCGGCGGTGTAGCCGCCGAGCGGTCCCAGCCAGGAGATGACCCCGTTTGCGTCCATCTGGTAATTGTAGCCCTGCTGGGCCGTCCCGAAGGTGACTGGGCCGGTATAGACATTTCCCTTGATGGTGATGTCGCCGAGGTTGAGGAACATGCCGAGCAGGTAGACCTCGCAATGATAAATGCCGTCGGGCATCTTGCCGTCGCTGAAGTCGGCTCGCGCCGCCCCGGTCGCCGCCGCCAGAAACAATAGGCCGGTAGAGATGCGTGAAATTCCGGATGCCATGACGTCGCTCGGTTGAGGAGCGAACTTGCCCCATTTGTGTGCCGTGCCGCAATATTGTCGCGTGCTGCCCTCTTGCGGAGATCAAAATCTAGGCATTTGGAAAAATTGGACGAAAATTAGGCAAAACCCGTGTGCGCTGCGCAAATTTCTCTCAACCAATTTTTAACCGGCCCTCACGATTTCTCTAAGTACGATATGTCAACCCACTGATAATATTGAGCATTAACTTCTCCCGCGAGACCGCCTCGGCGATTGGCATGGGGGTTGCTTCGTAGTGTTGCGTTGCAATCAATCAGCTTGGGAGTGTCAGGCATGAGGGGTAATTTCTCGACAATAACAAAAATGTTTTCGGCGGGGGTGGTCGCTGCCGGCCTGTCGATGTCGGCGCCCGCGAAGGCGGCCGACGACACGATCAAGGTCGGCATCCTCCATTCGCTGTCCGGCACGATGGCGATTTCGGAGACGACGCTGAAGGATGCCATGCTGATGCTCATCGACGAGCAGAACGCCAAGGGCGGCCTGCTCGGCAAAAAGCTCGAAGCGGTCGTCGTCGATCCGGCGTCCAACTGGCCGCTCTTCGCCGAGAAGGCGCGCGAGCTGATCTCCAAGGACAAGGTCGCGGCGGTGTTCGGCTGCTGGACCTCGGTGTCGCGCAAATCGGTGCTGCCGGTGTTTTCGGAACTCGACAACATCCTGTTCTATCCCGTCCAGTATGAGGGCGAGGAGAGCGAGCGCAACGTGTTCTATACGGGCGCGGCGCCGAACCAGCAGGCCATTCCGGCCGTCGACTATCTGATGAGCGAGGATGGCGGCTCGGTGAAGCGATGGGTGCTGGAAGGCACGGACTATGTCTATCCCCGCACCACCAACAAGATCCTCGAGGCCTATCTGAAGGCCAAGGGTGTCGCGGCGGAAGACATCATGGTCAACTACACGCCGTTCGGTTTCTCCGACTGGCAGACCGAAGTCTCGGCGATCAAGAAGTTCGGCTCGGCCGGCAAGAAGACCGCCGTCGTCTCCACCGTCAACGGCGACGCCAACGTGCCGTTCTATAAGGAACTGGGCAACCAGGGCATCAAGGCCGAGGACATCCCGGTCATGGCCTTTTCTGTCGGCGAGGAGGAGCTTGCCGGTCTCGACACGGCGCCGCTGGTCGGCCATCTCGCCGCCTGGAACTATTTCGAGAGCGTCGACACGCCCGAGAACAAGAAGTTCATCGCCGACTGGCACAAGTTCATCAAGAACGACAAGCGCACCACCAACGACCCGATGGAGGCCCACTATATCGGCTTCAACATGTGGGTGAAGGCGGTCGAGAAGGCCGGCACCACCGATCCGGACAAGGTGATCGACGCCATGGTCGGCGTCTCGGTACCGAACCTGACCGGCGGCTATTCGACGATGATGCCGAACCATCACATCACCAAGCCGGTGCTGATCGGTGAAATCCAGGCAGACGGCCAGTTCGAGACGGTCTCGCGCACGCCGGGGCTGGTGATGGGCGACGAGTGGTCGGATTACCTGCCCGATTCCAAAGACCTGATCTCCGATTGGCGGGCGCCTCTGTCCTGCGGCAACTTCAATGTCGCCACCGGCAAATGCGGCGGCAAGGGCACAAACTGATCCGCCCGGGCTGGACCTTCAGGTCCATGACTCGGTCTGGACTTCTAAGTCCATGCCCCCGGTCTGGACTGTTAAGTCCATGACCCGGTCTGGACTGTTAAGTCCATGCCCATGACCGCGAGCGTCCGGACGGTTCCTCCGCCGTCCGGACGTCCAACTCAACCCAGAAGAGTCGCCTGACGCCGATGAACCTTTTCCGCGCACTTGGCCTGACGCTGCTGTTCTTGCTGGCGACGCTGTCGTCGTCGGGCGCTGGCGAAGCCGATCTGCGTGGCATCATCGCCAAGTTCGCCGCCGCCAAGGGTTTTTCGGAGACGGGAGCTGTCGTTCACGACCTGGCGGCCACAGGCGATCCGGCGGTGGAGCGGCCGCTTGCGGCGCTGGCCGATGGTAATCTTTACGTCCGCAAGGTCGATTCCCTGGTCTTCGTCGGCAAGGAAGTCGGCGAACGGGTCCAGCTTTTCGACCCGCTGAGCGGTGAATCATCCGGTGAAGCGGCCAAGGACGACATCACCAAGATCAAGGTCAACAACACGCTGCGCCGCGCCATCCGCGATGCGCTGGGCACGCTGACGCTCGGCGCCAAGGATCCGGCCGTGCGGCTCGCCGCCGCCGACACCATGTTCAAGACGCCCGATGCCGCAAACATCGAGCCGCTCGATGCCGCGATCGCCAATGAGACGGTCGCCAGTGTCAAGACCTTGCTGGAACAGGCTCGTGCCGCGTCGATTCTGAGCTCGGATCGGCCGGAGGCCGACAAGCTCGCGGCAATCGCCCTGATCGGCGCGCGCGGCGACCGCGATGCGGTATCGCTGCTTACCTCGGTAGAGGCCAATGCCTCGGGCGCAGCAAAGGAAGCCGCGGCAGCGGCAATCGCCAACATCGATTCGACACTGGCCCTGTGGGACGCCGGACAGAACATCTGGTACGGCATTTCGCTGGGCTCGGTGCTGCTGCTGGCGGCGATCGGGCTTGCCATCACCTTCGGCGTCATGGGCGTCATCAATATGGCGCATGGCGAGATGGTGATGCTCGGCGCCTACACGACCTTCGTCGTCCAGCAGGTGATCCGCACGTCCTTTCCCGGCCTGTTCGACTGGTCGCTGGTGATCGCACTGCCGCTTGCCTTCCTGGTCGCGGGGCTTGTCGGCTTCGCCATCGAGCGCGGCGTTATCCGCTTCCTCTACGGCCGGCCGCTGGAGACGCTGCTGGCGACATGGGGCGTTTCGCTGATCCTGCAGCAGGCAGTGCGCTCGATCTTCGGGCCAACCAACCAGGAGGTCGGCAATCCCTCCTGGATGTCGGGTTCGTTCGATGTCGGCCAGCTTGCCATCACCTGGAACCGGCTCTGGATCCTGGTCTTCGCGCTCACCGTCTTCGCGATGCTGCTCTATGTGATGAAGCGCACCCCCTGGGGGCTGCAGATGCGCGCCGTCACCGCCAACCGCCGCATGGCCGCCTCGATGGGCATCAGGACGCCATGGGTCGATGCGCTGACCTTCGCGCTCGGCTCCGGTATTGCCGGCATTGCCGGCGTGGCGCTCAGCCAGATCGACAATGTCTCGCCCAATCTCGGCCGCGGCTACATCATCGACAGTTTCATGGTCGTCGTTTTCGGCGGCGTCGGCAATCTGTGGGGCACGCTGGTCGGCGCCTTTTCGCTGGGCATCGTCAACAAGTTCCTCGAACCCTATGCCGGGGCGGTGCTCGGCAAGATCGTCGTGCTGGTGCTGATCATCCTGTTCATCCAGAAGCGCCCGCGCGGCCTGTTCGCGCTCAAGGGCAGGGCGGTGGAAGCATGATGTCGGGACGCTTCTTCGCCGCGGGCGCGGACCGCCGCATCGCCATCACCATCCTCATCCTGCTGGCGGCGGCCATCATCGTGCCGCTGCTCAACCTGGTTGTTTCGCCTACGAGCGCATTCTACGTGCCGCCCTTTATCGTGGCGCTGACCGGCAAATATCTCTGCTACGCGCTGCTGGCACTCGCGCTCGATCTGGTCTGGGGCTATTGCGGCATCCTCTCGCTCGGCCACGGCGCCTTCTTCGCGCTCGGCGGCTACGCGATGGGCATGTATCTGATGCGCCAGATCGGCTCGCGCGGTGTTTATGGCAACCCGGTCCTGCCTGATTTCATGGTGTTCCTGAACTACAAGGAACTGCCCTGGTTCTGGACCGGCTTCGACCATTTCTGGTTCGCCGCGATCATGGTGCTCGCCGTGCCCGGCCTGCTCGCCTTTGTCTTCGGCTGGTTCGCCTTCCGCAGCCGCGTCACCGGCGTCTATCTCTCGATCATCACACAGGCGATGACCTATGCGCTGCTGCTCGCCTTCTTCCGCAACGACATGGGCTTCGGCGGCAACAATGGCCTGACCGACTTCAAGGATATTCTGGGCTTCAGCGTGCAGGCCGACGCGACCCGCTCGGCGCTGTTCGCGGCCAGCGCGGTGACGCTGGCGCTCGGCGTCTTCGTCACCTGGGCGATCGTCGGCTCCAAATACGGCAAGCTGCTGATGGCGGTGCGCGATGCCGAAAGCCGCACCCGCTTCCTCGGCTGGCGGGCTGAGAACGTGAAGTTGTTCGCCTTCACGGTTTCAGCCGTCATGGCCGGCATCGCGGGCGCGCTTTACGTGCCGCAGGTCGGCATCATCAATCCGGGCGAATTCGAACCCTCCAATTCGATCGAGGTGGTGATCTGGGCAGCGGTCGGCGGGCGCGGCACCATTGTCGGGCCGATCATCGGCGCATTGCTGGTCAACGCCGGAAAATCCTGGTTCACCGGCGTGCTGCCTGAACTGTGGCTGTTCGCACTCGGAGGCCTGTTCGTCGCCGTGACGCTGCTCTTGCCGAAAGGCATCATCGGCATGTGGGATAGCTGGCGCGGCAACGCCAAGGCGCTGCGCGCGGCATCGTTGGCCGAGGAGGCCGGCGCCGATGGTGAAATCGCGCCGTCCAAAGTCGTGCAGTCGGCGGCCAGAACACCCGGCGAATGGTCCTCGTCCAGCCTCGAACCTCAGCCGGCGGAGTGACGGGCGATGTCGAAGTCGAACACCATTCTCTACCTCGACGGCGTTTCGGTTTCCTTCGACGGATTTCGCGCCATCAACAATCTGTCGCTGGTGCTCGACAAGGGCGAGATGCGCGCCATCATCGGCCCCAACGGCGCCGGCAAGACGACGATGATGGACATCGTCACCGGCAAGACACGGCCCGACGAGGGCGAGGTGTTCTTCGACGGCCAGGTCGATCTCACCCGGCATGACGAGGCCGAGATCGCCATGATGGGCATCGGCCGCAAATTCCAGAAGCCGACCGTTTTCGAAAGCCACACGATCGAGGAAAATTTGATGCTGGCGCTGAAGGGGCCGCGCTCGATCTTCCCGGCGCTGTTCCATCGACGCTCACCCGCCGAGGCGCGGCGGATCGATGACATCCTCGGTACCATCCGGCTCGGCGACAAGCGCGACGAGCTCGCCGCCAATCTCAGCCACGGCCAGAAGCAGTGGCTGGAGATCGGCATGCTCCTGGCGCAGGACCCGAAGCTGCTTCTGGTCGACGAGCCGGTCGCCGGCATGACCGACGCCGAAACCGAGGAGACCGCGCGTCTGCTCAAGGAGATCGCCCGCGACCATTCGGTGATCGTCGTCGAGCACGACATGCATTTCGTGCGCGAGCTCGGCGTCAAGGTCACCTGTCTGCATGAGGGCTCGGTGCTTTCCGAAGGCACGCTCGATTTCGTATCGGCCGACGAGCGTGTCGTCGAAGTCTATCTGGGGAGATGATCATGGTTTGGCGGGTGCAATTCCATCGCTTCGATCTTGCCTTCCTCCGTTTCTGGAGAAGGCGCTGACATGCTCGAAGTTTCCGATGCCACGCTCCACTACGGCGCCGCCCAGGCGCTGCGCGGCGTGTCGCTGAAGGCGGGCGCCGGCAAGATCACCTGCGTGCTTGGCCGCAACGGCGTCGGCAAGACCAGTTTGATGAGATCGATCGTCGGCCATCACAGGCTGACGAGCGGAAGCGTTGCCTTCGAGGGGAAGGCGCTCGACCGGAGCGCGGCGTATGACCGCGCCCGGTCGGGCATCGCATTCGTGCCGCAGGGCAGGGAGATCTTTCCGCTGCTCAGCGTGCGGGAAAACCTCGAATCGGGATTCGCGCCCTTGAAATGGGCCGACCGCAACGTGCCGGCGCATGTCTTCGAATTGTTTCCGGTGCTCAAGCAGATGCTTGGCCGCCGCGGCGGCGATCTCTCCGGCGGCCAGCAGCAGCAACTCGCCATCGGCAGGGCGCTGGTGATGCGGCCGAAGCTCTTGGTGCTCGACGAGCCGACGGAAGGCATCCAGCCGTCTGTTATCAAGGATATCGGCCGTGCCATCCGCTATCTACGCGACCAGGCCGGCATTGCGGTGCTTCTGGTCGAGCAATATCTCGACTTCTGCCGCGAACTCGCCGACGAGGTCAACATCATGGACCGCGGCCAAATCGTGCATACTGGTCCTGCCGAAGATCTCGACCGGGCGGATGTCAGGAAGTTCCTGACGGTTTAAATCCATCTCCTTATGAAAGATTTTTCAATCTTTCTTCAACACCCGCTGGTACGCCCAATACTAGATGCTAGTCTTCTGATGGCTTTGTGAGTCGGCCGCTTCCGTATCAGTCTGGTTTGTCGCAGATCGAGGTGGGCGCCGGGCAAGTTCCGCGCAAGCATGCGTTCCTAGCATCCTCCCTGCGATTTCTGTCGTTCAACGCGTTTGGGCACACAGGCTAAGGGGCAGCCATGGAACGTTACGTCGAGGACTACCAGAAACGGCGGCTTACCGAGCGCGTCGACATCATCACAGCCATCAATATCCTGAAATCCCAAGGCTATGACCACGACGAGCTGATCGAGGAGATCACCAAGGTCTTCTATGTCGACCTCGATGCCTTCAATGAAATTGTCATGGCGGCGTAAAGGCCGCATTCGCCCATTCAACAGTCATGGTCACGGCATTGATGCGTTTGGTCAGCTGGCGCGCCGGAATGGAGAGGCGGTGACGCGGTTGCGGCCGCCGCGCTTGGCGGCATAGAGCGCCTTGTCGGCGGCGCTGAGCACCTTGTCGAAGCTCAGGCCCTCTTTGGTGCCGAAAGCAAAGCCGGCGCTGACGGTGCACGTCAGGGGACCGTTCTCGGTGTCGATGCGGCGCGCGGCGAATGAGGTTCGTATCGCCTCGGCCGTGTTTTCCACTGTTTCGGGCAAAGTCCGCTTCAGTACCACCGCGAACTCCTCGCCGCCCATGCGCGCGGCGACATCGGTCGGGCGAAGGTTGCCGGCAAGCACCTTGGCGAACACTTTCAGCACCTCATCGCCCGTCGCGTGGCCGAACTCGTCATTGATGGCCTTGAAGCTGTCGAGGTCGAACACGACCACGGCGGTAAAGGCGCCGACGGGAGAATCGCCAAAGAGGTCGAACAGCGCGCGGCGGTTGAGCAGGCCGGTCAGCTGATCCGTCAGCGCGTTGCGGCGGTGATGCCTCGCCAGACGCCCCTGGTTGAGGGCCAGCGACAAGGCGCCGATGCCGGTCATGCTGGCGATGACGACGATGAGGCTGAGATCCTCGGCCCAGTTCCTCGGCGCATGGCTCAGGATCAGCTTGCCGTCCCAAGCCAAAACCGTCGCGCAAAGCAGGAAGGACATGGCGGTCGCCGAATAGAGTGCGGCGGCGCCGATGGTAAGCGCTGGGGCCTCGGCACGGCCCTTCCAGTATTCGGCGGCGGTTGCGAACAGGAGCAGGGCCGCGAACAGATTCTCGAACATGAAGCCGAGCCCGTTATAGCCGAGAGCCATGGGCGGCAGCGCCACTGCCAGCGAAATGCCGCCCCCGATCAAAACTCTGGGGATCGGCGAGCCGCCGCTTCTGAATTGGTAGGCGGCGCCCAGCATCATCGAGAAGCCGACCAGCAGCAAGGTGAAGGTGGCGATGCCGAGGCCGCGCCTGGGCGCGTCGATATAGGCGTCATAGGTGAAGACCTCGCCCACCACCAGCAAGGCGCTGAGCGCCCAGGTGAGCAGGAACTTGTCGGTGCGGGCGGTGAGCCATGTGCCGAACAACGTCAGGCTCAGGCAGGCAGCGGAGAAACCGACCGCCAGCAGAAGTGAGTTGTAGTCGAGCGACATGCCCCTCGTTCCTTGCCCGCGACGACCCTGCAGCCTGACGTTGCTGGAGTCATGACGCAAGGAAGTGTCGATAAGGTTACGATAGCGACGAAGATGCGACGGTTCAGGCCCGGCGCCGCCGCCAGTGGGCCGTCTGCGCAGAGTTTTTTCAGGCGACCCGCTTCATAAGCGCCATGGCGCCGAACGGCGCGCGCACCTTGCCCTCGGTGATGAAGTAAACGAACACGTCGCGCGGTTGCACCGGTGCGTCGGTGGCAGGGTCGGCGCGCCGCAAATCGGTCGGCTGCTTGCCTTCCGCCCAGACCTTGGCCCGCGCCGCCCACTCATCGAGGCCTTTTGGGGTGTAGCAGTCGGGATTGTCATCCGAGCCGGTCTGCAGCCGCGCATAGATGAAATCGCCGGTGATATCGGCGATATCAGGATATTTTGCGTGATCGGCATAGACGATGGCCGCCTTGTATTTGCGCGCGAGCGCCGGGAATTCCGGCACGATGAAACTGTCGCTGCGGACTTCGAGCGCATGGCGCAGTGCAACGCCATCCTGCCTTTCCGGCAGCAACTTCAGAAAAGCCTCGAAATCGTCGGGATCGAATTTCTTGGTCGGCGCGAACTGCCAAAGGATCGGCCCAAGCTTGTCGCCGAGCGCGGCGACGCCGGAGCCGAGGAAACGCATCATCGATTCACCTGCTTCGCCCAGCACGCGGCGGTTGGTGACGAAGCGGTTGCCCTTCAGCGAGTAGACGAAACCGTCGGGAGCCTCATTGGCCCATTTGACGAAGGTCGGTTCCTTGAAGCTGGAATAGTAGGTGCCGTTGACCTCGATGCTCGGCACCTGCCGGCTGGCGTATTGCAACTGCTTGGCCTTGGGGAGTTTTTCCGGGTAGAAGGACGTGTCCCACGGCTCGAAGGTCCAGCCGCCCATGCCGGCGCGGATTGTTCCTGATTTGCTCATTGTCGTCCTCCCGTTTCAGAAGTCTGGCGAGTTCAGAAAAATCACGCCGTCGTGACCTCGGCGACTGGCTTGGCCATGTCGACGAGCACCCATCCCGGCCGGTAGGGATTGGGCCGGCGACCCGTTTCGCGATAGCCATAGGCCAGATAGAGCGCGATGTTGCGCTCCATTTTCGCGTTGGTGTAGAGCCGCACCTCCGGCAGGCGCCACAGGCAGCTCTGTTCGTCCGCATGTCTCAGCAGTGCGATGCCGAAGCCCTTGCCCTGAAATCCTGGCGCCACGGCGACGGAGAAGATCATCGCGTGGTCTTCGTGCCGCTCCAGGACGATCAGCCCGGCCAGTTCGCCGCCGCTCTCCAGCAGCCAGACCTCGCCGCGCGCGATGCGCGGCGCATAGTCCTCGGTGACCGGGATCGGTGGCGCGCCCAACAGCGAGGTGTAGGGCGCGTAGGCATCCGTGGTCAGAGTCATGACGGCGGTGACATCCGTGGCGAGGGCTTTCCTGATCTTCATTCCGGAGATTCCCAATGCCAGCCCGCCATCACTCCGCCGCTTCGCGCTTGCCTCCGGGGCGTCGCTCCAGCAATTCCTTGAGGAACTGGCCGGTGTAGCTGCGTTTTTCGCGCACGATCGCTTCCGGCGTACCGGAGGCAACCAGTTCGCCGCCGCCGTCGCCGCCCTCGGGGCCGAGATCGAGCACCCAGTCGGCGGTCTTGATCACTTCGAGATTGTGCTCGATCACCACCACCGTGTTGCCCTGGTCGACCAGTTCGTGCAGCACTTCCAGCAGCTTGGCGACATCGTGGAAGTGCAGGCCGGTGGTCGGCTCGTCGAGGATATAGAGCGTCTTGCCGGTCGCCTTGCGCGACAGTTCCTTTGCGAGTTTTATCCGCTGCGCCTCGCCGCCCGACAACGTGGTCGCCTGCTGGCCGATATGGATGTAGCCGAGGCCGACCTGCTTCAGCGTGTCGAGCTTGTCGCGCACACCGGGCACGGCGGCGAAGAAGTCGACGCCTTCCTCGACGGTCATGTCGAGCACGTCGGCGATCGACTTGCCCTTGAACAGCACGTCGAGCGTTTCGCGGTTGTAGCGCTTGCCGTGGCAGACGTCGCAGGTGACGTAGACGTCGGGCAGGAAGTGCATCTCGATCTTGATGACGCCGTCGCCCTGGCAGGCCTCGCAGCGGCCGCCCTTGACGTTGAAGGAGAAGCGGCCCGGCTGGTAACCGCGCGCCTTGGCCTCGGGCAGGCCCGCGAACCAGTCGCGGATCGGCGTGAAGGCGCCGGTATAGGTGGCGGGGTTGGAGCGCGGGGTCCGTCCAATCGGCGACTGGTCGATGTCGATGACTTTGTCGAGGAATTCCAGGCCCTCGATGCGGTCATGCTCGGCCGGATGCTCGCGCGAGCCCATGATGCGGCGCGAGGCCGCCTTGAACAGCGTCTCGATCAGGAAGGTCGACTTGCCGCCCCCCGATACGCCGGTAACGGCGGTGAAGGTGCCGAGCGGAATCTCGGCGGTGACGTTCTTCAGATTGTTGCCGCGCGCGCCGACGACTTTCAGGCGGCGGTTCTTCTTCGCCTCGCGGCGAACCGCTGGTGTCGTCACTTCGAGTTCGCCCGAAAGGTATTTGCCGGTGATCGAATTCGGGTTGGCCATCACCTGCTGCGGCGTGCCCTGGGCAATGATTTCACCGCCATGGATGCCGGCGGCCGGGCCGATGTCGACGACGTAGTCGGCATGCAGGATGGCGTCCTCGTCATGCTCGACCACGATGACCGTGTTGCCGATGTCGCGCAGGTGCTTCAGCGTGTCGAGCAGGCGCGCATTGTCGCGCTGGTGCAGGCCGATCGACGGTTCGTCCAGCACGTAGAGCACGCCGGTGAGGCCGGAGCCGATCTGCGATGCCAGCCGGATGCGCTGGCTCTCGCCGCCCGACAGCGTGCCGGAATTGCGCGACAGGGTGAGATAATCGAGGCCGACGTCGTTGAGGAAGCGCAGCCGCTCGCGGATCTCCTTGAGCACGCGCACGGCGATCTCGTTCTGCTTGTCGTTGAGCTGCGCCGGCAGATCGGTGAACCACTGGTCGGCCTTGCGGATCGACTGTTCGGTCACTTCGCCGATGTGCTTGCCGGCGATCTTCACCGCCAGCGCTTCCGGCTTCAGCCTGTAGCCACGACAGGCCGGGCAGGGGGTGGCCGACATGAAGCGCTCGATCTCCTCGCGCATCCAGGCGGATTCGGTCTCTTTCCAGCGCCGCTCGAGGTTGGGGATGACGCCCTCGAAGGTCTTGGTCGTTTTGTAGGAGCGCAGGCCGTCATCATACTGGAAGGTGATCTCGCGCTCGCCTGTGCCGCGCAGGATGGCTTCCTGGGCCTCCCTGGTCAGATCCTTGAACTTGTCGCCGAGCTTGAAGCCGTAAGCCTTGCCGAGCGCCTCCAGCGTCTGCACGTAGTAGGGCGAAGTCGATTTCGCCCATGGGCTGACGGCGCCATCGCGCAGCGAGACGTTCTCGTCGGGGACGACCAGATTGGGATCGATGGCGCGCTGGCTGCCCAGCCCGTCGCAGGTCGGGCAGGCGCCGAACGGGTTGTTGAAGGAGAACAGCCTGGGCTCGATCTCGGGAATGGTGAAACCGGAGACCGGGCAGGCGAATTTTTCCGAGAACAGGATGCGCTCATGCGTCTCGTTCTTCGACTTGTTGACCGAATCCTCGCCGGTCTGACTGGCATCGAGCGGCTTGTCGGCGAACTCCGCCACCGCCAGCCCCTCGGCGAGCTTCAGCGCGGTCTCCATGGAATCGGCAAGGCGCGTTGCGAGGTCGCCGCGCACGACGATGCGGTCCACGACCACGTCGATGTCGTGCTTGTATTTCTTGTCGAGTGGCGGCACGTCCGCGATCTCGTAGAAGACGCCGTCGACCTTGACGCGCTGAAATCCTTTTTTCTGCAGCTCGAGCAATTCCTTGCGGTACTCGCCTTTGCGGCCGCGCACGATCGGCGCCAGGATGAACAGGCGCGTGCCTTCCTCGACCGCCAGCACGCGATCGACCATCTGCGACACCGTCTGGCTCTCGATCGGCAGCCCCGTGGCCGGCGAATAGGGTACGCCGACACGCGCGAACAGAAGCCGCATGTAGTCGTATATCTCGGTGACGGTGCCGACCGTCGAGCGCGGGTTTTTCGAGGTGGTCTTCTGCTCGATGGAGATGGCCGGCGAAAGGCCGTCGATCTGGTCGACGTCCGGCTTCTGCATCATTTCGAGGAATTGCCGCGCATAGGCCGACAGGCTCTCGACATAGCGGCGCTGGCCTTCGGCGTAGATGGTGTCGAAGGCGAGCGACGACTTGCCCGAGCCCGACAGGCCTGTCATGACGATCAGGCTGTCACGCGGCAGGTCGAGATCGATATTCTTCAGATTGTGTTCGCGCGCCCCGCGAATGGAAAGATATTTATGGTCGGCCATCGCCGGTCGCCGCCTCAGATCTGGAATTTGTGGGATCGGCGGGTTTTCCCCGGCCATCCCCTATGTAGGTATTTTTGCCGCCGCGTCGAGAGACGCCACAATTCTCGACCAAGTCGTTTAACCGTCTTTCGCGCGAACGGGCAAGCGGAAAGAACAAAGACCGAACACGCTCCTGACAAAAGCAATGGACCAGGCGGGCCTTGTCGATTGATGGATGTGTCGGTCGATCACATTTTTCCCGTTCGGCCATCGGGCGGTTGACGTCCCCGGCCGAGGGGAGCAGACTCCATACGTCAATGAAGCCGGCTGTCTTTCGATGGCCTCGCTGCCCAAAGGCGGCCTGCGAGACGCCGCGGGCTTTGCGATCAGTGCTTCTGACGACGATTGTCGCAACGGACACAGGAGTGGAGCATGACGCCACCGGACAGTCCCTTGAGGCTCCAGCAGTGATTGGAGCCGCGGCAGGCATAAATGCCGGGGGAGGCGCGAGCGCCTTCCGACGTGACCCTGCCGGATGCACCAAAATCAGAGACTACTGGTCGGATCGTCGGCTGAACGCCGCGTAGCATCCGAAATCGAAAGCCGGTAAAACATTCCCGGCGAAAGATTGGATTATAGATCCAGAAAAGCCCCGTCCGTTTGCTAAAGCACGGCGGGGCTGCTCTTTTGGGGGAACGCGCAGGTACTGACGGCCCGCGACATGTCAGCTACCGCGGCGGTTTGATCCCGCCGGCGCCGATGTCGACCGTGATGCTGCCGGAAATCCTGACATCGGTATCGCCGATCTTGAACTGGCCGTTGCCGTTGGCTGGGAAGGCGTCATCGGGCTCGGGCTGCGGGGCCGGCTTGGCGATGCGGTAATCGCCGGCCACCCCGGGCAGGCTGCCTTTCGGGCTTTCGCCGGCAAAGGCGCCGCCGGCCAGCATGAGCGCCCCGGCGAAAATGGCGACGGCAAGACGCCGAGGTCGGAATGAGCGGCTGTCGATCATCGGCCCGTTATAGCGCCGCCACGCCGTAGGGGCCAGACCGGCGGTCACCAAATCGCCGGATGGCGGGGCCGTCGCGGCTCAATTCATCGTGCTCGTGCCGGTCACGCCGCCTTTTTGCGGGTGTCGTAGACATGATCGACGAGACCCCATGCCTTCGCTTCCTCGGCGGTCATGAAATAGTCCCGGTCGAGCGTCCGCTCGACCTCTTCATAGGTGCGGCCGCAATGGCGCGCATAAAGCTCGGTCATCTGCCGCTTGGTACGCAGAATGCCTTCGGCGTGACGCTGGATGTCCGATGCCTGACCCTGGAAGCCGCCCAGTGGCTGGTGCAGGACGAGGCTGGCGTTGGGCAGCGCGATGCGCCGTCCGGGCGTGCCAGCCATCAGCAGGAACGAAGCCATCGAGGCGGCAAAGCCCATGCACACCGTCGACACCGGACAGCTGACATATTGCATGGTGTCGTAGATGGCGAAGCCGCTGGTCACCACGCCCCCAGGCGAGTTGATGTAGAGCGAGATCTCCTTGTCGGGATTATCGGATTCCAGCGACAGAAGCTGGGCGCAGACCAGCGCCGACATGCCGTCGTTGATCTCGCCGTTGATGAAGACGATGCGCTCGCGCAGCAGCCGCGAGAAAATGTCGAAGGCGCGCTCGCCGCGGCTCGATTGCTCGATCACCATCGGCACCAGATTGGCAAAACCGGTCATCGTCTCTCTCCGTTTTTCATTGTGTCGGCCAGTCAAGCGGCGCGCTGCAGAAGGCAAAATGAATTGGCTGCGGGGCGGCGGCCGGAGCCACGCGCAGCGAATGAAAGCCGGCAGCCGGCGCCTGCCATGGTCACCATGGGCCCGGCGGCGGATGTCGCCGCACGGGCAAAGCCTTCATGGATAATATGCAGATGCGTGCCGCCCGAAACGGTGCGGGCGAGCGTGAAGGTGACGATGCTGTCGAGCGGGTTCCGTTTCTCGTCCGGCCGCGGCTGTTCCCGCCAGGTATAGCGAAGCCTTTTTCCGGGCTCGGCATCGAGGATCTCGCATTCGATCGGCGCTTCGGGGCCGGCAAAGGCGAAATTGCTGCCGATCTCAGGATTGATGTCGTTGGGCATCATCCAGGCCGCAAGCAATTCGGGCACGGTCAGCGCCCGCCATACCTTTTCCGGCGGCTCGGGAAGATCGCACTCGAACTCGATCGCGTCGGGGGCGGTCCGCGCATGGCTTTCGTCGGTCACTGGTGCGTGCGTCATTGGTCCATGTCCTTGAGAACCGTCTTCAGTCTTTCGATGCGTTCGGGCCAGAACGTCCGGTAGCGTTCGATCCAGCCGAGCAGCGGATCGAGCCCTTTCGGATCGGCGCGGTAATAGGCGTTGCGGCCCGCCCGCCGCTCGACCACCAGCCCTGCGCCGCGCAGCACGGCCAGGTGCTGCGACACAGCCGGCTGCGACACCGTCATGCCGGTGCGCAGTTGCGACACCGTCATCTCGCTGGTGGCGAGGCGTTCATAGACGGCGCGTCGGGTGGGGTCAGCCAGCGCCCGGAAAATTTCCGCTTCGATCATGGCAAAAGCATAAGTCGATACTTATCGGTTTGGCAAGCGGTCTTTTGCGGCCCATATGAAAGGGAGCGGGCTGCTGCGGCATTGCTGCCAATCCTTGACAATGAGCGGCGATGCATGTAGGAACGAAAAGAGAACAAAAACCTTGTGGGAAAAGGCAGCCACAGCAGGCAAGGGGTGTGCGCAACCTGTAAGGTGCTGCGACAAAAATTTGTTTCGGACGAGCGCGGAGAAGTATCATGGCGGGTAGCGTCAACAAGGTCATTCTGGTCGGCAATCTCGGAGCGGACCCGGAGATCCGCCGCCTGAATTCGGGCGAGCCGGTCGTCAACATCCGCATCGCAACGTCGGAAAGCTGGCGCGACAAGAATTCCGGCGAGCGCAAGGAAAAGACCGAGTGGCATAATGTCGTCATCTTCAATGAAGGCATCGCCAAGGTTGCCGAGCAGTATCTGAAGAAGGGCATGAAGGTGTATGTCGAAGGCCAGTTGCAGACCCGCAAATGGCAGGACCAGACCGGTGCCGACAAATACACGACGGAAGTCGTGCTGCAGAGATTCCGCGGCGAGCTGCAGATGCTTGACGCGCGCGGCCAGGGAGAGGGCGGTCAGGTCGGCGGCTATTCCGGCGGCAGCAGCCGCGGTTCCGACTTCGGCCAGTCCGGCCCGAACGAAGGTTTTAGCCGCGGCGGCGGCGGTCCCAAGGGCGGTGGCGGCGGCGGTTCTTCGCGCGAGCTGGACGACGAGATCCCGTTCTGAGAGACAGATAAATCATAGCATAGACCGGCACGCGGCGAGCGCGCCGGCCGATGGATTCCAGCGAGAGACACATTCAGTGAAAGCACGGGTAAAGTGGGTCGAGGAGCGCACCTTCGTCGGCGAATCCGGCACGGGTCACAAGGCCGTGCTGGGGACCGCGTTTGGCCCTGAAGGGAGAACGCCGGGGCCGAGCCCGATGGAACTGGTGCTGATCGGCACCGGCGGCTGCTCGGCCTATGATGTCGTCCATATCCTCGAAAAAGGGCGCGAGGCGGTCGAGGATTGCGTGGTCGAGCTCGATTCCGACCGGGCCGAAACCGACCCGAAGGTGTTCACCCGCATCCACATGCATTTCATCGTCAAAGGCAGGGCGTTGTCGCACGACAAGGTGAAGCGGGCGATCGATCTCTCGATCGAAAAATACTGTTCGGCCTCGGCCATGATGGCCAAGACGGCGACGATTACCCACGACTTTGAAGTCATCGATACGACCGCAAAATAAGCGGCCTACGAGGCCATCAGTGCCTTGATGCCGTCGGCCACGAACTGCACGGCAAGGGCGGCCAGGATGACGCCGAGCAGGCGGGTCAGGATCGAACGGCCGGTCTGGCCGAGGATGCGGTCTATGCGCTCCGACAGCACGAACACCAGATAGGTGATGGCGAGGCAGACGAAGATGATGCCGACCAGTGCCGCCTGGGCGCCAAAACCCTGAAACGAGCCGGAGAGCAGCACAGTCGCCGAAATCGCGCCGGGGCCGGCGATCAGCGGGATCGCCAGCGGGAAGGCGGCGATGTTGTGGATCATGTCCTTGGTGATGGCGACGTCGCCGATCTTCTCCTTGCGGTCCTGCCGGCGCTCGAACACCATTTCGAAAGCAATGAAGAACAAGAGGAAGCCGCCGGCGACGCGGAAGGCCGGCAGCGTGATGCCGAACACCGACAGGATCGAAGCGCCGGCAACCGCGAACAGCGCCATCACCAGGAAGCCGATGACCGAGGCGCGGACCGAGACCTGCTGGCGCTCCTCGCGGTTCATGCCGCGTGTTATCGCCAGAAACAGCGGCGCCAGCCCCGGCGGGTCGATGGTCACCAGAATGGTGACGAAGGCGTTGAACAGGCTGTCGAAACTCGGCATTTCTCACCCTCCCGCCGGGCCGAGCCCGCAGCATTGCATTGGTAGAGCAAAGCTCAGTCGGTGGGAACTGCAGGACAACGAATGACTGGAAGTTCAACCTTTTAGTACTGGCGGGCAGCGCCCCCCTCTGTCCTGCCGGACATCTCCCCCACAAGGGGGGGGAGATCGGCTGTAATCGCCGCTTTCGCCTATCTCAAACGTTGCAGGAAGGGTGCCGTCGCTTAAGCTGCCAATCTCCCTCTCGTGGGGGAGATGGCCGGCAGGCCAGAGGGGGGCGCGAAGATCGCTACGGCTCTCATTTCGTATCGCTGCGGCGTTCAAGATGATCAATTTCCACCCATGCGCCGCGCCAGAAACTCCACTTCGAGCCGCCATGTCGCGCCATTATCGTGCGAGCGCTCGCCGAGCCAGCGGAAGGAATTTTCCGTGACCCGCGAAAAGCTCCAGCGTACGGAGGAACCGGTGCCGTCGGCGCCCACTTGGACAATCGTGTCGCCTTCGGCGCGGCCGAGCTGACGGCTGTAATACTGATTGCGCGGATCGCTCCAGAAGATGTGCCAGGCGTTTGCGCCGGGATCGTAGACGCGCAAGGTCGTGCCATAAAACGTCCATTTGCCGAGGGAAGGCGAAGGGCCGGCGTCGCGTGCGGGCAGGATCCAGACGTCCTGGATCGCGCGGCCTTCCAGTACCCAGCCGAAATGCACCTCGCCGCGCCCGGTCAACACCGTCCCGTCCTCGAGATGACGGCTGGCATCGAAAGCCCAGGCGCCGACAAAGCGGCCGTAAAGATCGAGATACTCGGCAAGGCCGGGGGCGGGCCCGGCACTGTGCAGGACTTCGGCAAAGGAGGGCTGGTTGGCCATGGACGGTGCCTTCATGCTGTCAGGAGACTGCGAGCGATAGGCCGGGGCGGGGTTCTGCGCTTGGGAAAAATTGCTATCTTTCGGGCCATGACGACGAGCGACAGGGTCATTGCCTCAGGACCAGGCTGGCAGGTGTCGGACGTGGTGTGCACGGCAGGCGCCGGCGACCGGCCGTTCGAGGAAGAGCACCGGACGTTCTGCATCGCCGCGGTGACCAGCGGCACCTTCCGCTACCGGGCCAGCCAGGGCATCGCGATGCTCGCGCCAGGCGCGGTGCTGCTGGGCAATCCCGGCACATGCTACGAATGCGGCCACGAGCACGGCGCCGGCGACCGCTGCCTCTCCTTCCATTTCAGTCCAGCCTATATGGAACGGATCGTTGAAGGCGTGCCGGGCGCCAGGGCGCTGGCCTTCGAGACGCCGCGCCTGCCGCCCTTGCCGGCGCTGATGCCGCTGCTGGCCGAAGCGGAGGCCGCGCGCGATGTGGGCGAAACTGCCGCCTTCGAGGAACTTGGCTTGCGCATTGCCGGGGCGGTGGTCGCCGCGAGCTCAGGGCCCACTAAGATGGCGCGGACACCCAGCCGCCGCGACCAGAAACGGGTCGCAGAGGCGGTTCGGCGTATCGAGATCGATGCCGACCGGCCACTTTCGCTGGCCGTGCTGGCCCGGGAGACGGCGACCAGTCCGTATCATTTCCTGCGCACATTCCGGCAGGTTGCCGGCATGACGCCTTACCGGTTTCTGCTGAGGACCAGGCTGCACCGGGCGGCGGTGCGGCTTTGCGCTTCGGACGAGGCGATCTCGACCGTCGCCTTCGAGGCCGGCTTCGGGGACCTGTCGACCTTCAATCGCCGCTTCCGGCGCGAAATGGGGGAGACACCCGGTGGCTATCGCGCCCGCCGCGCGGGCCGCCGCTGACACGAGATGGCGGGCCTCTGCGTCGACGGCTCCGAAAAGCATCTCGGCCATATCGTCGCAATCACCGGTATCCTTTTGAAATCACCGCCAAAACCGACACTGGAAAAGTGCCGGCGACATTGGAGTTTCGGCCGCGCTTCCTATATATACGGCAAGTGATTCCTGTTTAGATTGTGATCCGATTTGACCGACCAAAAAACACCGCGCGGCGCCGACGGCGGCCCCACCGGCATCGAGCCGATATCGATTATCGAGGAGATGCAGCGCTCCTATCTCGATTACGCCATGAGCGTGATCGTCAGCCGCGCGCTGCCCGACGTGCGCGACGGCCTGAAGCCGGTGCATCGCCGCATTCTCTTCGCCGCGCATGAGAGCGGCTATCACTGGAACCGCAAATATGTGAAGTCGGCGCGCCCGGTCGCCGATGTGATGGGTAAATACCATCCGCATGGCGACGCCTCGATCTATGACGCCTTGGTGCGCATGGCGCAGGACTGGTCACTGCGCGTGCCGCTCATCGACGGGCAAGGCAATTTCGGCTCGATCGACGGCGATCCGCCGGCGGCCATGCGCTACACCGAGTCGCGGCTGACCAAGGTCGCGCATGAACTGCTGGAGGATATCGACAAGGATACGGTCGATTTCCAGGACACTTACGATGCTTCCGGCAGCGAGCCGAAGGTTCTGCCGGCGCGCTTTCCCAATCTGCTGGTCAATGGCTCGGGCGGCATCGCCGTCGGCATGGCTACCAACATCCCGCCGCACAATCTGGGCGAAGTCTGCAACGCCGCGATCGCCATCATCGACAATCCGGCCATCGACCTGCCGGCGTTGATGGAAATCATTCCGGGGCCGGATTTCCCGACCGGCGGCATCGTGCTCGGCCGCTCCGGCATCTACAGCGCCTATTCGACCGGCCGCGGCTCCATCGTCATGCGCGGCAAGGTCAACATCGAGGCGCGCGGCAATGACCGCGAATCGATCATCATCACCGAGGTTCCCTACCAGGTGAACAAGTCGTCGATGATCGAGAAGATGGCCGAACTGGTGCGCGACAAGCGTATCGAAGGCATTTCCGACATTCGCGACGAGAGCGACCGCCAGGGCTATCGGGTCGTCGTCGAGCTGAAGCGCGACGCCGTGGCCGACGTCATCCTTAACCAGCTCTATCGCTTCACACCGCTGCAAACCTCTTTCGGCGCCAACATGGTGGCGCTGAATGGCGGCAAGCCCGAACTGCTGACGCTGACCGACATGCTGAGGGCATTCGTGTCCTTCCGCGAGGAGGTGGTCACCCGGCGCACGAAGTTCCTGCTGCGCAAGGCGCGCGACCGGGCCCATGTGCTGGTCGGCCTCGCAATCGCCGTCGCCAACATCGATGAAGTGATAAAGCTGATCCGTACCGCGCCGGACCCGCAGACGGCGCGCGAGCAGTTGATGGAGCGGCGCTGGCCGTCCGGCGACGTCGAATCGCTGATCCTCCTGATCGACGACCCGCGCCACCGCATCAACGAGGACGGCACCTACAATCTGTCCGAGGAACAGGCGCGCGCGATTCTTGAATTGCGCTTGCAGCGCCTGACCGCTCTCGGCCGCGACGAAATCGCCGACGAGTTGAACACGATCGGCGCCGAGATCGTCGATTATCTCGACATCCTGTCGTCCCGCGCCCGCGTCCAGCAGATCGTCAAGGACGAGCTCGCGGCCGTGCGCGACGAATTCGGCACGCCGCGCCGCACCGAGCTCAGCGAAGGCGGCGCGGATATGGAAGACGAGGACCTGATCCAGCGCGAAGACATGGTCGTGACGGTGAGCCACTCCGGCTACATCAAGCGCGTGCCGCTGTCGCTCTACCGGGCGCAACGCCGCGGCGGCAAAGGTCGCTCGGGCATGTCGACCAAGGAAGAGGATTTCGTCACCCGCCTGTTCGTGGCCAACACGCACACGCCGGTGCTGTTCTTCTCCTCGCGCGGCATCGTCTACAAGGAGAAGGTCTGGCGCCTGCCGATCGGCAATCCGCAGTCGCGCGGCAAGGCGCTGATCAACATGCTGCCGCTGGAGCAGGGCGAGCGCATCACCACCATCATGCCGCTGCCGGAAGATGAGACGAGCTGGGGCGAGCTCGACGTGATGTTCGCCACCACGCGCGGCACGGTGCGCCGCAACAAGCTCTCCGACTTCGTCCAGGTCAACCGCAACGGCAAGATCGCCATGAAGCTGGAGGAGGAGGGCGACGAGATCCTCGGCGTCGAGACCTGCACCGACAATGACGATGTGCTCCTGACTGCCAGCTCCGGCCAGTGCATCCGCTTCCGGGTCAGTGACGTGCGCGTCTTCCAGAGCCGCAATTCGGTCGGCGTGCGTGGCATCGCCATGTCCGATACCGACCGGGTGATCTCGATGGCGGTGATCGAACATGTCGAGGCATCGCCCGGCGAGCGCGCATCCTATCTCAAGCGTTCGGCCGCCGAACGGCGTCTCGCGGCGGGCATCGCAGCCGGCGAAGAGGAAGAGATCACGCTGACCAATGAAGAGGTTGGCGAAGAAGCTGAACTTCCAGATCTCCGCTATGAAGAGTTGAAAGGGCATGAGCAGTTCGTGCTGACGGTCACCGAATTCGGTTACGGCAAGCGCTCGTCGTCCTACGATTTCCGTCTGACAGGACGCGGCGGCAAGGGCATCCGCGCCACCGATGTGTCGAAGGTGGCCGAGATCGGCAGGCTGGTGGCGACTTTCCCGGTCGGCAATGACGACCAGATCATGCTGGTGTCGGATGGCGGTACCGTCATCCGGGTGCCGGTCAACGGCATCCGCTTCGCCAGCCGCGCCACCAAGGGCGTGACCATCTTCAACACGGCGGAAGGCGAGAAGGTGGTTTCGGTCGAGCGGATTTCCGAGCCGCAATCGGACGAGGAAGAAATCGTCGAGGTTGGTGTCGAGATCGATCCGACGGCGGATGCCGGCCCGGAAGACGCGCAATAAGTCTGGCTTGGCCCAGACATGGCAACGCCGGCCAATCGGCCGGCGCGTCGCAACAAATTCGGGTAAATTCAGTAGTGACGGTACGGCTTGCGGGGGCCAAACCCTTCGAAGCGTTTGGCGTTGGTCTTGATGCGGACGCGCTGGGCCTCCTGATGCAGCCCAAATACGGTGGCGATCAGCATGGCGACGGTCATTGCGGTGGCGAGCATGTAGATCAGCATTTGCGTGTTCTCCTGCGCCTTACAACGGTTAAATGGGACTTTGGTTTCATCTTCTTAAAGGGGCAAGGTAGTGAACGCTGCGTGAAGCGTTCGTGATCGGCGCATTCATCTGTCGTTCATCCCGGCAAAAGGTTCACGGGGATCGCATCAATGAGATTTGCCTTCCGTCCGCGCGCCCGTTAGAAGCACCGGCATGACCGAGCGCATTGCCCTTTATGCCGGCTCCTTCGACCCGTTGACCAACGGCCATCTCGACGTGCTGAAGGCGTCGCTGGCCGTGGCCGACATCGTCTATGCGGCGATCGGTATCCATCCCGGCAAGAAGCCGCTGTTTTCCTTCGAGGAACGGGTCGAACTGATCGAGGCCGCGACCAAGGCCGAATTGGGCCGCGACGGCACGCGCATCAAGGTGGTCGCCTTCGACGGGCTGGTCATCGATGCGGCCAGGAAACAGGGCGCCTCGATCATGATCCGCGGCCTGCGCGACGGCACCGATCTCGATTATGAGATGCAGATGGCCGGCATGAACGAAACCATGGCGCCTGAGCTGCAGACGGTTTTTCTGCCCGCCAGCCCCTCGGTGCGCACCATTACCGCCACACTTGTCCGCCAGATTGCCTCGATGGGCGGCGACATCCGCCCCTTCGTGCCGGCCGCCGTTGCCGGTGCGCTCACCGCTAAATTCGCAAAATAGGTTTCTCGGAGAAGACCATGCAGCTGAAAAAGCTCGCCTCGTTCCTCATCGTGCTTGCCGGTCTTGTGACCGCATCGGTCTCGGCCTATGCCGCCGACCCGGAAAACACCATGATCATAACGTTGAAGGACGGCGACGTGACCATCGCGCTGCGTCCCGATCTCGCGCCCAAGCATGTCGCGCAGATCAAGAAGCTGGTGCGTGAGCATGCCTATGACAACGTCGCCTTCCACCGGGTTATCGACGGCTTCATGGCGCAGACCGGCGACGTCAAATTCGGCAACATGAACAAGGGCTTCAACCCCCAGGCCGTCGGCACCGGCGGCTCCGACCTGCCGGACCTGCCGGCCGAATTCTCGCAGACCGAGCATTACAAGCGCGGCGTGGTCGGCATGGCCCGCTCGCAGGATCCGAACTCCGCAAACTCGCAGTTCTTCATCATGTTCGCGCCGGCGCCGCCGCTCGACGGCCAGTACACCATCGTCGGCAATGTCGTCAGCGGCATGGAACTGGTGGATCATATCAAGAAGGGCGACGAGGCCGACAACGGCACCGTCACCGATCCCGACCGGATGATCAAGGTGCGCATCGCCGCCGACAAATAGTTCTGTTTTTGAAAAGGATATCAGACATGGCCGACATCAAGGATCGCGAAAACGCGCTCATCATGGAAACGACCAAGGGCGAGGTCGTCATCGAACTGTTTCCCGACCTGGCGCCCGGCCATGTCGCCCGTATCAAGGAACTGGCACGCGAAGGCGCCTATGACGGCGTGGTTTTCCACCGCGTCATCGAGGGCTTCATGGCGCAGACCGGCGACGTCAAGTTCGGCAATTCGAGCAAGCCCTCTTTCGCGCCTTCTCGCGCGGGCATGGGCGGTTCCGACAAGCCGGATCTCAAGGCCGAATTCTCAAATGCCAACCACGGCCGCGGCACCTGCTCGATGGCGCGCTCGCAGAATCCGAACTCGGCCAATTCGCAGTTCTTCATCTGCTTCGACGATGCAGCCTTCCTCAATCGCCAGTACACGGTCTGGGGCCAGGTCATCGAAGGCATGGACAACGTCGACAAGATCAAGCGCGGCGAGCCGGTGCAGGATCCCGACAAGATCGTGTCGTTGAAGGTCGCGGCCGACGTCAAGTAAGGCGACGGGACAATGATGGGCGTCGTCTGGTCGCTTCTCGGCATCCTGTCCGGCGCCTTCATAGCCATTCAGGCGCCGATCAATTCGCAGTTGGCGCGCGGCCTGGGGCTCCCGGTCGCGGCGGCTGCGTTTTCGTTCCTGTCGGGCGCCATCGTGCTCGGCATCATTGCCGTCGCGGTGGTGAGACTGCAAGGCATCTCGCTCGACTGGAAGGCGCCCGCGCCCTGGCTGTTCATCGCCGGCGGCATGCTGGGCGGCTTCTACGTCACGCTGTCCACCATTCTGACGCCACGCATCGGCGCCGCCGCCCTGATGGCGTTCCTGGTCGCGGGCCAGTTGCTGGCGGGCATGCTGATCGACCGCGTCGGGTTCCTCGGCGTCGCGGTTCGCGAAATCTCGCTCGGCCGCGTGGCCGGCGCGGTGCTGCTTCTGGCCGGGGCGCTGCTTATCAGGCTCTTCTGATGCGTGTCGATCTGTTCGATTTCGACCTCTCGGAAGAGCGTATCGCGCTTCGCCCGGCAGAGCCGCGAGACAGCGCCAGGATGCTGGTGGTCAGGCCGGGCGAGGGGTTTTCGGACCGGACGGTCAGCGACCTGCCTTCCCTGCTCCAAGCCGGCGACGTGCTGGTCTTCAACGACACCAAGGTCATTCCGGCGCAGCTCAAGGGCATCAGGCGGCGCGGCGAGGCGGCGGCGCAGGTCGAAGCCACATTGCACATGCGGGTGGCGCCGGACCGCTGGCTGGCCTTCATGCGGCCGGGCAAGCGCGTTGCCGTCGGCGACCGCATCCATTTCGGCCATGACGGCAATTCCTGTTTCCTCGGCCAGCTTGACGCCACGGTGATCGAAAAGGGCGAGGCGGGTGAGGCGCTGCTCGGTTTCGACCTGTCGGGCCCTTTCCTCGACGAGGCGCTGCATGCGGTCGGCCACATCCCACTGCCGCCCTATATCGCCTCGAAGCGCGACGACGACGAGCGCGACCGGGCCGACTACCAGACCATCTATGCCCGGGAGGAAGGCGCCGTCGCAGCGCCGACGGCCGGCCTGCATTTCACGCCCGAGCTGTTTGCCGCGCTCGACGCCAAGGGCATCGAGCGCCGCTTCGTCACCTTGCATGTCGGCGCCGGCACGTTCCTGCCGGTGAAGGCGGACGACACCGCCGACCATAAGATGCATGCGGAGGTGGGCTCGGTCAGCGAGGCAACTGCCGACGCGTTGAATGCGGCGAAGGCGAGGGGCGGGCGCGTCATTGCCGTCGGTACGACGTCGCTGCGCCTGCTGGAAAGCGCCGCGCGAGAGGATGGCGTGCTGGCTGCATGGTCCGGGCCGACCGATATCTTCATTACGCCCGGCTACCGTTTTCGCACCGCAGACATGCTGATGACCAATTTCCATCTGCCGCGTTCGACGCTGTTCATGCTGGTTTCGGCCTTCAGCGGCCTCGAGACGATGCGCGCCGCCTATGCGCATGCCATTGAGCACGATTACAGATTCTACTCCTACGGAGATGCAAGCCTGCTTTATCGAGCGGAGATGAGCGATGGACGATGACCTCGACAGGCTGGACCGCGACAGTTTGATCGCCGAAGTCAAAAAATTGCGCGCCGGCATTCGCCAGCATCGCGATGCATCGGGGCACGATCTTTGCTGGCATCACCCCGATTTGTGGGAGCTGCTGCCCGAGAAGATCGATCCGGCAATCGCCGTGCCGCCCTGGCCAAAATTCATGCGCGGCTGCATCCACTATCGCCAGTCGCTGGACGAACAGGCTCCGGGCGCACCGGCACACGACAAGGAATTCAATGGCTGAGACGTTCACCTTCAAGGTGCTGGCGACCGAAGGCAAGGCGCGGCGCGGCCTGATCAGCATGCCGCGCGGCGAAATCCGCACGCCTGCCTTCATGCCGGTCGGCACCGGCGGCACGGTCAAGACGATGTACATGGATCAGGTGCGCGGCGTCGGCGCCGATATCATCCTGGGCAATACCTATCATCTGATGCTGCGGCCCGGCGCCGAACGTGTGGCGAAGCTCGGCGGCCTGCACGAATTCGCCCGCTGGCCGCATCCGATCCTGACCGACAGCGGCGGCTTCCAGGTGATGTCGCTGTCGAAGCTTCGGAAATTGACCGAGAAGGGCGTCACCTTCCGCTCCCATATCGATGGCGCTGCATACGAAATGTCGCCGGAACGTTCGATCGAGATCCAGGGCCTGCTCGATTCAGACATCCAGATGCAGCTCGACGAGTGCACCGCTTTACCCGCGGAGGGCAAGGAAATCGAGCGCGCCATGGAATTGTCGCTGCGCTGGGCCGAGCGCTGCAAGACGGCGTTCGGCGACCAACCCGGCAAGGCGATGTTCGGCATCGTGCAAGGCGGTGACAATGCGGATTTGCGCGTGCGTTCTGCGCAAGCGCTGAGCGCGATGGATCTGAAAGGCTATGCGGTTGGCGGCCTTGCCGTCGGTGAACCGCAGGCGGTCATGCTCGACATGCTCGACATCACCTGCCCGGAACTGCCTGATGACAAACCCCGCTATCTCATGGGCGTCGGCACGCCGGACGACATCTTGAAATCGGTGGCGCGCGGCATCGACATGTTCGACTGCGTAATGCCAACGCGGGCCGGCCGGCATGGGCTTGCCTATACAAGGCGCGGCAAGGTCAATCTACGCAACGCCCGCCATGCCGACGATCCGCGCCCCCTCGACGAGGAAAGCGACTGCCCGGCGGCACGCGATTATTCCCGCGCCTACCTGCACCATCTCGTGCGCTCGCAAGAGGCGCTCGGTGCGATGCTTCTGACCTGGAACAATCTGTCCTATTATCAGAAGCTGATGCAGGACATACGCGCCGCGATCGAGACCGGCACTTTCGAGGCACGCGCTGCCGAAATTACCGAGGGCTGGGCGAGGGGCGATATCCCGGCGCTATGACGGTTCAGGTGCTCAGCGAATTCGACGCGCGCAGGCTGCAGCCGGTGATTTGGAACGTGCCGTCGGGCTGTCGCTCCAACGTGTAGACAGCTTCGTAGTCCTTGCCGTCAGGGCCGACGATCAGCACCTGCTGGATGATCGAGGTCGGACCCGTCTCCTCGACCTTGCCGAACGAGTAGCTCCGTGGGTTGCGCACCGGCGCGTAGCCGTTGGTCACCATGTTCATGAAGGTGTCGACGGTCGGGAAGATCCGCTTCACGTTTGGTGCGGCGAAGCTGTAGGCGGTGGCGCCGTCGTCGGCGAGGAACGCTTTCAGCTGGCCGTCAATGGCCGCTTGCGCCGCCTTGACCTCAGCCTCGCCGGCAAACACCGACGATGGCAGGAAGAGAGGAACGAATGCGAATGCGAAAAACGTGCGGCGCATAGCTGTTTCCGTTGTCTTTCGAGAACTTGCCTTCGAAAAAATCCTGCCGTGCAGGCATCCTAACATACGTTTGGTAGCGCTTCAGGGTTTCACCGGCGGCGAATATTCAGTGTTGTCCCGCGAGGAAGTCCAGGCAGCCTTGGCGGAATTGCGGGAGCGTGGCCAACGCCCCGAACTGGCTAAGTACCGTTCCAGCGCTTGAAAGCCCGCCTCCAGTCTGCCAGAAGGGCCGCTTGGATTGGACGTTTAGCAGGGCGAAGCCATGAAGGCGTTTTTCGTGCAGATCAAATGCGAGCTTGGCAAGTCGTATGAGGTTGCCAGTGCGCTCGCCGATGCCGAGATCGCCTCGGAAATCTACTCCACTGCCGGCAATTACGACCTGCTCGCCAAGTTCTATGTCGACGACGAGGAGGATGTCGGCCACTTCGTCAACGAGAAGGTGCAGATTCTCCCCGGCATCAAGGACACGTTCACCGTCGTCACCTTTCGCGCCTTCTAGCGTCGGAGCGCATTTGCCCGAGCATGAGGCAAAGCCTGACCAAGCCCGTATTTCAGCTGCCTCAATTTTAGGCAGGGGCGACATACTGATCGCCCGCATTCCTCAAATCACCGATTGCGCTTGATTTTCTCCAGCGGCGCCAGTGAAATGGCGTCACAGGGGAGTATGCGATTGGCAGCGTTCGATGAAATGCTTCCGGAGGTCTCCGGACTTAGAAGACCGTATTCGGCTTACGATCGCTGGCTGAAAGAGCAGGACCCGGCCAGGCTTACCGAGAAAATGCAGGACGCCGAACGCGTCTTCCGCAAAACCGGCATCACCTTCGCCGTCTATGGCGAGCAGGAGGCGTCCGAGCGGCTCATTCCCTTCGACATCGTTCCGCGCATCATTTCTGGCAATGAGTGGCGCCGCCTTACCCAAGGCATCGAGCAGCGCGTGCAGGCGCTGAACGCCTTTCTCGACGATATCTATCACCGCCAGGAAATCCTGCGGGCCGGACGTGTTCCCCGCGACCTGATCGCCAGGAACGAAGCCTTCCTGCCCGAGATGATCGGGGTCAGGCCGCCAGCGGGCGTCTACACCCACATCATCGGCGTCGACATCGTGCGCATCAGCGAAAACGAGTTCTACGTGCTGGAGGACAATGCGCGCACCCCGTCGGGCGTTTCCTACATGCTGGAAAACCGCGAGACGATGATGCAGCTCTTCCCCGAGCTGTTCCAACAGATCAAGGTGCGGCCGGTGGAGAACTATCCGCAGCTTTTGCGCCAGTCGCTGGCGGCGGTGCGGCCGCAGAACGCCAAGGGCACGCCGACCATCGCCGTGCTGACGCCCGGCAGTTACAACTCCGCCTATTTCGAACATGCCTTCCTGGCCGATCAGATGGGGGTGCAACTGGTCGAGGGACAGGATCTGCGCGTGGTCGACGGCCATGTCGCGATGCGCACGACCGAAGGCTACAAGCAGATCGACGTGCTCTATCGCCGGGTGGACGATGCCTTCCTCGATCCGCTGACCTTCCGGCCGGATTCCGCGCTTGGCGTGCCGGGCATCATGGATGTCTACCGCGCCGGCAACATCACGATCGCCAATGCGCCGGGGACCGGCATCGCGGACGACAAGGCGATCTATTCCTACATGCCCGAGATCGTCGAATTCTACACCGGCCGCAAGGCGATCCTCGGCAATATTCCGACCTGGCGCTGTTCCGAGCCGGACAGCCTGAAATACGTGCTCGAACATATTGATGAACTGGTGATCAAGGAAGTGCATGGCTCCGGCGGGTACGGCATGCTGGTCGGACCGGCGGCGACCAAGAAGGAATGCCAGGATTTTGCCAAGAAGCTGCAGGCCAAGCCGTCCAATTACATCGCCCAACCGACGCTGGCGCTCTCGACCTGTCCGATCCTGACGGAAAAGGGCCTGTCCCCGCGCCATGTCGATCTGAGACCCTATGTGCTGGTCTCCGACCGCATCCAGATCGTGCCGGGCGGGCTGACGCGCGTCGCGCTCAAGGAGGGCTCGCTGGTGGTCAATTCCTCGCAAGGCGGCGGCACGAAGGATACGTGGGTGCTGGATGATTGAAAGAGCGAATAGCGAGTAGCGAGTAGGGAGTAGGGAGTAGCGAATAGGGAGTAGCGAATAGGGAAGTAGGGAGTAGGGAGTAGGGAGTAGGAAGTGGGAAGTGGGGAAAGAGGGGATACGACAACGATTAATTCCTACAGGGACCTTATTGTTTGGAAGGCGGCCCTAGCGTTGGCAGTGAATTGCTACGCGGCCACGAAAGGCTTTCCGAACAGCGAAGTATACGGAATGACCTCTCGGATACGACGCTCGGCGGCTTCCATCGCAGCGAACGTCGCTGAAGGTCATGGACGAGAAAGTACAGGAGCCTTCATTCAGTTTCTTCGCGTGGCACAGGGCTCCTTAAAGGAGTTGGAGACACATTTCATCCTGTGTGGGGAGGTAGGATTGATGATCGAAGCGGAGGCCGCCAACTTGCTTGGCCAGACTGACGAAATTGGGAAGATGCTGCGTTCGATGATCAGGAGCCTGCAACAGAAATCATGAAAATTTCTTTGCGCTATTCGCTACTCGCTATTCGCTATTCGCTCATCGGGGCACGTTGACATGCTTCTCGGCCGCACCGCCAACGGGCTCTACTGGATGAACCGCTATATCGAGCGTGCGGAAAACATGGCACGTCTGGTCGATGCGGGCCTGCGCATGGCGCTGACGCGCACCCAGAGCGCGTCGGAAGAGTGGAATTCGGTGCTGCTCAGCGCCGGCTCCGACGTCGCCTACACGCAGAAATACCAGGACTATACGGCGGCCGATGTAGCCGACTTCCTGTTGCGCGATACGTCGAACCCGTCGAGTACGATGTCGTCGATCGAGACGGCACGCAACAATGCCCGCATGGTGCGCACCGCGCTGACGCGCGAGACCTGGGAAAGCATCAACGAGGCCTGGATGGCGCTGAAGCGCATGCTGGCAAGGCCGATCGACGAGCGTGACCTGCCAAGCGTGCTCGATGCGATCAAGCGCGAAACGGCGCTGATCCGCGGCTCGTTCTACGGCACCATGCTGCGCAACGAGATCTTCGATTTCTCGCAGCTCGGCACCTATGTCGAGCGCGCCGACAACACGGCGCGCATCCTCGACGTGAAGTACTACGTGCTCTTGCCGTCGATTTCCTGGGTCGGCTCGACGCTCGACAATTACCAGTGGGAATCGATCCTGCGCTCGGTATCGGCGCATCGCTCCTATCGCTGGGTCTACGATGCCGACTACAAGCCGACCAACATCGCCGACTATCTGATCCTCAACGTGCGCATGCCGCGATCGCTGACCTTCTGCTATCGCTTCCTGGCCGAGCACCTGAAGTTCCTCGGCGACGACTATGGCGAGCGCCATGCCTGCCATGCGACGGCGGAAAAAACCCAGGCCATGCTGCGGGCAGGCTCGATCAAGGATATTTTCGACGCCGGTTTGCACGAATTTCTTGCCGGCTTCATTCGCGACAACACCAGGCTCGGCGACGAGATCGCGCAGGATTACAGGTTCTATTGAGGAGGCCATGCGGCTCAAGATCACCCATCGGACCGAATACCGTTACGATGCACCGGTGCATTACCTGCTGCAGCGGCTACGGCTGCTTCCGGTGAGCGGGCGGACGCAGACGGTGCTGTCCTGGGCCCTGAAGGTGGACGGCGCGCGCGAGGAAGTGCGATTTACCGACCATTACGGCAATGACACCCGATTGTTGAGCGTCGAGGGTGACCATGATTTCATTACGGTCGAGGCATCGGGCGAGGTGGTGACGCGCGATACATCGGGCGTTTGCGGGCCGCATCAGGGCTTTGCGCCGCTCTGGCTGTTCGCACAGGAGACGCCTTTGACCATGATCGGCGACGGCATTCGCGCACTTGCCGAGACGGCCGGCAAGGGCACCGACATCGAAAGACTGCACCGTCTGATGGCGATCATCTCCGAGCGGGTCGCCTACACGCCGGGCGCCACCAATGCGACGACACCAGCGGAGGAGGCACTGGGGCTGAAAACCGGAGTTTGCCAGGACCATAGCCACATCTTTGCAGCCACCGCGCGCGCCATGGGTTTTCCGGCCCGCTATGTCAGCGGCTATCTGATGATGGACGCCGCCGTAGAGCAAGCCGCAAGCCACGCCTGGGCCGAAGCGCATGTCCAGGGCCTCGGCTGGGTTGCTTTCGACGCCTCCAACGGTATTTCTCCCGACGAACGCTATGTGAAGGTGGCCATCGGCCGCGACTATCGCGACGCCTCGCCGGTTTCGGGAATTCGGCTTGGGCAGGCGGAAGAACAGCTTGCGGTCACGGTCACGGTAGAGCAGTAATCCCGCAAGGATTGACCGCCGGAAGAGTAATCATGACCTATTGCGTCGGCCTCAAGATCGATCGGGGGCTCGTGTTCATGTCGGACACGCGCACCAATGCCGGCATGGATTCGATCTCCACCTTCAAGAAGATGCATGTCTGGGAAGAGCCCGGTGAGCGCGTCATCGTGCTGATGTCGGCAGGCAATCTGGCAACGACGCAAGCCGTGATCAGCATGCTCGACGAGCGCCCGAAAGCAGTGGCGGATCGCCACGCGGCAGTGCTCGAAACGCCGTCCATGTATCAGACGGTGCGGCTGGTCGGCGATACCGTCAAGGACGTCATCGCCCATTCCTCGCCCGCCGGCGACAAGGCCGATTCCTACTTCAACGCCTCCTTCATCCTAGGCGGCCAGATAAAGGGCAGCGCACCGCGCCTGTTCATGATCTATCCCGAGGGCAATTTCATCGAATCGACGGATGACACGCCCTTTTTCCAGATCGGCGAGACCAAATACGGCAAGCCGATCATCATCCGTGCCTATGAACGGTCTATGAGTCTTGCGGAGACCGTGAAGCTGCTTCTGGTGTCGTTCGATTCCACGCTGAAGTCGAACCTGTCGGTCGGGCTGCCGCTGGATCTGCTTTTCCTGGAAAAGGACGCCTTCCAGGTCGGGTTGAAGAAGCGGATCGGCCATGACGACCCGTACTACCGCACGATCTCCGAGGGCTGGTCGAGCGCCTTGAAGACGGCGTTCGCCAGTCTGCCGGATTTTCCGGGATAAGGACGCGCCGGATTTCTCCGGTGGGTGCAAATGTTTAACAGTGGTTTTTGACAACCGGGGCGAAGGGCGCCGGTGAAGCGATCATGTCGGGAGGACAGGATGAACAGTGATGATTTCCGGCAATGGTCGCGGCGGGCCGCTGACTGGGGCGCCGACTATCGCGAAACGCTGCGCCAGCGCCCGGTGCGGCCGCGGATCGAGCCCGGCGACATATTCAGGAGCATAGAAGCGTCGCCGCCCGAAGACGCGGAGCCAATGGACAGGATCTTCGCCGATTTCGAGGAGAAGATCCTGCCGGGCATGACGCATTGGCAGCATCCCCGCTTCTTCGCCTATTTTCCGGCCAATGCGGCACCAGTTTCTGTGGTGGCTGAATATCTGGTCTCGGCGATGGCCGCGCAGTGCATGCTGTGGCAGACGTCGCCGGCGGCGACGGAGCTCGAAACGCGGGCTGTCGATTGGATGCGCCAGGCGCTCGGCCTGCCGGAAGGCTTTTCCGGCGTCATCCAGGATTCTGCCTCCTCGGCGACGCTGGCGGCGGTGCTGACGATGCGCGAACGCGCGCTCGATTGGCAAGGCAACAAAAAGGGCCTGGCGGGGCAGGCGCGGTTGCGCATCTATTCGTCGGATCAGGTGCATACCTCGATCGACCGGGCGATCTGGGTGGCCGGCATCGGCGAGGACAATCTCGTGCGCATTCCGGTCGCCGGCCGCTTTCGCGCCATGGACATAGGGGCCCTCGAGGCGGCGATCGTCGCCGACAAGAAGGCAGGCCTGCTGCCCGCGGGTATCATCGCCTGCGTCGGCGGCACCAGCACTGGCGGCACTGACGATATCGCCGGCGTCGCCGCGATCGCCAAACGCCACGGGGTCTATCTTCACGTGGATGCGGCCTGGGCGGGATCGGCGATGATCTGCCCGGAATACCGGCATTTCTGGGCTGGTGTGGAGCAGGCGGATTCCATCGTCTTCAACCCGCATAAATGGCTTGGCGCACAGTTCGATTGCTCGATCCAGTTCCTGCGCGACCCCGAAAGCCATGTCAGGACGCTCGCCATCAAGCCGGATTATCTGAAGACGCACGGTCAAGACGGCATCGTCAACTATTCCGAATGGTCGGTGCCGCTCGGCCGCCGCTTCCGCGCGCTGAAACTGTGGTTCCTGCTGCGCGCGCATGGGCTGGAAGGCCTGCGCACGATGATCCGCAACCACGTCGCCTGGAGCGAAGGCCTGGCAGCGCGCCTGGCCAGCGAGCCGGATTTCGAGATCGTCACCGAGCCGATGCTGTCGCTGTTTTCGTTCCGGCACAAGGCGGAGGGAGCCGATGCCGACGAGCACAATCTCCGGCTGGTCAATGCGATCAATGATGACGGACGCATCTACCTGACACAGACCAGGGTGAACGGGCGCGTCGCCATCCGCTTCCAGGTCGGCCAGTTCGAGGCGACCGCGGCGGATGTCGATTCGGCTTTTGCCTCCATCACCGAAATCGCGCGCGGACTAACCTGAACCGGCTGAGTCGGAACTGCGACCAAGTTTGCCTTTGCTATCATGCGGTTTCCATTAGCCGGCTCACGCCTTTTCATTGCTTTCGTTTTCGTCTATGGTCAAGAAAAACGAAAGCAGAAGGTCTTCAGATGTATCTGTCGCCGCGCCATGCCGAAATCGTCCAAATGGCCAAGGATCATGGCCGCGTTCTGGTCGATGATCTGGCCACCCACTTCAACGTCACGCCGCAAACCATCCGCAAGGACCTCAACGATCTTTGCGACCAGCGGTTGCTGTCGCGCATCCATGGCGGCGCCCTGTTTCCTTCCGGCATCGAGAACATGGAGTACGAAGCCAGGCGCAAGATCGCCGCCGAGGAGAAGGAGGCGATCGGCAGCGCCGCCGCCAGGCTGATCCCGGACAACGCCTCGTTGTTCATCAACATCGGCACCACGACGGAGTCGGTCAGCAAGGCGCTGCTGGATCATAGCGGCCTCATGGTCATCACCAATAACATCAATGTTGCCAACAGGATGCGCATCTATCCTTCAATCGAGGTGGTGATCGCGGGCGGGGTGGTTCGCGGCTCGGATGGCGGCGTCGTCGGCGAGGCTGCGGTGGATTTCATCAGGCAGTTCAAAGTCGACTACGCCGTCATCGGCGCCTCGGCAATCGACCATGACGGCGCCTTGCTCGATTTCGATTTTCGCGAGGTCAAGGTCGCGCAAGCCATCATCGCCAATGCCAGGCACGTCATCCTGGTATCCGACCGGACCAAATTCGAGCGCACAGCGCCGGTTCGCATCGGCCATCTGTCGCAGGTCAACACCTTCATCACCGACCGCTGCGATATCCCCTCGGTGCGCAAGATCTGCCAGGAGGCCGAGGTTCAACTGATCGAAACCTCGCTCGATTGAGGATGTTGTAGCGCTTTCACGGGCTTGTGATATTTCGTTTGACATTCGTTATGAGTTCGAAATAATCCCGCCACGGTTTCGCAAAAGAGCCAAATGGTGCATTGCGAAATTGCTGGAGGAATTGGTGGACGCATCTTCGATCCGTGACATTTTCGTCATAGGCGGTGGCATCAATGGCTGCGGCATTGCCCGTGATGCCGCCGGCCGCGGGTTTTCGGTATTTCTGGCCGAGATGGACGATCTCGCCAGCGGAACCTCCTCAGGCTCGACCAAGCTGATCCATGGTGGCCTGCGCTATCTCGAATTCTACGAATTCCGCTTGGTGCGCGAAGCGCTGATGGAACGCGAGGTGCTGTGGAAGAACGCGCCGCACATCATTTGGCCGATGCGCTTCGTGCTGCCCTATGCCAAGGGCCTGCGTCCCGCCTGGCTGATCAGGCTCGGCCTTTTCCTTTACGATCATATTGGCGGGCGCAAATTGCTTCCGGCGACCAGGACCCTGGACATGGCTACCGACCCTGCCGGCAAGCCATTGAAACCATTGTTCAAGAAGGCCTTCGAATACTCCGACGGCTGGGTCAACGATGCGCGGCTGGTGACGCTGAACGCGCGTGACGCCGCCGACCGGGGCGCGACCATCCGCACCCGCACCAAGGTGGTCGGGGCGCGCCGCGAAGGCGGGCTGTGGACGATCAGGATCGAAAACCTGCGGACCGGTGAGACCGAAGAGGTCAAGGCGCGGCTGCTGGTCAATGCCGCCGGCCCCTGGGTCGATCATGTGCTTTCCGGCGTCGTCGGACTCAACGATGTGCACAATGTCCGCCTCGTGCAGGGCAGTCACATCGTCATCGCGAAGAAGTTCGACGATCCACGCGCCTATTTCTTCCAGAACAAGGATGGTCGCATCATCTTCGCCATTCCCTACGAGGACGAGTTCACGCTGATAGGCACCACCGACCAGGACTATCCCGGCGATCCGCACGACGTGAAGATCAGCGACACCGAGATCGACTATCTCTGCGCGGCGGCAAGCGAGTATTTCGCCCAACCCGTCAAGCGGTCGGATATCGTCTGGACCTATTCGGCCGTGCGTCCGCTCTATGACGATGGCGCTTCGAAGGCACAGGAGGCGACACGCGACTATGTGCTGAAGGCCGATGGCGGCGAGGGCACAGCCCCGATCGTCAACACGTTCGGCGGCAAGATCACCACCTATCGCCGGCTGTCGGAATCGATGCTGGAGAAGATCGAAGGCTTTCTCGGCAGGCGCGGCAAGCCGTGGACGGCAAATGCGCCGCTGCCGGGCGGCGATTTCGCGGCGACCGGTTTTGATGCGCAAGTGGCGAGGCTGAAGAGCGCCTATCCCTTTCTCGACCAGCGTTTGGCGCGCCGGCTCACGCGGCTCTACGGCACGCGCGCGCAGATGCTGCTTGGCCTTGCCAAATCGAATGCCGACCTCGGCCGCAATTTCGGCGCCGACCTTTACGAGGCCGAGGTGCGCTACCTCGTCGAGAACGAATGGGCCGTCACATCGCAAGATGTGCTGTGGCGCCGGACCAAGCGCGGCCTGCATTTCAGCCGCGAGCAGACGGCGGCGTTGGATGAATTCATGCGCGGCATAAGCCGCCGCCACGTCGCGGCCGCGGAATGACGGGCTGCTGATGCACAAGGCCGGGGAGGAGGCATCATGCTGGAACTGAGGAACGTCACCAAGACGGTCGGCGCGGTGGAGCATATCCGCGACGTGTCGCTGACGCTCCAGCATGGCTCCCTGAACGTGCTGCTCGGGCCGACGCTGTCCGGCAAGACCAGCCTGATGCGGCTGATGGCCGGCCTCGACGCGCCGACTTCCGGCTCGGTCTGGTTCGACGGCAAGGACGTCACCGGACAGCCTGTTCAAAAGCGCAAGATCGCCATGGTCTACCAGCAGTTCATCAACTACCCCGCGATGAGCGTCTACGAAAACATCGCTTCGCCACTGCGGGTAGCGGGCGTCGAGAAGGCCAAGATCGACAGTCAGGTGCGTGAAGCCGCTGCCCTGCTCAAGCTGACGCCCTATTTGGACCGCACGCCGCTCAGCCTATCCGGTGGCCAGCAGCAGCGCACCGCGCTGGCGCGCGCCATCGTCAAGAACGCAAGCCTGGTGCTGCTCGACGAGCCGCTCGCCAATCTCGACTACAAGCTGCGTGAGGAGTTGCGCGCAGAACTGCCGAGGATCTTCGCCGCCGCCGGCACCATCTTCGTCTATGCCACGACCGAACCGCACGAGGCGCTGCTGCTCGGTGGCAACACGGCGACGCTGTCGCAAGGCCGCATCACCCAGTTCGGCCCGACCATCGAGGTGTTCCGCAAACCGGTCGACCTGGTGACGGCCAGGACCTTCGCCGATCCGCCGCTCAACACGATCGTGCTGGCCAAGAACGGGCCCGATTTCCTGTTGGAGGGCGGCGTCAAGCTGCCGGTGCCGCCGGAACTTGTAGGCATTGCCGACGGCAATTACACGATCGGCTTCCAGCCGCACCATCTGTCGCTCGAGCGGCCGAATGCGAGTGCCGTGCCGGTGCGGGCAAAGGTCACCATCACCGAGATCACCGGATCGGAAAGCTTCATCCATCTTGATTTCGCCGACGCGCGCTGGGTGATGCTGACCCATGGCATCCGCGATTTCGAGACCGACGACGTGGTCGAAGTGTTCATCGACCCGCGTCACATCATGGTTTTCGACCAGCACGGCGTCGCCGTGGCCGCGGCAAAGCTGGCGGCCTGAGGAGAAAACGATGGCGCGCATCGACGTCAACCATGTCAGGCACTCATATCTGCCGAACCCGCGCACCGATGCGGATTTCGCACTGCGGGAGGTGCACCACACTTTCGAGGACGGTGGCGCCTATGCGCTGCTAGGCCCATCCGGCTGCGGCAAGACCACGCTGCTCAACATCATTTCCGGCCTGCTCCACCCCTCGCACGGCCAATTGCTGTTCAACGGCAGGGATGTCACGAGACTGTCGACGCAGGAGCGCAACATCGCCCAGGTGTTCCAGTTCCCGGTCATCTACGACACGATGACCGTCTACGACAACCTGGCTTTCCCGCTGCGCAACCGCGGCGTTCCGGAGGCCGACGTCGACCGCAAGGTGCGCGAGACGCTCGACATGATCGACCTGGCAGACTGGGCCAGGAAGAAGGCGAGGGGCCTGACCGCCGACCAGAAGCAGAAGATCTCGCTCGGCCGCGGACTGGTGCGCTCGGATGTCAATGCGATCCTGTTCGACGAGCCGCTGACCGTCATCGACCCGCACATGAAGTGGGTGCTGCGCTCGCAGTTGAAGCAGCTTCACCGCCGCTTCGGCTACACCATGGTCTATGTCACGCACGACCAGACAGAGGCGCTGACCTTCGCCGACCAGGTGGTGGTCATGTATGATGGCGGCATCGTGCAGATCGGCACGCCGGCCGAGCTGTTCGAGCGGCCGCGCCACACCTTCGTCGGCTACTTCATCGGCTCGCCCGGCATGAACGTCATGCCGGTAGCGATCGATGGCAAGACGGCGACGCTTGGCTCCCAGCGCATCCAATTGCCAGGCGCGCCGAAGGCCGGAAGCGGCGTCGTCGAACTCGGCATCCGTCCTGAATATGTCAGGCTTGGCCGCGATGGCATGGCCGTCCACGTCAGCAAGATCGAGGATGTGGGCCGCCACAAGGTCGTGCGGGCCAGTCTGGAAGGCCGCGAGATCGCCGCCGTCATCGGCGAGGACGAAACCGTTCCCGCCGATCCAAAAGTGCGGTTCGATCCGGCCGGCATCAACATCTACGCCGATTCCTGGCGTGTCGAGATGGGGGCGTAAATGGAAAAGCCCTGGAATAACAAGGCCTGGTTCCTCGTGCTGCCGATGCTCGTGCTGGTGGCGTTCTCGGCCGTCATCCCCCTGATGACCGTCGTCAACTACTCGGTACAGGACACGTTCGGCAACAACGTCTTCTTCTGGGCGGGGACCGAATGGTTCGAGGAGTTGCTGCATTCCGATCGCTTCTGGGAAGCCATGGTGCGCAACCTGATCTTCTCCTTCATCATCCTGGCGATCGAAGTGCCACTCGGCATTTTCATTGCCCTCAACATGCCCAAAAAAGGCTGGGGCGTGCCGGTCTGCCTGGTGCTGATGGCACTGCCGCTCTTGATCCCGTGGAATGTCGTCGGCACCATCTGGCAGGTGTTCGGCCGCAACGATATCGGCCTGCTCGGCTATTACGTCAACGCGCTCGGCATCGACTTCAATTACGTGCAGGATCCGTTCGACGCTTGGGTTATCATCATCATCATGGACGTCTGGCACTGGACCAGCCTCGTCGTGCTGCTCTGCTATGCCGGCCTGGTCTCGATCCCCGACGCCTTCTACCAGGCGGCCAAGATCGATGGCGCCTCGCGCTGGGCGGTGTTCCGCTACATCCAATTGCCGAAGATGAAGCGCGTGCTTCT
The DNA here is from genome assembly GCF_020165435.1 of Mesorhizobium sp. BR1-1-2. Lineage (NCBI taxonomy): Bacteria > Pseudomonadati > Pseudomonadota > Alphaproteobacteria > Hyphomicrobiales > Phyllobacteriaceae > Mesorhizobium > Mesorhizobium sp. BR1-1-2. Next base: position 62,479 of record NZ_JAIUID010000023.1, read on the forward strand.
GATCGCCGTGCTGCTGCGTTTCATGGACAGTTTCATGATTTACACCGAGCCCTTCGTCGTCACCGGCGGCGGTCCGGGCAATTCGACGACCTTCCTGTCGATCGACCTCGTCAAGACCGCGCTCGGACAATTCGACCTCGGTCCGGCGGCGGCGATGTCGCTGGTCTACTTCCTGATCATCCTGTTGTTGTCGTGGGTGTTCTATACCGTCATGACCAACTACGACGCGGAGCGCTGATATGGCCGGCGCCAACGAACGCACCGAGCGCAACCTGGTGAACGGGACCGCCGCTTCGGAAAGACTCGCCAGTTCGCTGTCGCAGAGTGAGCTGGACAGGCGCATGCGGCGCCGTGGCGAGGAATCGCGCTGGTGGTGGATCGTGCCGACGCTCTACATCATCGTGCTGCTGCTGCCGATCTACTGGCTCATCAATATGAGCTTCAAGACCAATGCGGAGATCGTCAATTCGCTGACGCTCTATCCGCATGCGCCGACGCTGCGCAACTACACCATCATCTTCACCGATGCGTCGTGGTATTCGGGCTACATCAATTCGATCACCTATGTGGTGATGAACATGGTGATCTCGGTCGCCGTGGCGCTGCCGGCGGCCTATGCCTTTTCGCGCTACCGGTTCCTCGGCGACAAGCATCTGTTCTTCTGGCTTTTGACCAACCGCATGGCACCGCCGGCGGTGTTCGCGCTGCCGTTCTTCCAGCTCTACTCGGCCTTCGGCCTGATCGACACGCATATAGCGGTGGCGCTGGCGCATTGCCTGTTCAACGTGCCGCTGGCGGTGTGGATCCTTGAGGGCTTCATGTCCGGGGTGCCGAAGGAGATCGACGAAACGGCCTACATAGACGGCTATTCGTTTCCGCGTTTCTTCGTGAAGATATTCATGCCGCTGATCGCCAGCGGCATCGGCGTCGCCTGCTTCTTCTGCTTCATGTTCTCATGGGTGGAACTGCTCATCGCCCGAACGCTGACCACCACCGATGCCAAGCCGATCGCGGCTACCATGACCCGCACTGTGTCGGCGTCGGGAATGGACTGGGGCCTGCTCGCTGCGGCAGGCGTGCTGACGCTGATCCCCGGGGCGCTCGTCATCTGGTTCGTCCGCAACTACATCGCCAAGGGCTTCGCCCTGGGGAGGGTGTGACCATGAACCTCGACTTCTCCTGGATGGCGTGGACCTGGCCGACGGCCGCCTTCTTCGCCGTCATCGCGCTGCTGCTGGTTGGCATGGGTGTCTGGGAATATGCCTCGCCGGGCGGCAATCCGCGCATCGGCGTGCTGCGTTTCAAGACGACGCGCGGCGACCGTCTCTTCGTTTCGCTGCTTGGCAGCGCCTTCATCCATCTCGCTTGGCTGGGTCTTGTCGGACCCAGTCTGTGGTGGGCTCTCGCTCTCTCCGTGGTCTACGCCATCGGCGTCTTCCGCTACGTATAGAGGGGGAAACTGTTGGAGCGGCCGCTTGCTGGCGACCGCTCCAGATCGCACTTGAAATCTTTTCAAAACGTGGAGGAAACACAATGCGACGGCAATTTTTAACATCGACCACCGCCCTTGTCCTGCTGCTCGGCGTGGGCAACGCCTACGCCGGCATGGACGAGGCAAAAGCTTTCCTGGACAAGGAAATAGGCGATCTGTCGACGCTTTCGCGCGCCGATCAGGAAAAGGAAATGCAGTGGTTCATCGATGCGGCCAAGCCGTTCGCCGGCATGGACATCAAGGTCGTGTCGGAAACCATCGCCACCCACCAGTATGAATCGCAGGTGCTGGCGCCGGCCTTCACCGCCATCACCGGCATCAAGGTCACGCATGACGTCATCCAGGAAGGTGACGTCGTCGAGAAGATCCAGACCCAGATGCAGACCGGCCAGAACCTCTATGACGGGTGGGTCAACGATTCCGACCTTATCGGCACGCACTGGCGCTACCAGCAGGTGCGCAATTTGACCGACTGGATGGCGGGCGACGGCAAGGACGTCACCAATCCGAATCTCGATCTGAAGGATTTCATTGGCACCTCCTTCACGACCGCGCCAGACAAGAAGCTCTATCAGCTTCCCGACCAGCAGTTCGCCAATCTCTACTGGTTCCGCTACGACTGGTTCAACGACGAGAAGAACAAGGCCGACTTCAAGGCCAAGTACGGCTACGATCTGGGCGTTCCCGTCAACTGGTCGGCCTATGAGGACATTGCCGAGTTCTTCACCGGCCGCGACGTCGACGGCAAGAAGGTCTACGGCCATATGGACTACGGCAAGAAGGACCCGTCGCTCGGCTGGCGCTTCACCGATGCCTGGCTGTCCATGGCCGGCAATGGCGACAAGGGCATTCCGAACGGCCTGCCGGTCGACGAATGGGGCATCAAGGTCGACCAGAACTCGCGTCCGGTCGGCTCCTGCGTGGCGCGTGGCGGCGATACCAACGGTCCGGCCGCCGTCTACTCCATCCAGAAGTATCTCGACTGGCTGAAGGCCTACGCACCGCAGGAAGCGCAGGGCATGACCTTCTCGGAGTCCGGCCCGGTTCCCGCGCAGGGCAACATCGCCCAGCAGATCTTCTGGTACACGGCCTTCACCGCCGACATGGTCAAGCCCGGCCTGCCTGTCATGAACGACGATGGCACGCCGAAATGGCGCATGGCTCCGTCGCCGCACGGCGTCTACTGGAAGGACGGCATGAAGCTCGGTTACCAGGATGTCGGTTCCTGGACGCTGATGAAGTCGACGCCGACCGATCGTGCCAAGGCCGCCTGGCTCTACGCCCAGTTCGTCACCTCCAAGACGGTGGACGTGAAGAAGAGCCATGTCGGCCTCACCTTCATCCGCGACTCCACCATTCACGACAAGAGCTTCACGGAGCGCGCACCGAAGCTCGGCGGCCTGATCGAGTTCTATCGCTCGCCGGCCCGCGTGCAATGGTCGCCGACCGGCACCAACGTGCCGGACTATCCAAAGCTGGCACAGCTGTGGTGGCAGGCGATCGGCGATGCCTCGTCGGGCGCAAAGAGCGCCCAGGAGGCGATGGATTCGCTTTGCGCCGAGCAGGAGAAGGTCATGGGCCGCATCGAGAGATCCGGCGTCCAGGGCGACATCGGGCCGAAGCTCGCCGAGGAACATGATCTTGCCTACTGGAACGCCGACGCGGTCAAGGCCGGCAATCTCGCTCCTCAGCTCAAGATCGAAAACGAGAAGGAGAAGCCGCAGACCATCAACTATGACGAACTGGTCAAGAGCTGGCAGAAGTAGGACTGTCCTATGCGGGCGCTCGCGCCCGTGTGAAATTCAGGGAGGCGGCACGTTGCCGTCTCCCTTCTTTGTATCATGACGGAGGAAGTGCGAATGAATGGCTTTGTCCTGGCAATCGACCAAGGCACGACATCGAGCCGGTCGATTCTGTTCGGCGGCGACATGAAGGTCGTCGGCAGCAGCCAGCAAGAATTCACCCAGCACTATCCTGCTTCCGGCTGGGTCGAGCATGACCCGGAAGATATCTGGGCAAGCGTCGTGGCGACCGTGAAGGGCGCGTTGAAGAATGCTGGACGGGAGGCGTCGGACGTCGCCGCGCTCGGCATCACCAACCAGCGCGAGACCGTCGTCATCTGGGATAGGACTACCGGCAAGCCGATCCACAACGCCATCGTCTGGCAGGACCGGCGCACCGCGCCGCTATGCCGGAAGCTGAAGAAGCAGGGGTTGGAAAAGACCTTCACCAGGAAGACCGGCCTGCTGCTCGATCCTTATTTCTCCGGCACCAAGATCGCCTGGATGCTGGACAAAGTGAAAGGCGCCAGGAAACGCGCCGAGAAGGGCGAATTGCTGGCCGGCACCATCGACAGTTTCCTGATCTGGCGTCTGACGGGCGGCAAGGTGCATGCCACCGACGCCACAAATGCCTCCCGCACGTTGGTCTACAACATCGAGAAGAACGCCTGGGACGACGAGCTGCTGGCCATATTGAACATCCCGGCAAGAATGCTCCCCGAGGTGAAGGACTGCGCCGATGATTTTGGAATCACGCAGAAAAATCTCTTTGGTGCCGAGATTAGGATCCTCGGCGTTGCCGGCGACCAGCACGCAGCGACCATCGGACAAGCCTGTTTCGAGCCCGGCATGATGAAATCGACCTACGGCACCGGCTGTTTCGCGCTGCTCAACACCGGCGCCGATCTGGTGCGCTCGAAGAACCGGCTGTTGACCACCATTGCCTACCGGCTGAACGGCAAGACCACCTATGCGCTGGAAGGGTCGATCTTCATCGCCGGAGCCGCAGTGCAGTGGCTGCGCGACGGCATCAAGGTGATCGGCAAGGCTGAGCAGAGCGGCAAGCTGGCGGCCGAGGCCGATCCGACCCAGGATGTGTATCTGGTGCCGGCCTTTGTCGGGCTCGGCGCGCCGCACTGGGATGCCGAGGCGCGGGGTGCGATCTTCGGCCTGACCCGCAATTCGGGGCCGCCGGAGTTTGCCCGCGCCGCGCTCGAATCCGTGGCCTATCAGACGCGCGATCTGCTCGATGCCATGCGCAAGGATTGGAAGGGTACGGCGGCCAAGACGGTGCTGCGGGTGGATGGCGGCATGGTGGCATCCGACTGGACCATGCAACGGCTGGCCGACATTCTCGACGCCCCGGTAGACCGTCCGACCATTCTGGAGACGACCGCGCTCGGTGCCGCCTGGCTTGCCGGCTCGAAGGCGGGCGTGTGGCCGAAGGCGGGGGAATTCGCCAAGACGTGGGCGCTCGACCGGCGCTTCAGACCGGACATGGAACCATCGGTACGCTCGGCCAAGCTGGCGGGGTGGCGCGATGCTGTTCGCAGGACGCTAAGCGTGCCATAGCAACGAGCGTTGTGAAAGGCTCGGCGACGGGGCGGGGAGAATGAAGCATCCAGACTGGTATCCAGCGTGGCGCGACGAGGCATTCGATGAGCTGAAGGCCAAGAATACACGCCTGCGCGATTTCCGCCTCGGTAGCTGGTCCCGCTATGACTACGACCTGACGGCGGGCACGCTTCTTTTTTCGGAGGAAGGCGTCGTCAAGGTCGCCGCCGAAATCCAGGTTGCGGGCACCACGAGTGTCAGAGCCAATAACTGGCTCTGGGCCTGGGCAAACTCAAACTTGCCTGGGGAGGTCCTTGACGATGCGAAGCGGGTTCGATCCTTCGGGGAGGAGAACGGCATCGATGAACTGGCTCAGGCTTACGTGACCGATACCGACCACCTCGAAGCGCTCGGCTGGGGACTGACCGGCGCTACGGTCAGGATTTGCGATGCACTGGGAGCCTACCGCCCCCCGAGCGTCCAAGGCGGTCTGTATTTGATCTTGAAGACCATCAACTGGGCCAACTGATCACAACTTGTCTGTCGGTCTTTCGCCAGCCAGAGAAAGCCCGCGCCATTTCCGGCACGGGCTTTGACTTTCTATCCCTCTGACGAACACTGCCGCCCATCAGTAGGGGGAAATGCACTGCTGGCGCGGGCCGTTATACGGCTGGAACGTGTTGTCGGAGGCGCGGTACGAACGGTAACGGTCATAGCACCACTGCACGTGCGAATTGCCTTCATAGACGCGGTTCCGGTTGTTGGCGATCGCGCCGGTTATCAGCGCGCCAGTGGCGAAAGCAGCAAGCGGGAACCAGAAATCGCCGTGACGGCGATAGCCTGGACGGTATTCACGGTAGCCGCGGTGGCCGTTCCAGTAGGCTCCGCGGTTGTCGCGGTAGAAGTTGCGGTTGCCGCGAAACTCGCCGCGGAAGTTACGGCGCCGCTCCCACGGCCTGTACTGCACGGTCTGGACATCAGACGAGACCGACGCAGGCTGCGGCACATAGGCCGGTGCGGCTTCGACCGGCATGGAGCCGCCACTGCGAACGAAGCTGACAGTGTGGTCGCCAGCAAACCCGACAGGACCTTGTTCATGATCTTCTCCTTGAAAGGTTGACGTCCCTTGTGGCGGAGGAAACGGGCACGCTCCCGAATTGTTCCTGGAAAAAAAGGCAAGTTGCTGATTTGTAATGTTTCTCCGGTTTGGCGTCGATGGCAGCGACAGGGTCTTTCGCCTGCCTGGCAAAGGTTCGGCATGTCCTTGCCGAAACGGCCGGCCGGGAGAGCCGGCACGGCGGGAACGCATGGCTTGGTGGCCCGTTTTTTCCGGTTGACCGGTCGAGGCACTCTCCCTATGTTCCGCGCAATTTCGAGGGCGCCGTTTCCAGCCCACGGGAGCGCGTAGCTCAGCCGGTAGAGCAACTGACTTTTAATCAGTAGGTCATGGGTTCGAATCCCATCGCGCTCACCACTCAGTCGTTTGTACAACCCGGAGACATAGGTAACGTATTGTACCTAAGACATGGGTGACAATCTCGTGCCGAACGGATTGTCGATG
>NZ_JAIUID010000024.1:0-59373 GCF_020165435.1 Mesorhizobium sp. BR1-1-2
GTGGCGGGGGTGGCGGCAACTGAATCACTTCGGGCGCTGCCGGCTTGGCCGGCTGGTCATGCTCGCGCATGAACGAAGGAGGCCGAAAGCCCATCGTGGAGAATTGCTCGTCGTCGGCGACCACGCTGCGCTGAGCAGGCCCGCGGCCGGCCAGGACAAAGTAGGCCGCGAACAGGCCAAAGAGCATCAAGACGAGACGGCCGGCAAGCTGCTTGCGCCGCACCGAGGCGTCGCCAACAGCGGGATCGTCGGCGCCGGCCAAAGCCTCCAGTTCGGGACTGCGCTGGATCAATTGCCGCTCCTCCTGCGGATCGTGGCCTCACCATCCTGCGCGGGGCCAAGGACATCCGGATCGGCGGCGCCGAAATCGGGCTTTCCCAGGTTGAAGATGCAGATCCACTGATTGCCGTCGCGCAGCGTGAATTGGGTGGCCACGCCGTCGACCACGATATACTCGCCCTCCTTGCGGAAATTCCTCAGCGTCTCGGAGAAATCGGAATTGACCGCGAAGATCGCAGGAGCACGCCCGCCAAAACGGAAGAAGGTCTTTTTCCCGTCATCGAAGACCAACGATGGTTTCAGCCGCGCATCGCCTGAAAACGAGTAGTCGATATTGACGTTGGCCTTGTCGATGGCTGCGATGCTGGGCCAGGCGGCGCGCTGCTCGGCTTCCTGCCTCAGCGCCGCGTTCAGCTTCTTGTCCGGATAAGTGAAACGGATGGCGAAGACCTGCCTGCCCTTGTCTGGAGCGCTGTCATGCAGTTCCAGAAAGTAGATGCGTTTGCTGGTGACGACGTTCATGTTCGTCGTCACGTTCCGGGCGATCGGCTTCAGGAAGAGGATGTTGCCCTTCTCGGCCGGCACCACCTGCCAGCTTTCGGTATCCCCGAGCGATATGGTCTCGAATTTCTCGTCCTCGTCGAACACGATCATGGTCGATATGCCATAGGTGGCAAACACCTGGACGACGTTGTTTTCCTGATAGGTGACGCTGGTGACACGCGCGTCCAGGCGGCCGCCCTTCGGCGTCTGCGCCCCCAGCGCGGGAGCGGTCAGCCCGGCCAGGATCAGGGATGCGAAGGCGACAACATTGCTCGCCATCATTCGGCGCCCGATGTCACCGTTTCCTGGTCTCGACGGTAGCTGTAGACCTGGAAGCCTAGCGGGTTTTCAAAGCGCCATTCGTTCTTCAGCGGCGTCTCGGTATAGCGAAACCTCACCACTGAGATCCAATGCCTGTCGATGGATTCCGTCTCGCTCTTTTGGGTCGTCGAGAAGCGCACGATGGCCGTGCTGGCATTGGGGAAGCTGACGGATTTGATGTCGACCATAACCCGCCGCAACCGGCCATATAGCTTTGCTGGATTTTGCGGGTTGGCGGCGCTGAACTGCGTTTGCAGGTCGTGGGCCGCTTCGCCCGTCGACAAGAGGGCTGCGATCCCGAAATATTCGTCAATGGCAAAGGGATCATAACCCTCGCGGTTGCGGATGTAGCGCACCACATTGGCCTGGGTGACCGCCTCCTGATCGGTGAGATTCGAGACCCGCGTCAGTCCCGACTTCACTTCGATGTAGCCGGTGTTCTTGTCCACCTCCACCAGATACGGCTCGAAGCTCTTCAGCGGGAGCATCAGCACCAGCGCCAGCAGGGCAAGGGCTGTGATGGCGGCAAACATCAGCGCGATGGTCCAGGCGATGCGGCTGGAGCGTTTGGCGCGCTTGACGATCTCGTGCTCCCAGATGGCCCCATCCTGGAAGTAGGATCGCAACTTTTCGTCGGTGGTTCGGGCCATGGTTTCTGTCGCAACCTTGGTGAGATGTCTGTCGCCGCGTCGGTCGCTATCGCGTCTGCCCGTTGGCGGTGATGGCGCGTTGCATGGCCTCGCGGGGCAGCGTTTGAGTGCTGTGCAGCCTTGCCTGCACGCGATGAGTGGCGGCCTGCATTTGCCGGGCCGAACTGGCGATCGCCACGCGTCCCGCCAGCACCCCGCTGGCGGTCAGCGCGCGTGAGCGTTGACCGATGGGCATCGCAAGTCCGCCGACAATACCTTGCGCCAGCGATTGTATCTGGAAAAGGACAAAGCTGCCGGCCAGACACAACATCACAAAGGCTCCAAGGTCGCTCAGTGTCAGTTCGCGAGTGCCGGAGGACTGGTTGATCTTTGTGAGTTCCGGCGCCATGGCCGCAATCAGGAAGGCGGCGATCACGTAGACGAACAACGGGATCAGCGCATAAAGCAGCGACTGGTTCAGCCACCCGATCGCGTAGTGGCGCGTCACATCGAAGAACATGCAGGCGATGAACACCGGTGCCGTCCCAAGCAGGACCCAAAGGATCACTTTTGCCAGCACCAGGATTCCCAGGGCGACGGAGACGAACAGCCCTGCGAAGGCCATGATGATCATCCCGATCAATGCAGGCAGCACCGAGAAATAGCCGGCCTGTTCGGAAAATGTCGAAGCGGCCACATTGGCGGTCTGCCAGATTTCCGATAGCCCATTGCTCGGTTCCGTCACCCCCGTGCCGGACGCGGCCAGAATGGCGCGTCCCGCTGCCTCCGGGACCTTCGTGATCCAGCCATAGACCAGCGCCTGGAAATTGGACCAGGTGCTTGCCAGGACCAGGATCAGCATGACACGGACGATGCGGCCGACGACTTCCGCGGCGCTCACCTTCGCCGTGCCGAGAACCAGTTGAGCCCCGTAGAAGAGAACGACCAGCACGAAGAGCAGACGAAGCAGCGGCTCGATGTCTCTGCTTAGCGCATCGAACGCGTGCTCGGAGAAATTCTCGCCGGAGGCATCGATGCGCTGGAGAAGTTCGCCAATGAAATTGTCCACGGTTTCCCCCTATTGCGATCGAGCAGGAAGATCGCCGATCAATGCCCGGGCCGCGCCTTCGTCGCCATTGAGCGCTTGCATGGGCCCGCATTCGAGACCTGCAGCGGGCGTCGCGTAGCTCATGAGACTGGCCGGCCGTTTGCAGGGCGCTGTTTTCTCCTTGGCCGTGCCGCATCCTGCAAGCAGCATGATCCCGCACATGGCGATCAGTCCCTGCGGAACCGTCTTCATTGGTAGGTCAGCGCCTTCTTGGTGTTGGAGATGTCGGTCAGCTTGCGCTGGTTCTCGGCCTGCAGCGACTGGACGGCACTGTTCAAGACACCGATCATCTCGTTGAGCGTCAGCCCGGTCTGGACTTGCAACTGCGTATTCTGATCGATCGAGCCCTTGATGTCCCGCGCCTGGCCAATCCTTTGCCCCGCGCGTTCGAGCGCGGCGCGGCGCGTCTCGATCGCCTGTCGCGAGCCTGCAATCAGGGCCGACACGCCCAGCACCGTTTTGACCAGTTCCTCATAGGATCTGTCGCTGGCGAGCGAACTGCCCTGTTTGCCCGAAAGCGATTTCACCAGTTGCATGCCATTGATGAACACCGTCGCGGCCTTCGCGATCTCCGGTCCCATGGCGCCGAAATCGGGCACACCGTTCTGGAGCAGTCTGTCGAAGGAGGGTACCGAAGAGACGCTGAAGCCGTTACCGATCGCAAGGTCCTTGAGCGAACCGGCATCGCTGCCACGGTCCCCCGTCACGGCCTGCAACGTCTTTTCGACGGTGGTCAGGATATCCCTGTTGATGTCGAGGATTCTTGCCGTCTTCTCCGCGGTGTCCCTGGCAACGGCATAGTTCGTCTTGTCGATGACGGGAATGTCGGCCTTGGCCGAAGTGACGGCGATCGCCGTCGTAACCAGAAGCAGAAGAGCACGCATTGCAACCTCCATTATTGCGCATTGAGCAGCAACTCGTCATCCTGTTCGCGCTTTTGCACGCAGCCCTGAGCTTCGCCGCTCCAGATCAGACCGGGACGCACGTCGCACAAGCCCCCGTTCGTAGGCCGCCGATTAGCGGGTTTTGCGTAGTCTGCCGAACGGCTCGCACCCGACACGTCGCTCAGCGTCACCGCGTTGTTGGAGTTGACGAGATCGGCGAGGCTCGCGCCCAATTGGATCAGGCGGTTCAACATCTCGAGATTGGCATTGCGGGCTCCGGAATTGTGGTCCCAGCTGTCTTGGAGCGTGCCGGATTCGAGCGCCCCAAACTGCTGGAACCATGATGCGACATCGCCCAATCCATCGCCGGCGGCGCTGGTCGCCGCCATGGCGTTCAACGTCGCCATGCGCATGCCTTCATAGGCTCCGCCAGTGCCGCCATAGTTCAATGGAATGCCTGACTTGTCGGAGCCGCCGAAGGCCGGCAGCCACTTTTGCGTAATGGCCGCGACATAGGTCTGTGTCTCGCGGAAGGGCGGAATGCCGCCGTGTTTATCAACATTGCCGGCACCGGCATTGTAAGCCGCCAGCGCCAAGGAGATGTTTCCGTTGAAGCGCCTGAGCTGTTGCTTGAAGTAGCGCGCCCCGCCCCGCAGGTTCTGCTCGATGCTGTAGGCGTTGACGCCCAGGTCCGCTGCGGTGCCGGGCATCAGCTGTGCCAGCCCGATGGCGCCGGCGCCGGATCTTGCACACGGGTTGAACCTGCTTTCCTGGTAGACCAGGGCCAGGAACTGGTTCTCGTCGACGCCCTCCTCCCGCGCCACGCGCCGGACAAGGCCCGCTATGGACGGGTTGGCATTGGCGGCCGCGACGGGATCGTCCTTTCGACCTGGCCGATACATCGAGCACGTGATGCTCTCATTGATGCCGTAGCGGTCGCGATCGGCCTTTTCGATGGCGGCGACGTTGCCGTTGCGATCCTTTCGTCTTTCGAGCACCGGCTGGTCGATGGTCGCGACATCAGCGGCCGAGGGCGAGGCAAGAAGCATTAACAGCAGAGGGAGACGCCGGATCATCGGGATTGTTCCCAGCCACAGAATTCCGGCAGCCACAGCGCCGGATCGTCGCCCAGGCGCACGCGCAAGGCCGCGCATGCCTCGACGGTGTCCTTGCGGCCTGAAAGGACCTTGAGGATATCGGGCATGGCCGAGAGATCGAGACGGGCAATGACGGAATCCTTGCCATGCTTGATCAAGAACGTTCGTCGCTCCGGCGGCGTGTTCCTGACGAAGGCGAACTCCTTTGCGGTCAGGCCGAAGCGGCCGACATAGCTCTCTTCATCGGCGCGCGGATTGGGAAAATGCAGGTTTGTCGATGACTGCTCGATGAGGGTGTGCGCCTGCGGCGCCCTGGCAATGTCTGCTGCCGACTGCGTGCCGAACCCGACGATGCCGTTCAGCTTGCGGATCGTCTTCATCTTGTCGACGATGTAGCGCGAAAAGGTCGGGTCTTGCAGCAGCTTCCAGCCCTCATCCATGAAGATCAGGACGGGCTCGCCGGTGAGCAGTTCATCGAGCCGATGGTAAAGGTACATCAACGCTGGCGTGCGCACCTCCGCATTGTCGAGGACGTGCGTCATGTCGAAACCGAAAATGCGGCTGCCCGAGAACGACAGCACGTCGCGCGGCGCATTGAACAACCAACCCTTCTCGCCCTCGAACCAGGGCCTGAGACGCGACTGGAGGTCATTGGCATCGGAGCGCGCTCGCCCCATCAGCAGGCCGGACAGATTGGCCAAGGTGCGTCGTTGCGCCGGCTCCTGGCAGATCCGGCCGATCGCTGCTTCAAGCGTGTACTCTTCCTCCTGCGAAAAGCCGCGGCCGTCGGCAGGTTGCAGCATCGCCTTCAAAAGCCGCAGCAGGAATTCGCGGTTGGCCGGCGTGTTCTCCATCTGCAGAGGATTGAATCCGGTGGCGACCCCGGGCTCCAACACCTCGTAGTTGCCGCCTACCGCGCGAATGAAGATCTCGGCGCCGCGATCCTTGTCGAAAAACACCGCGCGCGGCTCGGGCGAGATACGAAGCGCCTGTGCCAGCAGGAAACTGAGCACCACGGTCTTGCCCGACCCGGTTGGACCGGTGACCAGGAAGTGGCCGATGTCGCGCTGGTGGAAATTGAACCAGTAAGGCGTCTGCGACGTCGTCTCCAGGATCGAGATCGGCAAGCCCCAGTGATTGCCCGTCGCCCTGCCGGTGGCGAAATTGTGCATGGACGAAAAGCCGGCGAAATTGGCGCTCGACAACATCGAGGCGCGGGCGATGTAGCTGTGGTTGCCTGGCAGCTGCGCCCAAAACGAGGCCTCCATGTTGAGGTCCTCGCGCAGCCAGTTGATGTTCATGTCGGTCAGGCAGGCACCAAGTTCCGACACGGATTTGTCGACACCGGCCAGATCGCGCGCCAGGCACATCAGGCTGAAATGGTGATAACCGAACACGGCTTCCTGGTTCACCAGGCTGTTGAAGGCGAAATCGATGTCGGTTTCGACCGTGCTGCCCGCTTCGTCGGACGCCTGGATCTGCCGCTGCAATCTTGCGATCCGCTCCTGCGCGATCGGCTTGTCGGCAATGGTGAAGGATTGGGTCAGGATGAACTCATGATTGACCTGCAGCAGCCCATCCAGCATTCCCGGTCCCGAAAAAGGCGGGTATTCCTTTATCGACAGGATGGCGCCGAAGCGGCTGTCAGCCGCGCTTGGCCCCTGCGCCTGCAGGGTTCTCCTGGAAAAGTGCAGCCGTGACGTGCCCACATAGTTGCGGATGGCCATGCGGGGCAGGCGCATCGGCCTGGATGCGCCGCAGGTCAGAAGCGCGTTGAAGAAGGCGCAGGGTTCCGAATAGGGCTGGCCGTCGCGGTAGGCGATACCGAGCGGACGGGCTGCGTATTTCAGCAGTTCGCGCGTCATGTTGGAGACGACTTCCTCCAGCTCGTTGACACGCTCGCGAGCCCGCTGTGCCTCCCCCTCCTTGTCCGACGGTCGGTTGAACAGGCCAGACAGCGTGTCGGCTACCCCCAATGCCCCGCGCATGCGGGCGCGCACGACGCTGAGGTAAAGCTCGTTGGTGAACATGCGCCGCTGCTTGAGCTCGGCCATGTAGCGCGCGTTGATGAGCTCGCAAAACGGGTCCGAGAACGAACCGCCGATTGTGGGAACGACTTGCCTGCGGATGACCGTCGACCAGAGCGAAAACCGGCTCGATCCAAGCGCCCGGATCATGGTGTTGTGGACGCTGGCGCGCATGTTGAGCTCTGCCTGGTCCTCGGTCTGGAAGAACAGGCCGTCGAGCTTGATCACGCTGAGCAGGGCTCCACTTTCGAGACCGATCACCGTGTCGGAGAGGTGGCGCATGTAGGGCACGTGCATGGCCATTGGTCTGTCGCGACGCCGTTGACGTCCAAAGCCCAATTCTTCGGCGACGATGTTGAGCATGATTATGGACCGTATGAATTGGTTTGCCAGAACGTCCTGTTTGGTGTGCGCGGTGTCCGGCGGCCTGCGGTCTGGGCAAGATCGAGGATGCGGACGTCGCGGCTGCAGAGCGCAAACAGGGCAAGGTAGGTGACGGGCGCGATTGCCGCCGCCCAGAAACTGCTGGTCACCAGGAATGCGATCAGCGTCATTCCGACGATGATGTAGAAGGCGTTGAGCGGCACGCCCCACATTATGGGCGGCCGGGTGAGCCCGATGACCAGGGGTGTCAGTTGCGGCTTGTCCTCGGAACGGTCACTCATCGCTCATTTCCCGACAGCCGATATCATCTGATCGACGATCGCCGGCGCGCCGAACACCAGCCCGATGCCAATCACTACCGCGCCTGCGGTGAACCACGACAGGCGCCCGGCAAAGGCCAGGAAGCCAAGGCCGATGACAGCGATGATGGCGAGCAATCGTCCGAATGGGCCGGTTATGAAATCGACGATCATCTGCACGGCCGTCTCGAGCGGCGCGAAAGCGCCGGAGGTCTGGGCAAACGCCGCATCGGCAACGCCACACAATGACAGGCCCACGACAATGGCGACGCTGACGGTTCGCGTCGTTGAGGTCGGGGGCGCGCTCGAGAGACCTTGCTTCATGTCTTCCTCCGCTAGAATTGCAGGACGCCGCCAACCCACTGCCGCGGCTTGCCCGTAGAGTTCATTCCGATGAAAGTGGTAGCCCTGCCGGCCAAGCCAGGATCGGCGGCATCGCCGCCGGTCTCCCGCTTGAGACCTGGCAGCCTTAGCTGCCGGTTGATGACCTCGGCGACGAACCGGACCGTCTCCGGGAATGGTGGAACCCCGCCATGTTCGTGAACACGCGCCTCGCCGGCATTGTAGGCGGCCGCGACGATCAGCGGATTGCGGTAGGTGGCAAACAGATCGCGCAGCAGCCGCACGCCGCCATCGATGTTGTCGGCCGGATCGCAGATGTCGCTGACGCCGAGGCGGGCCGCGGTCGCCGGCATCAGCTGCATCGGGCCACGCGCCCCTTTAGGAGAATTTCTGGCCCGGTCGAGGCGGCTTTCGGCCGAGGCGACAGCGAGCGCGAAATCCACATCGACGCCGTGTCTCGAGGCAGCTTGCGCCACCAGCCTTGCGACCTCATCCGAGCTCAGCGGTGACGGTGCGCATTCGCTGATATCCGGAGTTGCGGCGTCGGTTAGAACAAAGTCAAACCGACTATGCCTGGCCGCGTGTGAGATGGCCGCCATCGGCCCCGGTTCAGCAGCGCCGAAACCGCTGTTGTGTGGAGTCCCGGGTTGACGAACGCTGCCGTCCGGGTCGAGCACATACTCCCTCGCCGCGTTGGACCAGCGTCTGTCGAAAATCGCATCGATCGCACCGTCGTCCTGCACTGGCGATCCGGGCGCATGATCGGTGCGAGGTTGGGCGGGCTGACGGCTTTCGGCTAAGCAGGTCGACGGCTGCGTCCAGCATAAGGTCAGGATGGCCGAGGTCAGCAGGGCAACCAGGCGACGGTTCGCCGATCTGGACAAGCGATGAGCCATGTTGGGTCTCTTGCTGCCGGGTGGTCGATTTCGACAAATCGGTAGCCGACGGAAAAAAGAATGTCAAATCGATATTGTTTTTTGTTGCGCGACGGACCGGAAATGGGCAAATTGCGATGAGAATGACGCGCTATTTGGGAGTTCGGCATGAAGGGCACTGTATGCAGCAGCTTCGTTCTTTGCCTGGCGTCACTGTTGCCGGCCATGGCGGCCGAACGGATCGACCAGGGCTATGTGAGGTCCCTTGCGGCAGCGGGCAAAACAGTGCTGGTCGTGGAATACCATGACGGCCAGGGCGGCATTGCCGAACGCAAAGGCTTCGCATCCACCAGTGGCTTCAGGGCCATCTCGCCAACCGACTTCCGAATCGATGCCAAGACGGTCATCCACCTTTACGGCCTCGAGCCCTGCGAGGGAGATCTGGTCAACCGCCGCGAGGATTTCTCAGGCAGCTGTGCCGACTATGCCAGAAAGGGCCTCGAAACTCTGTTGCAGTCGCCCAGGGTGATCTTCTGCCGGGCCTTCGTCAGTGAAGCGAACGCCCCGGTCCAGGACGCGACCTGCTACGGCTACTACAATTATCCTGGCAGTCTTGACACGATCGACATGTTCGAGGAACAACTGGTCTCGATCGGCACTCACCGGATCGCCAGAAAGCCCGATGGCACGCCGGCGCGCAAGGATCTGGCGGACGCAGAAAAGATCGGCCGCGGCGGTTACGGCATGTGGGTCGATCCGAGAATCAAGGCGCAAGCGCGATGAGGACCGCCCCTATCCTCCTGGTCTTTACGCTGGTCGCAAGTCCGGCGAGGGCGGCGCCGCCCGGCTATTTCGAGCTGCGTCCAGGCGTGACGCTGGAGAGCGGCGACAGCTGGATCGAAGCGGGCACGAAGTATCATCTTTATGGTGTCCAGGCTTGTCTTCGCGGGACTTTCTACACCGGCGGCAACGGCCGCCGTGCCGATTGCGGCGAAGCTTCACTCGCCATGTTTGGCGCCTACATCGCCGATGCAAAGCCCAAATGCGCGCCCGTGGCGAGGGTGAGCGATACGTTGCACGTTGCCTGTTTCGTCACGATCGGGCGCGACCGGGTCGATCTTGGCAACCTGATGATCACAACCGGCTTTGCCTTTGCTGCCTTGCGCGCCGACGGATTGCCTTACCATCTCGGCTACGCTGTCGCGGAGCAGGCCGCGCGCGACAGACACGCCGGCTTGTGGCAATTCAAAGATGTCCAGCATCCAGCCATCTTGCTTGGCCAGGCTGCCAGGGTGGAGGCGTCACGGCCATGAGCGCGCGCCATGTCGCGCGGGCACTGGCGGCGCTGATCTGTGCTTGCCTTCCTTCTCCGTCGTCGGCTGTCGACCTTGCCAACGGGCCCGGTGGAGCGCAGGTTCAGCGGCCGGCGTCGAAGGACTTTAGCGAAGTCGCCGACACCATCGTCGGGCGTGCGAGCGTGATCGATGGTCGTACCTTGTGGTTTCCTCGATCGGCCCTGGAGGTTCGCCTCGCGGGCATTGACACTTGCGAATTGCCGCAATGGGCCTTCGATCCGCAGCGGCACGGCGAAAGCCCTTTTCTCAAGCCGCTCCCGTGTGGGCCGTTGGCTAAAGCCTGGCTCAGGCGGGTGGTCGGCGGCAGAATGATCGTCTGTTCTGGCACGTTTGATGATCATGGCGGTTCGCTGAGAGGCAGGTGTTTCGCGCATGAACGCGACCTCGCCATCGAGATGCTGCGCACGGGCTGGGCACGGGTCGAAACGCGCTCCCCTGCCCGCCCGGAGTACTGGCAGTGGCAACGCCAGGCCATGTCCGCGCGCTACGGGATGTGGGCGACATACGTTCTCGACATGGACGAATGGCGGGCCAAGGCCGCCGATGACAGCCTGATGCGAAAGCCGATCGCCGATCTCAATCTGCTCGCCGAGCGCGAACATGAGATCACGCCGCCTTTCCTGGATGCCAGAAGACGCTCAATTCATTCGGATCGGTAGCGTTCTTGGGATGAAGCTCAAAGAGCAGTTTTGAGCTTTGTCTCGAAGCGAGTGCCAGTTGCGAAATTTTGCAGGCTTCAGCTCTGCTTTCCGAGCTCTTCGAGGCCATTCCAAATGGCTTCAACAACAGCTTCTACCGAGTAGGGCTTCTGCATCCACCCGAGCGGCCTTGCCGCTTCAGCTCGAAGCCTCACCTCACGGTCGCTATGCGCGGTCGTGAAAATACATCGTATGCCGTGTTCACGATACAGTTCCAACGCAGCGTCGATGCCATCGCGTTGGCCAAGTAGGCGGATATCCATCAGGGCAAGCACCGGCTTGGTCGCGAGCGCGATGCGGATCGCCTCATCGGCGCTGCTTGCTGTTCCCGCCAGCGAGAAGCCCGCCGCGGTCAGACCGTCCTCTATGTCGAGCGCGATCAGATAATCGTCTTCGACGATGAGTATCAAAGGGCCCTTTGGGATTTCGAGGGGGCCACTGACCATGTCGTCTCTTGAGAAAGCCAGTTGCGGGCGAAATCCTCGTTCAAGCCCCCCGGCTTGGTCTACCTCAGGCCTCGATTCGTCTGGTCGCATCGCCAAGCCCCTCCGGTGTATGAGAAAATGTCACCATGCATCGGCAGGGATCCCGCTGTGCTTCGAAGGTGCCGCCAATCTGTCGCGCCAAGCCCTCGACCAGCCGTAAGCCCGAAGATGACTGGCGTACCGAGCTCAGGTCGAAACCTGGGCCTTCATCCTCGACCACCAGCACATTGCCGTGACCATTCCTTCGGATGTCTACGTGGATGGTTCTGCTTGTGTTGCCGTTCAGGCCATATTTTACGGCATTGATCAAAAGCTCGTTGACAATGAGGGCAAGAGGCATCGCAACGTCGTTCGGCAATTGGATAGGATCCGCCTCGCAAACCAGCTTAATATCAGGCGGGAACATTTGCTTGGCGGTTTCGCAAACGGCGCCCAGGAAAGGCTGCGCGCTGAAGTTGGTGGCGTCGCCCGTATCATAGAGAACCCGCTGCGCGGCAGCCATGGTCGCCACGCGCTTGCTTGCCTCGTCGAGTGTGCGGCGAGCCTCCGGGCTTCGACTCGTTCTTGCCGACACTGAAAGCAGGGACTTCAGCATCATCATGTTGTTCTTGACGCGATGGTTAAGCTCGTCGAGCAGGATCCGCTGTTGGGTTTCAGCCTGCTTCCGTTCGCTCACGTCGACCAGCATGTTTATGCCGCCGATGACTTTCCCATGCGCATCCCGCATGGGTGTCGGATAAGGAATGAACGGGACCCGCGTTCCGTCCGGTCGCTCGGCAACCGCTTCATATCCTCGGACCGGCCGGCCCTCTCGCAAGGAAACAGCCATCGGGCACTGGTCGTGAGGAAGCGGCGTTCCATCCGGCCAGTAAAGCTTCCAGGTTACGCACCATTCGTCACTGCCGATCACCGGCCTGCGGCCGGCGAGTTCCACCGCGGCTTCATTGAAATAAGTAATCTTGCCTTGCTGATCGGTTGTGTAGATCGCGGCGGGAATGGCTGCGAGCAGGTCCTGAAGGTGGCGCTCGCTCTCGCGCAGCTTCGCTTGCGCCTGCTTTTGCTCGGTTATGTCGCGGGCGATCTTGGAGGCGCCGATGATACGGCCCTTTCCGTCTCGCACAGGCGATATTGTCAAGGAAATGTCAACCAAAGTTCCGTCCTTGCGCTGACGGACCGTCTCGAAGTGGTCGACGAGTTCTCCATTTCGGATGCGACGCAATATCAACGGCTCCTCGTCCAGCCGATCGGCCGGAATAATGACGGTGATGGACTTGCCGATCACCTCTGCGGCCGAATAGCCGAACACGCGTTCGGCACCTCGATTCCAGGTCGAGATGATGCCGTTGAGATCCTTGCTCACAATCGCGTCCTGGGAAGATTCTACGATGGCCGCGAGGTGGTGGGCTGCATTCTCGGCCTTCAGATGCTCGATGCCGAACCCAAGCTGGCGGGCAATGGTCCGAGCCACTTCGATCTGCTCTACAGAGCAACTGTGCGGCTGGTTGAAGTAGGCCATGAACTTGCCCAGCAGCCGCCCGGATTCCATGATCGGAATGAAGCAGACCCCGCCAATGCCCTCGGTTCGGATCGCCTCCTTCAATCCTGCAGGAAGGTCGGCTTTCTGCGCATCCTCCAAACAGATCGGCCGCGGATCCAGGCTGTCTGCCGACCAGGGCGAATGGCCTTCTACCGCGGCGCGATAAGCCTGCGACAGGTTGCGCCAGGCAACGAACTTAATGACACCTTCTTTGTCCAGCAGCAGGATCGAAGCGCGCTGGCAGCCCAGCGCGCGCTGGATTGCGTCGAGCGCCGGCTCGTAGACATCTTTCTGCGCGCGGGCATGCTGGAGCCTTTCGGTGAAGTGGTGCAACGCCGCCTGCTCTTCCGCCCTTTGAGCGAGCATAGCCTCGATCTGCTTGCGCTCGCTGATGTCATGCTGCACCCGCACCGCATAGCAAAACTGGCCGCTGCTGTCGTAGACGCTGGAGGAGGTCATGTCAGTCCAAAAAGCCGACCCGTCCTTTCGAACGAACCGCTTTTCCATCGTGTAGCTCTTGATCTCACCTGCAACCTGCCGCCGGTATTGCTCGCGGTCCGCTTCGACGTCGGCGGGAAAAGTCTGATCGAAAATCGATCGTCCGACCAGTTCCTCCGATGTATAGCCTAAAAGATTGCACAAATGCGCGTTCACCCGCAGGAGCCGGCCTTCGGCATCCGTTTCCACAATGCCTGTACCGGCGCTGTCATAGGTAAGCGCAAGTCTCTGCTCCTGTTCGAGCAGCAACTCTTCCGTTTTGACCTTTTCCGTCACGTCGATGGTGATGCAACGCGTATTGAGGAACCGCCCGCCAATGGCGCGCACATTGGACGTTATCTCGGCCCAACGGATGGAGCCGTCCTTGGCTCGTAGCCTGGCGCGGTAATGTTGAAGTCGCTCATGCCGAGACAGGCGGCTTAGAATATCCTCGATTGCCGTGCTGTCGGCGTGAAATTCGCGGATGTTTCGGCCAATATATTCGTCGGCCGAATAACCCAGCATGTCCAGTTCCGCGCGATTGGCACGTAAAATGGTTCCATCATTTGCTACAAGATGGAGCCCGACCGCCGCATTCTCGAAGAAATCGTCCAGTTCGCTGCTGAGCACGAGGTCCGGAATTTCCGCTTCGCACCTCGTCTCATGGGTCTGGGAGCCCGCTGCGCAGGTTCCAGCCGGCGAAACTCCTTGTTCCATGCTGCGGTCCCGAATCCCCTTTGACCCACGCAAATTCCCGAACGGAAGAAAGGTTCCATTCAAGTGCCGAACTTGTTCGCCGGCTGGGAGAAGGGCCCCCGGGTCCGACGAACCGAACGCGCCTTAAGCAGCCCGGGAACGACCTGTGAAACGATGTGCGCGGCAGGTTCTTGGTGGAGGCCCACCTGGGCGGCTATCAGCTCCAGGGCGGTAAGCGAGACTGAAGCGCTGCATCTTTGCGCCGCAACGCGGGCGCTCCCACAACAAGCACTTTGACCTTCAACCATCCAGCCCCCGGGCGGCCTGATCGAGCCCGCCTTTGCGAGCCCACAGATAGGCCAGTGCGGTAAGGCCTCGCGCACGTAACGTCAGCACTCTGGAATGGTACTATCAAGATCGATGGCGGCGCGCGCGCGATCAGTATTCTGGGTCTGATGCCGGCCACTGATGTGTTCACCCATAGCGACTGAACAGTGTCATGACTGCTGGCGGATAGCTGGGCCCAGGCCTTTGGACGGCGACCGATGCCACCGGTTCCATCCCATGAATTACTTCGGAACTCAGGTGTGATGTTTCCGCAGAAAAGCAGCAATGTCGGGCCGGAACGCCTCGACACTGGCCTCGACCTCCGCGACGTCCGCAGGCAGCAACTCCGTCTTCCGCGCCAGGGTTGCGGCGACTAGGTAGAGAACCTTCTGGTTGGCATCACAGCCGTCAACGGCCTCAAGCTCGATCAATCGCCGCCGCGCCGCTCGCTCGAGAAGACGGCTTACAGCCAGGCCCAACCTGAAAGCAACCCATCGCGCGGCCCAGCGATTGGCGCTCCGGTTACAGGAGAATTTGTCGACCGCGGCAAGAAGGCGCCGATGCCGATCGATGCTGCGCGCCATGGCGGTGGGCGAATTTGCAGGTCTGGCGCGGTGGCAGCCGCTATCGTCCCGGCGCGCCGTCATTAATATGTTCGAGCGTTTGGACCGGCGCGCAGCGCCCCATCAACGTCTTTGGCCAGTTGCCACCCGACGGTTCCAGTGAGCCTTTGTCCAGTCACTCTTCCAGGATCGAAAGAAGTGGGCTCCACAAGGTCAAGATCCCGATAAACGACGCTCCCGGGAGGGGTATCTTCGCGTGCCGCGGAGATCGTTTTTGGGTCCATCTGAGAAACAGCTTCTCCTCGAAACGGGTGTGCAAGGAAGAATAACCCAATCGCCTCCGGGAGCCGTACTAAAGTTAAATGAAATGATGTTACGGGGCTAAAATATATTGTTCGTACATTGAAGAGCTCGAGCTCTTTTGCCGATGGCTTTGCCGTGCCCAACGCAAGTCCCGGAACGATTTGTTCCAATGGTTCGAATCGGTTGCAGTGGCAAATGTTCATCCTCAGAGCGGCGTAAGGCTGAGTGCCTTAAGCCTGCAGTTTTTTGCCCAGTTTCGAGAAAACCGCGCACCAGAAGCGGTAGTCGTCTTCGCGCCCGTCGAAATTCGCGGTCAATGCACACCATGCCGCAGCGGTTGCGGCATCCGAACCATAAAGCTCAATCGCTGCCTGTACCGTCGCCGCCGGATCCGCTAATTCCCACAGCGTCAATTTACCATAGCCGATACCAGACTGGGTGGAGTGAATTTTCGGCACGCCAAGACTCCCGCGGATGGGTCCGGCGCGGGGCAGCGATGCGCTGCGAGGCCGAACGTTGGAACCCACGGGGGAGTGAGCCACGATCCTGAGACGTCGCGCCCAGGATATTCGTCGTGTCGTTCCTGGCCTTCTACAGCTTCGCAAGCAAAACCAGGAAGCTGGCGCAGAGGCAATTTATTGCAGACCTCTCCTGCGAAGGCAACCCGGTGGCAGTGACATGCAAGGCTCGCCATCAATGCTCTTGAGGCGGCAACCGAAAAGCCGACATCGCACTGATGCCAAAGCGCAGCAGGGCCACCCCTGCCCTGTCTGTCATCGATCGCGATTGGCCACACCAGGTCGCATTGCCTGACGACCTGTGCGTTGACCGAAATCTCACGCGGATCACGGAGTTCTGTAAGGCGCAGGGCATCCGGTACCTAACTCGCAAAGTGCAGGCGACATGGCCCGACGGCAAGTACGAAGAATGGCGGCTGCATTGCTTCGCTGACCTGGCCGCCGCCAGCACGTTCCTTGACCAATTCGGCGGCATCATGTTCGATCCGAAACGAGACAGGGAGAAGGGGCGCGCTCGCGGCGTCTGGCGCCGGACTGGTCAGTATGAACGCATTCTGCACCTTGGGCCGCCAGCGTGCCCGAGATCCTGCGTAACTGAGATTGCCGCTAAGGGCGTTGCCCAATCGGATTCTTTGCTCTAGCTTGGATGGCATCGGGTGCAAACTGGCAAAAGGCGCACCCGGCTGAGAGACCGCATTGCGCTCCCGCCTATACGGGAGCGAGCACGTTGTCGGACACCAATCCCAATCCAAGCAAGCAAGCGCAGGTCGCAAAAGGCTTGGCGGTTGAAACCGGGATATCAGCGGAGCAGGCGCTAGAGTTGGTGCAACTGCTGGGGCTTAACTCTTCTTCGCTTCTTTTCCATGCCCGTGCCTTGAAGAAGGTTGGAAAAGGCGGCTCATAAATTTCAAACTGAGACACTTCCCAGCCGGCATATAGCATTTCGTCGGCTCAGCACTCTTGATGCTCGGACCGATCTTCGCGCTCGCCATTAACTTCATGATCGTTGGAACAGGCCTCAGTTGATCCTCCGGCAGAATGGATCGCCAAGGTTTCGGCTGGCGCAGTCGGCTCGGTCGGCGGCTGCTGTTGAGCAAGTAGGCTCGCAGCGCCGTTATGACCTGCGGCAACCGGATCTCGTCGAAACGCTTCCGGCTGGCCTGCGTAGGTCGCTGTTGTCAGCGACAGCGACACTGGGTCCAAAAGGCCGGGCAGCCGGAGCCAGCGGACGGTGGTCGGGAGAAACCGCCACGCCAAGCAGTCGGCGTCAAAACCTTAATGCTCGGGGATATTCGCCGATGCAAAAAGCCCCGCCAGCCGAAGCCCGCGGGGCAACTGATAGGAGGCGAGGCCGCATCGGGTGACACGGCCCAGGGTAAGAACCCTGACTGCGCGCATATGTTCCCGCCCCATGAAGAGGACCGCCAGGGTGCCCGCTGAACAGTTGGACGCATTCGATGCTCGTTCATATCGACGCGGACCAGCAGAATCCGATAGATTGTCAACGGCGGTCCATGTCCAACCACCCATGGTTCGCTGTTCGACGAGGATGGCAGGCGGTCGTGTAGCGAGAGCGGCAATTTGCTCTACAGGAGGTTACGGCGATGACGAAAGTTCGCGCCCTTGTCCTTGAACGTCAGCACCAACTCAAATTGCGTGATGTCGATCTGCCGCAGACAGTCGGCCCGGGCGAGGTTCGTATCAAGATCCACACGGTGGGTGTCTGTGGCTCCGATGTGCACTACTACACCCATGGGCGCATCGGCCCATTCGTGGTCGAAGCGCCGATGGTCTTGGGCCACGAGGCCGCTGGCACCATTGTGGAAACAGGCGAAGGCGTCGAGCATCTGAAGGTCGGTGACCGCGTGTGCATGGAACCGGGCATCCCCGACCCCAATTCGCGAGCGAGCCGGCTCGGCCTCTACAACATCGACCCGGCGGTCAGGTTCTGGGCGACGCCGCCCATCCATGGCGTATTGACAGCCCACGTCGTTCACCCCGCCAACTACACCTTCAAATTGCCCGACAATGTCAGCTTCGCCGAAGGCGCCATGGTCGAGCCTTTCGCGGTCGGCATGCAGGCTGCGGCCAAGGCGAAGATCGTGCCGGGTGACACGGCGGTGGTGATTGGCGCAGGGCCGATCGGCACGATGGTGGCGATCGCCGCTCTTGCCGGCGGCTGTGCACGGGCAATCGTCGCAGACCTCGCTCAACCCAAGCTCGACATCGCCGCAAGCTTCCAGGGTGTGGTCCCGGTCAACATCCGCGACAAGAACCTGGCGGCGGAGGTGAAGCGCCTGACCGACGGCTGGGGCGCCGATGTCATCTTCGAATGCTCCGGCTCGTCCAAAGCATGGGAGACGTTGCTCGATCTGCCGCGACCCGGCGGCGCCGTGGTGGTGGTCGGCCTGCCGGTGGCGCCGGTGGCATTCGACATCGCCACGGCCTCGACCAAGGAAATCCGGATCGAGATGGTCTTTCGCTATGCCCACCAATATGACCGGGCGATCGCGCTGATGGGATCGGGACGGGTCGACCTCAAGCCACTGATTTCGGCGACCTTCCCCTTCGAAGACTCCATCGCGGCGTTCGACCGAGCGGTCGAAGGCCGGCCGGCGGACGTGAAGCTGCAGATTAGACTGCCGGATTAAGACAAGGCCCGGGCAAACAGGCTTGCCTGATGCAGCCGGTTAGCTGGTGCGTCGTGTTCCAGAAGACAATCCACCTCCGGACGTGACGGACGCCGCGCGACGGCAGCGCCCCGTGGACACCGATCGGACTTGACAAGTCGGCGCCTGTCCCACACGCTGCCTTAACAAAAGGCACAACAAACTTACAAAAGTTCAACGTTGCACGACCTGGCCGATAGGAGAAGGCCAATGCATCTCTGTCACCAAGCGGAGACTTGCGCGTGACCACCGCGACCTTCGCGCGCGCGAGGTCCACATGGGCCCTGCCCCGGTTTATGACGGCCGAGCATCCTTTTCCCTGGCTCGCGCCGATCACCGTGATGCTTCTGGTTTTCGGCATCTATCCTCTCGCCTATTCGGTCTGGCTGTCGTTTCACAAACGCAATGTCGTCTCCCGGCAGCTTGATTTCGCCGGAGTGCACCAGTGGGCGCGAGCGTTCTCGGATACGCGTATGTGGCACTCGCTGGAAACGACGCTGATCTACACCTTTGTCGCACTGGCCGTTCAGCTTGCACTCGGCATTCTCATTGCGCTGCTACTTGATACCGATCGCAAGGGCTATGGGATCCTGCGGGCGCTGATGACGCTGCCGCTCGTCGTGCCGCCGGCCGTGACTGGAATGATGTTCTTGCTGATGCAGGACGGCTCTTTCGGCGTCCTGTCGTTCTACCTCTACGCTCTCAACCTGATCTCGCCGGCGCAGCCGATCCTGACGCAGCCGGTTACCGCCTTGCTGGCGATCCTGCTGGCAGATATATGGCAATGGACGCCGTTCATGGTGCTCATCATCCTGGCAGGCCTGCGCGCGCTGCCGAAAGAACCTTTCGAAGCGGCAGCGATCGACGGCGCAAACGGCATCCAGACATTCTTGCGGCTTACATTGCCGATGCTGCGCAAGGTGATTGCGGTCGCCGTACTGATCCGCGGCGTCGATCTCTTTCGCATCTACGACTACGTCTACATCATCACGGCCGGCGGGCCAGGCACCGCTACCGAAACGCTTTCGTTCTATGCTGGCCGTATCTACTTCACAGGAGACTTCCCTTACGCCGCGACCCTGTCGCTGATCGTGCTCGTCGTTCTGATCGGCGTGTCGAACGTCTTCGTCAGGCTTTTCAAGGTGAGGTTCTGATGGAACCGTCCCGCGCCAAGATGATCACCAGAGACGTGCTCGCCGTGCTGGTAGTGGCGATCTTCATGTTTCCGATCGCCTGGTGGGCCCTGTCTTCTATCAAACCCTACTCCGCGATCTTCGACCGCAGCGGACCGGTCTACACGGGCTTCACACCGACGCCGGACAATTACCGCGTGACCCTGCTTGGCGTCTCGCGCGTCGACATAGGCATGGAACAGGGCGGCGAGGCGGCGGGGGTGATCAAGGGCGGCGCCAGTTCCTACGATTCACGCCAGTCGCTTCTCGACAGCGCGATCATAGCCGTTGGGTCGACGGCGCTGACGCTGTTGCTGGCGACACTGGCTGCATATTGCCTGTCACGAATGCAGTTCAGCGGCCAGCAGTCTTTCCTTTTTTGGATTCTCTCGCAGCGCTTCATGCCGCCAATCGCCATCGTCATACCGGTCGTTTTCATGTTTCGGGATCTCGGCTTGCGCGACACCTATACAGGGCTCATCCTCGTCCACAGTTTGATCAATCTGCCGCTGGCGGTTCTGCTTTTGAAGTCGTTCTTCGACGATGTCCCGCGCGAGGTCGACGAGGCGGCGCTGATTGACGGGGCAACGCGCTGGCAGACTTTTCGACGTGTGGTCCTACCCATGGTGAAAGGCGGCATCGCCGCGACAGCTGTGCTGTGTTTCATCTTTTCCTGGACCGAGTTCCTGCTCTCACTGTTCCTGACAACGTCGATCCGCACCGTGCCGGTGAAGATCTCGACTTTTGTCACCTCGACCGCGACCGAGTGGGGCTACATCACAGCACTCGGTACCTCCGCGATCATTCCCAGCTTCATCTTTATCCTGCTGGTTCAACGCCATCTGGTCCGGGGCCTCACCCTCGGATCGCTGAAAGAGTGAGGCCCGACGAGAAAAACGACGACAAAATCGCAACGGAGGAACGATCATGAGCTTCAGAGATCACGACAAGAAGACATTCGTCGCCGATACCTGCAACGACTTTACGGCGCGCCGAATAAGCAAACGCGACTTCATGAAGAAGATGGCGCTGGCTGGCGTTGGCTTTTCCGCCTTCGGGTCGGCCATGTTGGGTGGTGGCCGCTCACATCGCGGGGGGCTGGGCCTGGGCATCGAAGACGCCCGCGCCCAGGACACGGATATGTTGAAGTGGCTGGCCGATGTCGGCAAACCATATGCCGGCACGAAAATCCGCTACACTTCGGAAGCGACGCCGCCAACGATCGTGGCTAACCAGCTTGTGGCGGGTGAGTTCACCAAGGCAACCGGCATTGAGGTCGAGGTCGAGATCGTGCCGTTGGAGCAGGTTCTCGCCAAGGCTACGCAGGACGTACAGGGCCAGCTGGGCACATATGATGTCTACTATCTCGACCAGTCCTGGATGGCGACGTTTGCTCAGGATGTCATCGATCCGCGCGAATATTATGGCCAGAACAAAGAACTGGCGATGCCAAACTTCGATTGGGACGATTTCTCCAAGCCGCTTGTCGATGGCATCGCCATGTACAACGGCAAACAGTGCGGAATTCCCTTCGATATCCCGATCTTCATCCTGATGTACCGGAAGGATCTTTTCGACAAACACAATATCGCCTTGCCGACAGATCTCGACGCCTATCTCAAGGCGGTACAGGCTCTCACAGAGGCCGAAAAGGCCAATGGCATCTTTGGCACCGCGTGCCAGGCCAAGTCCGGCCACTATTCGCTCGAATGCGACTGGACGTTCGCACTCTGGGGGCATGGGGGTTCGATCTTCAACAAGGACAAGAAGTTTGTCGGGAATGACGAGCGTGGTGTGGCCGGGCTACAATTCTACCAGGAGCTGGTCAAGAACTCGCCGCCCTCCGCGACGACATGGACCTGGGACGGTCAGGGGCAGGCCCTGACACAGGGCCAGGCGGCCATGGCAATCACCTGGGGCGAGGATTTCCCCGGCTTCGATGCCAACGATTCCAAGGTCAAAGGCCTGTTCGAGGCCTTGCCCGCGCCCAAGGAGGTTCCTGGCCGTCGCGCCGCCGCCGATTGCGGCTTCAACGAAATTCCGGCCGTCGGCCACCAAGGTGGCTCGACGATCTCGTTGTCGCAATATTCCAAGAACAAGGAAGCGGCATGGCTGTTCATGCAGTGGGTCTGCTCGAAGGACGTGATGGCGCGGGTCTCGACGCTCGGCGGCGGCGCCTCGCCGATGCGCAATTCCTCCTTCACCGATCCTCGGGTCAAGGAGAAGGCCGTTGTTGGACCCGGAACGACACGCCATTTCGACGCGATCAAATACACCATCGACAACCAGATGGGGTCGGAGCCCGACATGCCGATTTGGGCTGATTTGTCGAACAATGACATCCCAGTTGAACTCGGCAAGCTGCTGACGGGCCAAGACTATGGTGGCAACGCCAAGGCATGCCTGGATGTCATTGCCGGTATCGTCGACGGCAAAGTCAAGGATGCCGGCCTTTAGCGGGATACTCCGGTGAGTTCGGCGATGGCGGTTTCGGCCGCCCTCGCCCTTTGGCAATGTGGCGGCAATGGTTCCGGATCTCGTTATCGGCATTGATTCCTCGACCTCGGCAACCAAGGCGATTGCCTGGGACCGCAACGGTCGCGCCGTGGCGGAGGGTCGTGCGTCGATTTCAATGTCCAACCCTCGTTCGGGCTATTTCGAACAGGATCCGGCTGAGTGGTGGGCCTCGACGGTGACAGCGCTCCGCACCGTGACGGCAACAGTTTCGCCCGGACGCATTGCGGGCCTTGCCATTTCCAACCAGCGCGAAAGCTTCGGCCTTTTCGACGAGCAGGGTGAGGCGATCGGGCCTGCGACGCTCTGGCTCGATGAGCGCGCCCGCCAGAAGGCGCACCGCTTCGGCGCGTCCTTCGGCGCGGCACGCATCCACGCAATATCCGGCAAGCCGCTGGACGTCATCCCTTGTCTCTATCGCATGATCTGGTTTCGCCAGGAGCAGCCCCAGACCTTTGCGCGCGTGGAGCGAATGGCCGAAGTGCATGGCTACCTGGTCTTTCGCTTGAGCGGCCGGTGGGTAACGTCGACCGCCTCCGCAGACCCGATGGGTGTGCTCGACATGCGAGCCATGGACTGGTCGGAGGACATACTGGACGCGGCCGGGGTCGCGCGACGTATGATGCTGGACCTGGCGCGGCCCGGCACCGTCTTGGGCCGAGTGACGTCGCAAGCCGCCATGCTGACGGGCTTGCGGGAGGGCACGCCGATCGTCGCTGGCGGCGGCGACGGTCAATGTGCCGGCACGGGCGCTGGTGTGTTGCAAGCGGGATGCGCCTACATAAACCTGGGCACGGCAGTCGTGTCCGGCAGCTTCGGCCTCGACTACGTCCATGACCCGGCCTTTCGCACCGAAACGGCGGTCGCCGACGCTGGATATATTTACGAAACGTGCCTTCGCGCCGGCACTTTTCTCGTCGATTGGATGACGCGCGAAATGCTTGGTGTCGATCTACATGGGTCCAGCGGCGCCCTGGAGACGCTCGAAGCCGAAGCCGCCGCCAGCCCGATCGGCGCAGGCGGCATAATGCTCCTGCCCTATTGGCAGGGCGTCATGGATCCGCACTGGGACAGTGCAGCCCGCGGTGTAATAGCCGGGCTTTCCGGCTCGAGCCGTCGCGGCGGTCTCTATCGCGCCGTGCTGGAAGGAATAGCGCTGCACCAAGCCGCGACAAGCCAGCGGGCCGCTTCCGCGGCTGGTCAGAACATCGACCGTTTCATAGCGATCGGCGGAGGAGCGAAGTCCGACCTGTGGATGCAGATTCTGGCGGATGCACTCAACCGTCCCATAAAACGGTCCACGACCGTGGAAGCCTCCTCGCTCGGCGCGGCAATGGCTGCGGCAAAGGGGGTGGGCTGGTTTTCCACGATCGCAGAAGCGTCGCTCACGATGGCCGCCGAACCCGCCAAGTCCTTCGAACCCGATGCCGGCCGTGCCAGCCGCTATGCCGAACTTCTTGCGATTCATACCGATCTTTGGCCAGCGCTTTCCGCTTGGAACCAGCGACTCGCGGCTTTCGCGGAGGCTGACCATGCCTGAAATGGTCAACTGGAACGCCCTGATCGAGGATGTTGTCGCAGGACGCTGGAAGGACCCCAACACAGGCGCGGCCGCTGACCTGCCGTTCCAAACGATCCAATTGCTGGAGACGACGGAGGGCCGCGAGGCGGATCTCGTTGCTCCTCTGACGCTGGGCAGCCGCATCGCTGTCGTATCCGACGCCAATACCGTCGAGGTGATGGGCCGGCGCGTCGCGAAGGCGCTGCGTTCCATCGCCCATGTCGACGAAATCGTGTTGCCTCAAGATCTCGACTGCGACGAGGCCACGATCCAGATGATCCGGGACAGAACGGGGCCCGCCGACGGTGTCGTGGCCGTGGGATCCGGGGTCCTCAACGACAGCTGCAAACAAGCGACCTTCCTTGACGACCGGCCTTATGCCGTCTTCGGCACGGCAGCGTCGATGAATGGCTATGGCGCCTCGACAGCGTCGGTGACCTTGGCGTCAGGGCTCAAAATCTCACTGCCCTCGCATGCTCCGCGCGGCATCTTCCTGGACCTTGGCATTTCAGCCGCGGCGCCGACCTGGCTCAGTGCGGCCGGACTTGGCGACAGCCTTTGCCGTTCCACCGCCCAGATTGATTGGTGGGCCTCGCATCGGCTGTTCGGCACCTACTATTCCGACGTGCCTTACCTACTGCAGGCGGGCGATGAGGAACCCATGCTGGCGCATGCGTCTGGCCTTGCCAGCCATGACATCACCGCGGTCGGGCACCTCCATCGCGTCTTGACGCTATGCTCGATGGGCGTCTGCTTCGCCGGCGTTTCCCATCCCGGCTCCATGGGAGAGCACCAAATCTCCCATTGGATCGACATGTTCGCGCGAGAGCATCATCCCGGCACCACTCATGGTCAGCAGGTTGGCGTTGCCTCGCTGGTCATGGCGCGTCTGCAAGCCTGGCTGATGGACAGGCAAGAGCCGCCACTCGCAAGGCCGACCGTTGTCGATGAGGCCGCTATGCTGGCCCGCTATGGGGCGCAACTGGGGCCACTTTGCATTGCCGAGATGAAGAAGACAGCACTCGATCGCAGCCAGACGGAAGCCTTCAATCGCAAACTTGGGGAAATCTGGCCGGCTCTGCGCCGCGAGCTTCGGCCGATGGCGATACCGGTTGCCCGCATGGAGGCGGCGCTCAAGGCTGCCGGAGGACCGCTCACCGGCGCAGAATTAGGCCTGCCGCGACAGCTTTGGCACGACGCCATCCGCTACTCGCGAGAAATCCGCGGTCGCTGGTCCTTTGTCAATCTGGCCGCCGATGCGGGACTCCTAGAAGAGTTCCTGGAGGGCGAATGGTGAACCGCATTGGATCGTTACCGGTGTCTCGCACGGCGAAGTGATAGCCAAGGGCAAGGGCAATCGAAGGAATCGCATCTATGGCGTCCGTCACCATCAACAACATCAGGAAAGAGTATGGCGCCATCGAGGTCATCCATGGGCTCGATCTTTCGATCGAAGATGGCCAGTTTGTCGTCTTGTTGGGACCGTCCGGCTGCGGCAAGTCCACTCTGTTGCGCATGATAGCCGGTCTTGAGCCAATCACGTCCGGTGGGATCGCCATAGGCGACAAGGTCGTCAACACTCTTCATCCCAAGGATCGAAACATCGCAATGGTCTTCCAGAATTACGCGCTTTACGCGCATATGACGGTCTTCGACAACATGGCCTTCTCCATGCAGTTGAAGAAACGGTCCAAGGAAGAGATCAAACAGAAGGTGGGATGGGCAGCCTCGATCCTCAACCTCACTCCCTACCTCGAACGGTATCCCCGCCAGCTCTCGGGCGGCCAGCGGCAGCGCGTTGCCATGGGCCGAGCCATCGTGCGAGATCCAACCGTATTCCTGTTTGACGAGCCGCTATCCAACCTCGACGCCAAACTGCGCGTGCAGATGCGGACTGAAATCAAGGAACTCCATCAGCGCCTGAAGACCACCACCGTGTATGTCACGCACGACCAGATCGAGGCTATGACCATGGCCGATATCATCGTCATCATGCGCGACGGCTACATCGAGCAGATGGGCCGGCCGCTCGATGTCTACGATCACCCGGCAAACCTCTTTGTCGCCTCCTTCATCGGCTCGCCTGCAATGAACTTGTTCCATGGCGAGGTGGCACCTGAGCGCGACGCCTGGGTGGTGCGATCCGACAAGCTGTCCCTCCCGCTGCCCCCGAAGGCTGCGGTCCACCCCGGGCAAAAGGTGATCTATGGCATTCGCCCCGAACATCTTCGACCGGTAGCAAACGGAAGCGGCATCGCAACGACAGTCAAAGTCGTGGAGCCGACTGGCCCCGAGATCCATATCTTTGCAAGCATGGGCGACATCGCGATCTGCTCGGTGCTGCATGACCGCATGGAACTCTCTCCCGGAGCGGTGATCCATTTGGAGCCCACCCCTGACCGAATCCACCTATTCGATCAAGACACCGGCAAACGGCTGGACAACGAGAGAAATTGAATGGCACGAATCGTTATCCTCGGCGCCGGCGTCATGGGCTCTGCCATGACTCTTCCGGCTGCTCACGCAGGTAACCGCATCACTCTCGTTGGCACCCATCTCGATGAGGAGATCATTGGCTCCGTGACGGGTACAGGTCGTCATCCGCGCCTCAACATCACTCTACCTGGCGCCGTAACAGCCTGTTCCTGGAGGGAATTCGGGGCAGCGATAAATGAGCAACCCGATCTGCTTGTACTCGGCGTCTCGTCGGCCGGCGTTCCCTGGGCGATCGACCGCATTGCGGAAAGCATCAAGTCGCCTGTGCCAATACTGATGATTACAAAAGGCCTCGCCGCGAGCGAGGCAGGCATTGAAATCCTGCCACATCAGCTTGCTCGCGAAATTGAACGACGCACCGCCCTGACGATCCCCGTAATGGCTGTTGGCGGACCGTGCATTGCGGGCGAACTGGCGGCACAGCGTGATACCTCAGTGATTGTGGCCGGGCACGACCCCGACCAGATCGCCAAGGCGTCTCACATGCTGCGAGCTCCTTTCTATCACGTGCGAGCGTCATCCGATCTCATCGGTGTCGAGATCTGCGCCGCTTTCAAGAATTTCTACACGCTTGCCGTTGGCGCTCCGGTCGGGCTGCTGGAGCACGACGACAAGGCGCCAAATGGTGCCCTCATGCACAATCTTGCCTCGTCGCTTTTTTCGCAATCGCTCGCCGAGATGGGCATTTTGGTCGAAGCGCTGGGCGGAAGAATCGAAACAGTGCAGGGATTGGCGGGCTCCGGTGATCTTTATGTGACCTGCCAAGCGGGCCGCAACGGCCGGATGGGACGCTTGCTTGGCCGCGGCCTGCCCTATTCCGTAGCCAAGCATGACCATATGAGTTCAGACACGGTCGAGGGGGCGCAACTGGCGCTGGATCTTGGCCAAACGTTGGAGAAAATGATGGCACAGGGTGCGCTTCCGGGCGATCGCCTGCCGCTCACGGCTGCCATCATCGACGCGATTTGCCATGATGCTCCGCTGGCCTTGTCCTTCGATCGCTATCACCGATGCTAAGAGCGATGCCAGAAAGTCATATCGATTCGGACACGGCGCCGCCGAGCCGTTCGTAGCCCGCGCAGTGGACAGAATGTTGTGATGGAGAAACCACCACGAAAAAAACGCGACGGCCGCCAGGCCGTATCCAACTCCGTTTCAACCGATCGCGAGGAAGGGCTCCTCGTCCGCGCCGCCTGGCTGGCTTATGTCGCAGACCTCACGCAAGCGCAAATCGCCAAGTCTCTTGGCCTAACCCGCCTTCGCGTCAACCGGATGCTGGCGCAGGCCCGCGAGCGGGGGATCGTTCAGATCCGCATCAATTCGAAGGTGGCGAACTGCATCGAGCTGGAGAACCGGTTGCGTCACAGCTACGGCGTCTCGGATCCGATCGTGGTTCCGACACCGCCCGATCCTGCTCTGCTACCACAAGTCATCGCAGCCGCCGCCGGGCAAGCCCTGTCGCTCAGGATCTGCGATGGGATATCGGTGGGCGTGGGGTGGGGTCGGACGCTCCAACTCAGCCTACGGTCGGTGACCGTACGTCCGGTCAAGGGGATGTCCGTCGTTTCCTTGCTCGGCGGCCTCACGCGCGGGTCGGCGATCAATATCTATGAGATGGCCTCCCGGCTCGCCGCGCTTTTCGAGGCGGAATGTTTCTACATCGCGGCACCGGTGTTCACCGATACCGAGGCCACGCGCGATCTGCTGATGCGCCAGTCTATCCTGGAAGATGCCTTTACCCATGCGCGCGACGTCGACGCCGCTTTTGTTTCGGTTGGCGCGGTGCACAAGGACGCCACCATCTTTCGGATCGGACTGATAGGCGAGGACGATCTCATATCGCTGCACGCAGCAGGCGCCGTCGGCGATATCTGCGGCCATTGGATCGATGCCGATGGGCAGCTCGTCGATCACCCGCTCAACCATCGTGTGATCGGCCTCGCCCCGCAAAACCTGCGCGACATCGAAACCGTGATCCTGCCCTCCGGTGGCCTCGACAAGGTCCCGGTGTTGCGCGCCGTGCTGCGTCTCGGTGTCGTCGATGTTTTGATCACCGACGAGCAAACCGCTGAGGCAATCCTTGCAGAAAAGCCATAGCGCAAATCTGCCAGCAGCTGCGCCCTCGAGGATAAGAAGCGACGAGGTAGTCATGCGCAAAGTTGCGATGCCGACTGCATCATGCGTCGGGCAAGCCAACTCGTTTCGGTCGACAAACGTTTCGGTACATCTCGGTCGCTACGCGTTGCTAGACTAAGCGCGTCGCTGGGCAGTCGCGGCTGCACGTTCAAACATGGTTTGGAGCAGGACCGGCCAGACACCCCGAAGCGACGCCGCCTCGGCCCATGGTTAGCCCGAACTCTATCCCGTCCGGTTCGCCTCCGCTGACGCGGCCTGTCAAATCAAGATGGGGCTGCTGGGGCGCGCTCCACGCGGCGAGCGCTGTCGGGCCGGCCTGTACCATGGCCCCTGGAAGACCACCACTTTCATCAGGGCGCTGCGGCTGACCGGCATGACCGCGCAGTTCGACTATGATGGCGCCATGAACGGCGGCGTCACACGCCCTTAGCGACGTTCTCGATCAGCCTGACGACCAAATTGCGAAACCTCTCCGGAGACCTATCCCCGATGTTTCCAACAGCCTCGGCTACCATACCAGGTGAGGAAACCGACACCTCGCCACTTAGCTGGACGTTGACCGTGAATGCCCTTTTGGCTGTCTTTTTCAATCCTGGCTATCGGTAGAGTCGGAACCGAACAGAGGGCATTAACACTCGGCCCCGGCGGCGCGGTGCGGTATCTATGTCGATGGTCATCTCGCCCGCCACCTCTGCCTTGGCCGCTTCCAACGACGCAACCACGACATCGTTTAGCCAAGCCCTGGCTTGGGTGCCAAAGTCCGCCATCGAAGCATTCCCATCCTCCTCTTGCTCGCGGGGGGCTGTCTTGCCGCGCTCAAGGGCTTCTTTGAACCTATTCATCCCAATCGCCTCCGACTTGTCTGCGCATGAAGCTGATCCTCAGATCGGCGACTGTGCGGCCATTCAATAGAACGCATGCTGTCGGTGTACGTTGCGCGGGCTGGCTCCTGCGGTCGAGGCGCTCGAGATCATCGCCGATCACCGCCCGGTGCTGTTCCACCAGTCCGGCTGGCTGCTGCGACGGGTCTTCGCGGATGTGCTATCCGTGTGGCGATTTCATCATCGGCGAAGATGATGTCAGGCTGCGCGAATCGGCCACACGGCGGTGTGTTCGGAAGCGCAGCGGCGCCAAGGCAGGACCGTCGTCGAGCTGCAGCGCACGGGCACGTCCGCCTAGCCTTCTAGGCATCCTCACAGGTCAGGGAGGATCCAGCATGCGGCAGTCCAGCTGTCGCTCCTCGCCGATTTTAAAGATCCGGGTGAAGCCGCCGACGGACCGGTTTGGTCATAAATATGCAGCGGTAAGCACCCATCCAACCTCAACCGCGGCCGCCGTTGGCAGTGCCGGAACAACGTTGATGGTGGCCTATTTCCCGTGAGGCGTCAGTTCGGCCAAGCTGAGCCGAGGATGATCGAGCAGAAATTCTGGCGGACGTAGTCCATGTCCTTCAGCGCCAGCACGTCCGCTTTCACGTTCCCGAACGTGGTGTGCGGTTTCTTGATAATGCCATTGGCGAAGTGGTCTATGATGTTTTCCTTGAAGTTTGTCTCGCGCGGGTGATGGACGCAGACATGGTCGCGCTGTTCATGCGTGAAGTCGTGGTAGGCGATGCCAAGCACGTCCATTTCCACACCGGCGGTAACCAGCGCGATGGTGGGACGCATATGCTCGGGGATGCCGGGCGTGGTGTGGAGCGCGATTGCAGTCCAGACGTCCTCAACGTCATGCTCCGGCACGCCGTAGCTCTTCATGAACTCGCGTGCGGCATTGGCGCCGTCCACCTCGAAGCGCAGGTCAGGGCTCGCAAATTTCTCCATCAGTCCCATGTCGTGGAACATGGCGCCTAGGTAAAGTAGCTCCGGATCATACTTCAGGCCGCGGCGCTCGCCAGTGAGCGCGCCCCAGAAGAAGACGCGGCGACTATGGTTGTAGAGTAGGTCGTCTTCCGTATCGCGCACGAGCTGCGTGGCGGCCCGCGCGATAGCGCTGTCAGGCAGACGGATGCCGGCGATGATCTCAGTCACGGAACGCTCTCCTTGGTGGGGTAACGGGCAGGTCGGGCTCGGCGGTATTACGCAACTGAGCCCTGCGTCGGACAATGAACAGTATCCTGCGGATCAGGACAGCCGTGCGTCGTTTCCTGACAAATGCCAGTCTGAGCCTTCGCGACCGGAGCGCAATGATTTCTCGTCGGATGATTCCGGGATCTGGTCAGACCGCCGGAAGCTGGCGCGATATTGGATAGGGGTGACCCCAAGACGAGTACTGAAGACGATCCTCATGCGGTCCACCGACCCGAACCCGCAATCGAAAGCGACGGCCTTCAGCGGCCGGTCGCTTCCTTCCAGCATCATGCGCGCCGCGTCGACGCGGGCGCGCTCGGTGAACTCGTGCGGTGTAATCCCGGCTGCCTGCACGAAATGTCGCGCCAAATTCCGGGGGCTCATGCCGACGGCAGCAGCAAGCGACTCCAGCGTGTGACGATCCCTGATGTTTGCCATGACGTGGTCTTGGACGCGTGCGATCGGCGCCCCCGGATCGGCGGGTGCTGTGAGATAGGGACTGAACTGCGACTGTCCGCCCTGACGTTGGGCAACCACAATCAGCCGCTTGGCGATCTTGAGCGCGGTTTCCGCACCGTGCCGCTGCCCGACAAGCGCTAAGCCCAAATCTATCCCCGCAGTCACACCAGCCGCGGTGATCAGCCGTCCATCGCGGACATAGATCAAATCCGGTTCGACTTTTGCTTTCGGGAACCTGGCTGCCAGCGCTTGTGCATCCTGCCAATGGGTCGTGACACGCCGATCATCCAACAGACCCGCATAGCCAAGGACAAAAGCCCCGGTGCAGATGGATCCATAAACGCTCGAGCGCCAGGGCAACTCCTTGACCCACCGAACCAGGCACGCTTCTGGCTCCATTTCGGGTGGCGTCGGAGCGCCGGCCACCAGAATGATGTCGAAGCCTCCCGCCGCCTCGTCGAAGGTTCGGTCCGCCATTATCTGAATGCCGTTCGAGGCGCGCAACGGGTTGCGGTGCGCAGCGACCAATACTGTTTCGTAGCGGTCGGCACTGTCGACAAACGTGTTCGCCTCGCTGAACACATCCATCGGCCCCGCCACGTCCAGGGCTTGGACCCCCTCATAGACGACGATCGCTACCGCTTGTACCGGCACCTCTTACTACCTCTCCAGTCTAGTGCCTTATCATGTAGCTAGTCCCGACACTGATAAAGGCCTGGCGCGGTCTCGAAGCAACAGAACGAACATCCATCCGGGACTGATCACCTCGGTTTCCGGGCCACGATGTCTACTGATCGAGTTTGCTCTCCCAACCGCCAACTGAGGGGCCCTTACAGCTCCCAGAAATTGTCGAGGCGACGGGCAGTTAGTCGCACCACTATTGCGATCCCGGCGCCTTGTCCGGTGTCGTCAATGGATCGTCCTTGGAATTGACAATGAAGAATGCCAGCAAGCTGGCCGGGTCCTTGTCGCTCGCATTCTCGCTGATCCTGTGATGCGAGCCGGGCATTTCGTAGAAGCCTTCGCCCGCTCGATAGACCTTTGTGGGGTCATCGCCGACCTGGCTGCGGATCGCCCCGGATAGCACATAGGCGTAGATAAATGCCGACCCTGCATGGTGATGAGCCAGCGATTTGCCCCCGGGAGGATAATCTACCTTCACCGCAACTATTCTCTTTCCTTCGACATTTGGGAGGGGATGCTGGAAGACGACGCTAACTTGCTCCCGGTCCTGCGCAGGGGCCGACGAAACGCGCAGAGCTATTGCTGCCGCAACCAGCATAACGGAGGCCGCTCGCACTGCTCCCCTTATTACTTCCACCTTCACACCTGGGCGATCCGACAGTGCACTAGTGCTGAGCTTATTGATCGACATCGTCACGCCTCATTTTGTTGAGTGTTGGACTACGGTATCGGGGAACGGAGATGCAGCGATCAAGTCGCACGCGTTGGGGCTCTTGAATCCCGGCATGAAACGCTCGCAGAAGCCGGCATTGACGGTGCCATAGGTAGTCGCGGGCTTGTGTGCAAACCCGGCAAAATACTCCTGAATAAAGCCTTCTTTGAAATTTATTCGTGGGTACTTAGCGACGATTTCCCCGCGCAGCTCGGCAGGAAATTGGTCGAACCCCACTCCCAGCACATCGAGAAGAACCCCTGAATTGAGGAGCGCCACTTCGGAGCGCATATATTTAGGGATGCCAGGAGTGGTATGCAGGGCGATGGCTTCCCACACAGTCTGCACCTGACCTT
This sequence comes from Mesorhizobium sp. BR1-1-2, assembly GCF_020165435.1. NCBI lineage: Bacteria > Pseudomonadati > Pseudomonadota > Alphaproteobacteria > Hyphomicrobiales > Phyllobacteriaceae > Mesorhizobium > Mesorhizobium sp. BR1-1-2. Next base: position 32,573 of record NZ_JAIUID010000024.1, read on the forward strand.
CGGCGACGTTGTGGGCGCTGAGGAACTGTCGGGCGGCATTGGCGCTATCGACCTCGAAGCGTTCGTCCGGGCTCGAGAACTTGCTGAGCAGGCCGAGATCGTGAAAGGCGGCGGCCACATACAGGAGTTCAGGATCGAAAGGCAGTTTCCGCTGGCGGCCCTGCTCAGCCGCAAACAGATACACACGCATCGAGTGATTGAAGAGCAAATCGGTGGAGTGCTCGCGCAGGATGTCTGTCGCCTCTCTTGCGAGCAACGAATCGGGAATGATGTTGGCGGTCATTGTTCGCCCTTTCAAAGGCAATCATGGGGCTCGGCCGCGCACATCTGCGCTCGCGAGCGCAACGCGGAGGCTTTGATCGATCAATTCGCTCCGACGGCTAGGACGATCTTTCCCTTCGGCTGAGGCCGCACGCGCTCTAGCATCAAATGAGCCTCGCGCGCGTCCGTGAGAGGTAAGACTGCCCCCACCTTCGTTCGTAATTTTCCACCATCGAGGAGACGAGCGATTTCTGCCAGATTCTGGCTTGTGACGTTGACCAGAAAGAAGGCGGCTTCAACGCCATGCTGTACTGCAAGTTGCTGATCCGGCTTTGACACCGCCGAAATCAGCTTGCCGCCTCGACGAAGGACCTGGAACGACCGGTCTTGTGTTTCGCCACCGACCAGATCAATTACGGCGTCGGCGTCCCGCACTTCTTCCTCAAAGCGTTGCGTCCGGTAATCAATAATCGTGTTCGCGCCGAGCTCGCGCGCCAAGGAAATCTCATCCGCACCCACTGTTACGATCGTTTGCACACCCGCGTTGTGGGCCAATTGAACGGCGTACGACCCGACATTTCCCGCCGCCCCGTGAATGACCACCGTTTGACCGGCCTTGAGTTGGGCGCGATCGAACAACGCCTGCCAAGCCGTGACCGAAACGACAGGAACGGAGGCGGCTTCAATGTGGGTTAGCGAGGCTGGCTTATTCGAGACCATCGCCGCGGAAGCCAAAGCGTACTCGGCGTAGGCTCCGACAAACCGCGGATTTGTAACACCATAAACCTGATCACCCACGCACAGTTTGGAAACTCCAGAGCCCGTGACCGCGATTTCACCTGAAAAATCCGAGCCCAAAACGAGAGGAAGCGGTTGCGGCAGGGCGCTCTTTCCGGCTCGGATCCAACCATCCCAGGGACCGACCCCAACGGCACCAACCTTGATCAGAACTTCGTCAGGACCGGGCTCAGGCAGCGGGACGCGCTCGAACCTCATGACCTCCGGCCCCCCAAACTCGTGTACGCGCCAAGCCATCATCGTTGAATGAATTTGCTCCCCATCAGCCTGAGGAACGATGCTGCTGCGGGTCATCTCGTTCTCCTTGCACTCACTTTGTCATGACCACCGTCGACCGCCGGAGAGATGTTGCCAACTACGGCCCAGTTGCCCTCCTCGGCCAACCCGAGGGCAATGCCACGAACGCGATGCTCCGCGTCGCGGCGCTCCCGGCAACCGCATGACGACTGACCCAGGCTCTTGCGCGAGCGGACCGCCTGAGCGATGGTGCCAGCGGCTGCCACCTCGGTCGCCAGCAGGGCGATTGTCGGTTGGCATGTCGAATGTAGCAACAGAGCCCTGCCCTCGACCAGGAACGCGATCCTATGAATCAGGACAGCCGTGCGTCGTTTCCTGACAAGGCTGTTGATTGCCACTGAGAACTGACCCGGCAACACAGGATATTTCCACCGAGAATTGACCCATGTTTGAACCTTGCCCTGCGTTTTTCAGCGGGGGCTACGGAGTGATCGACATGGCATTACTGAGCGTGATCCGACGCTGGCATTTTCGAGAGCATTTATCGATCCGAGAGATTAGCCGTAGGACCGGCCTGTCTCGGAATACGGTGCGCAAATACCTGCGGGTGGACGAGGTGGAGCCGAAGTTCAAGGTTCCAGAGCGACCGAGCAGGCTTGACGCATTTGCCGACCGCTTGTCAGCCTGGCTGAGGGCGGAGGCCAAAAAGAACCGCAAACAGAAATGCACGATCAAGCAGCTTCATGCCGATCTGCTGAGCCTTGGCTATGAGGGGTCATACGGTCGTGTTGAGGCTTTCGCTCGGGAGTGGAAAGCTGATCTGCAGAGGGAGTTACAGACGACAGGGCGCGGGACATTCGTCCCGCTTTCGTTCGATCCTGGTGAAGCGTTCCAGTTCGACTGGTCCGAGGACTGGGCAATCATCGGCCATGAACGTACCAAGCTGCAGGTGGCCCATAGCAAGCTCAGCTACTCCAGGGCCTTCATCGTCCGGGCCTATCTGTTGCAGTCGCATGAGATGCTGTTCGACGCCCATAATCATGCCTTCCGTGTCTTTGGCGGCGTTCTCCGGCGCGGCATCTACGACAAAATGCGAACAGCAATCGACAAGGTCGGCCGCGGAAAGGAGCGCGACGTCAATGTCCGCTTCATGGCAATGGCCAGCCACTATCTCTTTGAGCCTGAGTTCTGCAATCCGGCCTCTGGCTGGGAGAAGGGACAGGTCGAGAAGAACGTACAGGATGCGCATCATCGGTTCTTTCAACCGGTTCCACGCTTTCCATCACTGGAAGCCCTGAACGACTGGCTGGAGCTTCGATGCAAGGAGTTTTGGCACAAAACCCCGCATGGAAAAATGCGCGGCAGCATTGCCGATGTCTGGGCTGAGGAAGCCCGGGGCTTGCAAGGCCGTTGGAGTTGCCGGCGGCCCTGCACCATCAGAACTTCACACCAAGATTGACCCTGGCGCTGTTGTCGACGCTACCGCCGCCGAACTGACCCGAATAGGACAGGCCGAGTATGGCATTGGCCGCCATCTTCAGGTCTAAGCCGGCCTCGATGATTGCGGTGTCCCCGGTGATCGGTACGCCGGCGATGGTGAATTGATCGCCGCCGGCAAAGGCGAGCGTCGACTGCGGCGCGGAGTCGCCGAACGCATGGCGCCAGCCTAGCCTGCCGCGTGCTGTGGCGTTGATGCCGCCAAGCGCGACATCGGTCGAGCCGCGCACGCCGAGCGTTGTGAAGGTGGCGTCGGTGGTCGAACCGGCGCTGGTCAGGGCCGCATCCCCGCCTGTCTCGCTGGAGCCGTCAGTGTGGACGCTGACATAGGCGAGATCGGCGAACGGCTCCAACTCGAATTGTCCAGCATCGGCCTTGTAGACGAGTTCGCCGAAGACCTGCGCCGTGCCGGCATCGTAGTCGGCCGAGAGCCCATCCGTGAAGCCATTGAAAGCAACCGAGCGCTGTGTCGAAAGACTGCTCCAGGAGTAGGCCGCCCCGGCGCGGAAGGCGACGGCGCCCCAATTGGTGCCGCCATAGAGGCCAAGATGATAGCTGTCGCTCTTCGAGGCCGAACCGCCTCCTTCGCCACTGGGGCCTCCATTCGGACCGCCGCCGTCGCCGGCTGCATTTGAAAGCTCTACGCCACCATCGCCGACCAGGCCACCGCCACCAGGCCCGCCCTGATTGGTGACTAAACCGGTCGGCCCCTCGCCGCCTTTGGCCTTATTGTCGGAGAGGTCTACATCGCTGACCGTGACCGTTGCCCCAGCATTGATAAACAGAGCCCCGCCCAGTCCGGCTCCTCCGCCACCGCCATAGATGCTGGTACCGCCTTGGGCCAGCGCATTCGAGATGGTCAGGTTTTCCACCCGCACAGTACCGGACGTCACGAAAAGCCCGCGATAATCGCCGCCGCCAGAGAGCGTGTGGCCGCCGCCTGAGATCGTCACATCGCTGTGCACCTCAGGCAGATTGCCGCCGCCACCCGCCGTCAAGGTGATGTCGTTCGACAATATGATGGTGTCGCCGTTTGCCTGGGTGGCCAACGCCGATCGCAGTTCGGCCTCATTGCCCACCAGGTAGTCCGCGGCAAAGGCGGAGCTCGTTGCCATGCCGGCCAGGATCAAGGCCGTGGACGCCATCCACTTCGTACGCCTGAGCGACCGGCTTGTGTTTGCGGTTGCACGCATTTCCATTTGATCCCCGACGCCCGAAGGTACATTGCGAGGCTCGGTCCTTGAGTGTCCGCGACGCAGTGGCCGGAAGGTGACGGAATGAGTTTTGGTGAACAGTCGTCATTTGACGACATCGGGGCCGGTTACTGGCACCTGTTGCCTTGGCGCAACATCATCGCCGGTGGCCGGCTACCATCCTGTTTGCTTTTATGGATACGCTGCAGAATTACACAAGCCGCGTCGGCTCGCTCCTTCGGTCGGCCGGTCAGATGCTGGCCGCCCGGTGAAGCCGGCGTCTCCATCTCGCAATCCCAGACGTCCATGCGTTTGTCGGGTCGAGTACGCAAACGTACCTCTGATGCCTTTTTTCATTGGTCAATTTGGGCACTCCCCGCATCGGGGCCGAGCAAAGGATTTGGCAGGCACCATCGCATACACGCGCCACCCGCTATGGCTTGACTGGTCTGGTTTCCTTCTTGGGCTGGACAGCAATCGAAGGCGCATCCGGGGGCGGATCGGCATCGGTCGGCTTCGGCTGCCCCGCGACAGGAGTGTCCGGCGCTTGCGGCCCGCCCGACGTGAGATTGACCGACACGCCGTAGATCTTCCACTGCCGGTTCATCGGCTCGAACAGAAGCTCGAAATTGACCTGCAACGGCACCGATGGAAAAAAACCCGCCATGTGCAGCATGCCGTTCGGCTCGATCTGCGGCAGCAAGGTCAGTTGCGGCTCAAGCACCGCGACGGCGCTGAAGTCGAGCGCCTGCTTGCGCTGGCTGGCAAAGATGTCGCCTAGCTGGGCAGCGCTGTTGGCTTGGAAATTGGGCGAACCGAGATCGCGTAGAACGGTGTAGTTGCCGGTCTTGTTGGCCTGGTCGAGTGCCAGCAGCGCACTGCGCGTCAGGATCAGCACACCGTTGCGGTCGATGCTGGCCGGATGAGCCGCCTTCTGGCCGATCCGCTTTTCTTTGGCCTGGGCATGAGCGGTGGGCGGCGGCCCCACGATCGTCGCCAGTGCCATCAGAGCACCGGCAACGATCGTCCCCCGCGCAAGGCAGCTTCCCCGCACGCTTTGACGCCGCGTGCGTGCGGTTGGCGCCGTCCTTGCCAAGATCAATTGAGCGTCCACGATGCGCCGAGGCTGACGCCGACATCGCCATGGTTGGTGGTTGCCGAGATGGCGCCGTTGAGGCGGAAATCCAGGCTGGGGTTGTACCCGAGGCCAAGTGCTAGCCCCGATTGTCCTTTGAAATTTCCGAAGCCTCCGGCGAGCGACAGTTTGCCGGGTCGATCGTCGTAACGCAGACCCGCCGTCGCAAGTGCCAATGCCGTTCCGGCACGCGCCTCGCTGCGATTCTCGCTGATCTGGTCACCGAGATCCTGGAACCCGGCCTCCAGCGCGCCGACGCGACCGTCGAGCTGGGTGAGGTTGTTGGTGTTCGTCGTCACCCTGGTGTCAAGATCGGCGATCTGCGTGGTGTGCGTGATCAGCGCGTTGGCGTTGCCGGTGATCCGCGTCTCATGATCAGCGAGCTCGGTCGTGTTGGCCGCGATCTGTGTCGTGTTGCTGGTGATACGCGTCTCGTGATCGGCGATCTGCGTGGTGTGCGTGATCAGCGCGTTGGTGTTGCTGGTGATCCGCGTCTCATGATCAGCGAGCTCGGTCGTGTTGGCCGCGATCTGCGCCGTGTTGTTGGTTATGCGCGTCTGATGATCGGCAAGCTCAGTCGTGTTGGCCGTGATTTGCGTCGTATGACTATTTACCGTGGTGCTCAGATTGGTGACGTCGGTGCTGTTCTGGGCGACCTGTGCAGGCAGGTTCTCCAGGGTCGCGAGGTCGAAGGTGGAGGTAGCCATATTTCCAGCGTCATCGGAGGTGACCAGATAGGTTGTTCCGGACTGCGCGTCCTTGCTAGCCTGTCGGTTGATCCCGCGCATCGTGTATGTCTGGTTGCCATTGCCGATCGCAATCTGGTTATCGCGATCGGTAACTACGCCGTTGCCAATAGCGATCGACGCCTGATAGTCGGCTTGGGCTCCATTGCCAAGCGCGACGGCACTGCTTCCGCCCGCCTTGGACTGGTAGCCGAGCGACACCGCGGCATAGCCTCCTGCCTCGGTCTGATTTCCCACCGAGATAGAACCATCCCCGAGCGCCTGAGTTGCCGGCTGCCCCGCCTCAGGGAGACGGCCACCGATCGCTATCGCGCCCTCACCCAGCGCTTTGGCGCCCGATCCGACCGCGACATTGGCAAACTTGCCAGCCATACCGGCTTGGGCGTTGTACCCGACGGCTGTTCCTTCATGTCCCGCCCCACTGGAAGCACCAATGGCGGTGCCTCCTCCTCCTACCGCGCCCGATGATGTTCCACACGCGAAATCGCCTTGGACGTCCCCGTCGCATCCATCTTCGTCGCCTATTACCTGAGCAAACGCCGGACTGTTTAAGGGTGCCAGCGCAGACGTCAAAATCACCATCGCAGCATAGGCTGCTCGAGTTCCCCAACAAGCCATGTGGCCCCTCCAAGTTAACCTGTCCCAAGAACGACTGGAACAAGCTGTCCGCGCCGGTCGGCATTAGCCAGTCGTCATATGACGACTGTTCGTCGGTTTGTGGCCCAGCTACTGGCTTGCTGGACTTGGATGTTGCCTGCAGGGCACACATGCTTTTTTGGTAATTATCGATGAGGGAGGATTGGCGGCAGCATCGCCCAATTCACCCCTGATGCAACTTGCGCGAGAGCTTCCGTGTGCTAGGCTTCTTCACGAAACCTGATCATTCCCCAGGATCGGAAAGCTCCCAATGGCTGCTGTCACCATCGAAGCGGTCTCCGCCGTGGTCGGCCAGATCTATGAGGCGGCCTACGACCAGGAACGCTGGCTCGGTGCGATAACCGGCCTGCGCGACCTGTTCGGAGGTTCGCGCTCCTGCATTGTGCGCGTCAGCCCGGAAACACTCGACGCGGTGGCATCCGACTTGGATCCGGAATTCAATTCGCAGAAAGGTATCGAAGCCATGCTGCGCGACCCCCTGGCTGCGGCCTCGGCCGCCTTGCCCCTCGGCGCGGTCAATCGTTGGCCGCTGACATCCGACGAGACAGCGTTCCGCCGCCGCGAACTCTGGCAGGACTGGATGAGGCCGCGCGACATGTATCAAGGGCTGGTCTGTAACCTGCTCGCCTCCAGCGGCGCGCACTGGCTGCTCGATATTCATCGCGGCTCACGGCAGGACGCATTCCGCACCGACGACATCGACCTTTTACAAAAGATCGTACCGCATGTGATGCGCGCCGGGCAGATCGGCCGGAGTCTGGAGAACACGTCGGCATTGGCATCGGCCTTCTCGCACCTGCCCTTCGGCGTGTTTCTGGTCAACGGCCATCAGCAAATCGAGCAGATGAACGAAGCCGCCGAGGCAATGCTGGCGCCGCCCGACAGCCCTCTGAGGCTGAACGGCGGCACGATCGTCGCCTCCGATCTCAGGGATGCGCAGGAACTTCAACGGCTGGTCGCGGATGCCTGCTCGTTAAAAGATGGCGTCATGCCTGGAACCGGCGGAACGTTGGTGGTGCCGTCCGACCAAAAGCGATCGGAGCTGACGCGGCTTGTGCTGTCAGTTGCGCCATTCGTCGATGCCCGCGCCTACGGTCTCGCGTCGGAACGTTGCGCGGTGATCATGGTCACGGAGGTCGCCCGGCGTATTTCAGATGGCTTCGAGACGCATGTCCGCGGCCTGTTCAATCTGACACCGGCCGAGGCCCGGCTTGCCGCCGCATTGGCTTCCGGGCGGACACTGAAGGAAGCCGCGGAAAGTTCGAACATCACCGTGAAAACCTGCCGCACCTATCTCGAACGGATCTTCTCCAAGACCCGCACTCACCAGCAGAGCGAACTGGTGGCCTTGCTGAAGAGCACGGAACCGCTCAGCGGGCGTAGCCGGTAGTCCGTACGAGCCCTGCCTCCTGGATTTGCTGATTAGAGACCGTCAACGCAATGCTCCCGGTAAGGGCTCTGCGCTCCTCAGCAACGCGACAAGTTGGCTTTGCTGGCGGGTTCCATTGGCGAAAATTCGCTCAAGATAGGTGCGGCAGGTTTTCACCGTCATCTTCAGGTCGGATGCGGCATCCTTCAGGGGCTTCCCTTGCGAAAGTGCAGCGGCCAGGCGCGACTCGGAGGGCGTCAAATCGAACAGACCGGCAAGCAGGGTTGGCGAAGGCACGATGGAACTCGGGCTCATCGCCGTCGCCGCAACCATTATGTCCGCGCCCGAAAAGATTTCATGCGCGGCGCGGCGCAGCGGCAGAAGATGAATGACCAGCGCCGGCTGGCCTTCCCTGGCCGAAACGGGAATCGAGCGCACGATGCGATCCTGGCGATTATGGATGATGGCTTCTTGGAAAAGAGAATTGGCGGGCGCATTGGCAAGCGCGAGACCACCATGAGCCGTCGCGATGGAAACGGATGGCATATCGTCCAGCAGGACATTGGCCGTCAGCACCCGTCCCGATGCTGTCATCACCGCAGCCGGCAACCCGATGGCCTCGAGCGCCGACGCTCGCCCTGGCCTGTTCCATTCCCAGTCGCGCCGAAACCAGGCCAGCGCGTGCGAAGTGCGGACGAAGCTGATCGAGCCGGTCGACCGACGCCTGATCGTAGGCGCCATCCGTGGTCCACCGCTGAAAGACGAATGTGACCAGTTCTCCGCTCGGCATGGCAACTGTCGAACAAAGATGGGCGCCGATACCCTCCGCTCTCAGGCGCACCCGCTGGGGATCGCGCTCGATCTCTTGGGCGGTCATGAAAGCTTCTACATGGACGAAGCTTACTGGCTGCATCTCGTACATCCGCATGACGCCAGGGGATAACTTCCAGTTGTCGCCGATCAGGAATTCCTTGAACACCGGCCGAATGTGCTCGAGAGATCTAGCCAGAACCGGGGAATCACCGCTGAACCTGCCGCGAACAGGCGAGCCGTCGCTGAGAACGAAGATCGCGCCGCTGGCCGAGCTCGAAAGGCCGCTGGCTGCCTCCAGGGCACCAGCCCACAAATCCGGAACGAAGGCAGCTTCGTAGATCTTGTCCGTAAGATCGTCGAACATGGGCGCAAAGCCTTTTTCAGAGTCAGCATCACCGACCCGGATCGCCAACGCTCCCAGACGCCAACCGATTCCCGCACAAATCAAAATGCCATGCTGAAAGCTGAGGTCAACCCTGGATTGCTCCTGGTTGATACCGTTTTGAAGCGAAGCAGCGGCCAGTCCGACAGCGAAGACCCGCCATACTTCAATGCGCAGATGACCTTCAAAGTCATCCTACAGTCGGAATATGCCGACTTTTCGGGGATACGCATTTCGTCCAGGTTCCGCCCTCGAATGCGCCTGCGTTTACAGGGGGGTGCTGCGGGTGGGCCAATCGATGTTCGAGAGCGGACGTGCCGCCGTGGCGGGGTTGCTTCCGTTCGCCATCTCCTATGCACTGGTGGCAATGCTGCCCGGCGCCAAAAGGGCATCAATTTCACACGCATTGAATCCGTACAGCCGCACGACGAAACCACGCTCTTCTGCAGCGCTGGAATGCAGCAGTACAAATCCTCTTCTCGGATCCCTCTTACATTGGAACCGTCGCCAACAGCCAGGCATGCTTACGTATGGGCGACCTCGATAAGATAGGAGACGGAACCCACTTTCTCCACTTCACCATGCTCGGCCTTTTCTCGTTCAGGGAGATGACCCTCGGCGAAGCAATAGACTTTTGGCTCGAGTTTCTGGGCACGCTGGGTTGGTTCCGGATCACGTGACCATTCATCCGGACCGGCTGCCTGAATGGAGCCCGCTCTATCGCGGGCGCGTGCCCATTACCCCGGATCCGGAATGCACGTGGAGCGTGGGAATATCAGCGGATACTGCACAGAGTTCTACAAGTGCGGGATCGAGATCGGGAACATCGTCAATCCGCTCGGGACCTGCATCGATGTTGGCTTCGGCCTTGAGCGCCTCGACATGATCGTCAACGACACCCCCGGTAGACCACGCACTCGCTACCTTGCGCGATACAGCGATGAGGGTGATGGAAAGCGGATATCGACCCGGCAACAAGGAGCAGGGATATGTTCTGCGCAAACTGCTTCGCCGCATTTACGTGATGGGCAGCACGCTGGATCACCCTTTCTTTGAGGAAGAGATTGAACGCCAGAAGCGACTTCGCACCAAGTACCTGCGGCTTCGCGACCGCTATTGCGACAAAAGTCCGGAATGGTGGTTCGACACGCACGGTATCGATGTTGCAGATATGCGCTAGTTAGATCGCGGGCGAACAAATTACTGCGCTTGGAGGAATGCCGCTGCCTCGAAGGAGGCGGCGGCGATTGGGAAAGCGCTTGCCACATAGAGGTATCCTCTTTGACCCGTCGTTCTTGACGCCGGCGAATAGTGAAAGGACGGTCATTGTGGACTTGGAATCACGTCGAGGAACGGGAAGCAATTTAAGGCAAGGTAAAGGAGTAGTGGGGCAAGCTCGCGCGTGACGACCTTGAACGATCGCCCCGAAACGCGACCAGCTCGAGGTTCATACAAGAGTGCTACGGATCGAAACGGACCGCATTCGCGCGATCTTCGTCGACCGGTGCAACCGCCAGAGTTGCTAGTTTGACGTACCAGAGGTTTGCTGCGTCACGCAGTCGTGGCAAGCATCTCTGTCGGACGGGCGTAGGCGAAGAGCACCGGAGCGCTCCGTCCTTTGCTCAACCTGCGGCCAAGGGCGTCAACGAACGCGTCGTACCGCGCAGACAGCGTCTCGATGGCAATGCCGACGTTGCGCTCGACCCGCTGGACCCGCGGGCGATCTGATCGAGGCGTCTGGTGACAGGATGGCGGGGCCGCGGCCTCAGCGATCAGCGACAGCGACAGCGAAAGGTCGGCGCACGGGGCCGTCGGCCGGCGCGTTCAGGCATGTTCCGGAGCGACTGCATTTGGGGCCGAACCTGCTCGTCGGATTTGCGAAGTGAAACCAGAAAGCGACGATCGACTTGGTGCAGGCGATCCTCCCAACGCTGACCCGAAGAGCGTTCACATTTTCCGAAGGCAGGTTTGGCCACTGCAATCCCACACGCGCGAGTTTCCCCGCTTCGAGGCTATGGTTCAGCCGGAACATAGTTCGTACCCACCCATTGTCTTGATGCATCCGTTGGCAAGGGTCGCCGGCGGCCGTTGCTGCGAGAGTGTTTCGAGCCCGGAGGTGAGCCATGGCCAAGCGTCGCATCCATGTTCCGCATGTGACTCTTGCGCAGGCAGACCGCCCTGGGGCAGGGGAAGAATTCGGTCCGCGCAACCATTCCATCGTCGTGATCGGAGCGTCCGCCGGCGGTGTCGAGGCGCTGAAACAGGTGGTCAGCGATTTTCCAGCCGAGCTGAGGGCAGCAGTGTTTGTTGTGCTGCATGTCGGCCCGGCGAGCTATTTGCCGGAAATCCTCGATCGCATCGGGCCCCTGCCCACCTATAAGGCCATGAACGGCGCGACATTCACCGTAGGCAATATCTATGTGGCGCCGCCTGGCTTCCATCTGCTGCTTCACGATAACCACATGATGTTGCGGCGCGGACCGCGCGAAAACCTGGCTCGGCCGGCCATCGACCCCCTGTTTCGTTCGGCTGCATTGAGTTACGGCGCGCAAGTCATCGGCGTTCTCCTGTCGGGAGCCCTCTCCGACGGAACGGCGGGGTTGCGGGCGGTCAGGGCCGTCGGAGGAATCACGGTGCTTCAGCACCCGAACGACGCCTTGGTGCCGGACATGGTGCAGAACGCGCTGCGCTATGTCGAAATTGACCATTGCGCACCGGCCGCGGAACTGGGCAGTCTCTTGGCAACACTGGTGGCCGAACCGGCTGGCGAAACCTTTCCCGCCCCTGCGGCCATGAGGCTCGAAGCGGCGATCGCCACACAGGAGCACTCTACCATGAAAGAAGAAGATCGACTCGGCGAATTGTCGGTGTTTACATGCCCGGAATGCCATGGGCCTCTGTGGGAGATTGAGGACGGTGACATGATCCGGTATCGATGCCATACCGGGCACGCCTTTACCTCGGACGCTATAATGGAGGCGCAGTCGGCCGAGGCGGACGAAATACTGTGGAGCCTTCTCAGGGCGCATCAGCAGCGGGCCGAATTCACCCGACGAATGGCGGATCGCGAAAAAGCGAAGGACCGGTCCGAAATCGCCACGCAGCTGCGCGATCGGGCGAAAGAATATCAAGCAGATGCCGAGGTGATCGAGCGCATTCTCGAGAGCAGGCGAGTACGGTAACGAGAAATGATGCAACGGCCGACCAAGGCGACGCAAGCGGCTTCGAGGACTGAGTTCAACGGCGCATCCGCGGCGCAGCCGAGCGCTTCCTTCGCAATCGTCGCCATCGGCGCGTCGGCAGGTGGAATAGCAGCACTCAAAAGCTTCTTTCCCAATGTTCCGCCCGACAGTGGGCTTGCCTATGTGGTAATCCAGCACCTGGACGCCGAGCACGAGAGCGTGCTTGCGAGCATCATTCAGCACTGCACCTCCATCGAGACCCAGACGGCAATCGAGGGCTCCGCCATCGGGCCGAACAGGATTTATGTCATCCCCCCGGGCGTCTCAGTGACCGTGAAGGGCCGCCACTTCCATATGGTGAAGATGGCGGGCAGCCACGCTAGGCGAACCCCGATCGACGACTTTTTCATTTCGCTTGCCGAAGACCAGGGGGAAAACGCTGCCGCGGTTATTCTCTCCGGTACCGGCAGCGACGGCACCATTGGGCTGAGAGCCATCAAGGAGCATGGCGGACTTACGCTGGCGCAGGAGGCAGCCGAATACGATGGCATGATGCGCAGCGCCGTTGATGCCGGCCAGGTCGATATGGTCGTGCCGGCGGAGGACATGGCTGCCAAGCTGATGGACTATTTCCGGCACGCCAGCCGCGTCGCGGCCGATGGTGAAGGGGACCGCCGCAAGCGCGATGTCTCCGAACAGCTCTCCCGGATCGCCGGCCTGCTTCGCGCCCGCACCGGTCACGATTTTAGCGGCTACAAGGATAACACGATACTGAGACGCATTCAGCGCCGGATGCAGGTGTTACAGATCGACGATCCGACCGCGTTCTACCAACGTTTGCGGGAGGAGCCACAGCAAATCGATCTGCTGTTCCAGGACCTTTTGATCGGCGTGACCAACTTGTTTCGCGATCCGCAGGCGTTCCAAGCGCTGGAACGCCTCGTCGTGCCGAAGCTTTTCGAGGACCTGAAACCCGATGAAACGATAAGGGTATGGGTGCCGGGCTGCGCCACCGGAGAGGAAGCTTATTCAATAGCCATGCTGCTGCGGGAGAATGCGCTCCGGGGCACGGCATCGCCCAAACTGCAGATATTCGCGACCGATATCGACGAGCGCGCGCTGGAAGTAGCACGTGCAGGCCGGTATCCGGCGGCCATCGCCACGGACGTGTCGCCGAAGCGGTTGAAGGAGTTCTTCTCGCAGGAGGATGGAACGTACCGGGTTGCCTCCGAACTGAGGGAAATGTGCCTTTTTTCAGTGCACAATCTGTTGCGCGACCCGCCCTTTTCGCGACTCAACCTCATCTCATGCCGTAACCTCCTCATCTATATGAGGTCCGAATTGCAGGAAAAGATCATCCCGCTATTTCACTATGCGCTGCGCCAGGACGGCTACCTCTTTCTCGGCTCTTCGGAAAACGTCACCCGCCACGCGCGCCTGTTCGCCACCATTGACAAGCCAAGTCGCATTTTCCAAAGGCGCGGAGGCATGGCCCAAAAACTGCCGGAATTTCCCCTTGCTGCGGCCCCGCGGCGTGCACCCCAGCAGGCGCGCTCTACGGTGGCTGGAGGAGGAGCGCATGAGCGCGCGGAGCGCCTGCTTCTCGACCGGTATTCTCCTGCCTATGTCGTGGTCAACGCGGCTGGGGAACTGGTGCACAGTTCAGCCGGTACCGGAAAATACCTTGAACTGGCGGCCGGCGCTCCCGATCACAACGTCTTCGCAATGGCGCGGCGCGGCCTGCGAATGGACCTTCGGGCCGGCCTGCATAAATCGGTCAACACGGGACAGGTGTCGCTCCAGAACAACATCACGATCGCCACCAATGGCGGCGACCAGACTATCAGCCTGGTCGTGCAGCCGCTTCCGCCGCATGACGCGTCCGATCCGCTTTACATGCTGGTGTTCCGGGATGTCGGCGACCTGAAGCCGGACGCCGAAAGCGGGTCTGCGCACCTCACCGCGGATGTAGAAAGCGCGAATGTCAGCCAACTCGAAAAGGAACTCCGAGAGACCAGGGAGCGGCTTCAGATCACCACGGAAGAGCTGGAATCCTCCAATGAGGAACTGAAATCCTCCAATGAGGAACTGTCCTCCATCAATGAGGAACTCCAGTCGTCCAACGAAGAGCTGGAGACCTCGAAGGAAGAGCTGCAATCGATCAACGAGGAACTGCAGACCGTCAATTCGGAGCTCAATATCCGTGTCGACGAGCTTAGCCGCGCCAACAACGACATAGCGAACCTGCTGGAAAGCACGCAGATCGCAACCATCTTCCTGGACCGGGATCTCTCCATCAAAAGCTTCACTCCGGCGACCAGGGATCTGTTCCGGCTCGTCGAAAGCGATGTGGGCCGGCCGCTTGCGCATGTTCGCCCCCGATTCCCCGCCGACGGCCTCCAGGCCGATATCGAGCAGGTGCTGCGGCGGCTCGGCACGATCGAGCGGCAGGTCCAAACCGCCGAGAGCAACACCCGCTACATCATGCGCGTGCTGCCATACCGCACGCTCGACAATGTCATCGCCGGCGTGGTCGTCACCTTCGTCGACGTTACGAAGATCGCCCGCGCGGAGGAGAAGATCGACGCGCTGACTCATGATCTGCGCAACCGGATCGAAAGCTTGGAAACGCTGCTGGATCTCGTGCCCGTGGGCATCGTCATTGCCGAAGATGGCGATCGCCAAGAGTTTCGGGTCAATCAACGCGCCGCTGAACTGGTTGGCGAACCGTTGAGCGGCGCCAAGCTGACGTCGATACCGGGTGGCTTCGACGTTACAAGGCAGGGAAAGGCCGTGCAAGCCGTGAATCAGCCGTTGGCAACGGCGATCCGGACGGGCGAGGCGGTGGCGCAGTACGAGGCGCGGATCGAGAAACCGGGCGCCGTCGGCGTAGACGTCATGGTTTCCGCGACTCCACTGTTCGACGAAGCTGGAAAAGTTCGCGGGGCGATCAGCACCGTGGTCGACATATCGCGTCACAAGCAGGCCGAGCGCAACCAGGAAAGACTGCTGCACGAATTGCAGCACCGGGTAAAGAACATCCTCGCCACGGTCGCCGCCCTGACCTCCCGCATGGTGCGCTCCTCCCATTCGATAGCCGATTTCTCAACCGCCTTTCAGGAACGCCTTCAGGGGATGGCGCGCACCCACGAACTCCTGTCGCGGCATAACTGGGGGGGCACGGACCTCAAGGAACTGTTGCGGACAACGCTCGCTCCCTATGCGGCCGACCGTCAGCGGAATGTTATCCTGGAAGGCGCTCCGTTCCAGCTTGATGCGAGTGCTGCCGGGACTTTGGGAATGGTGTTCTTCGAGCTTGCGAGCAATGCCGCCAAATACGGAGCGCTCGCTGTCGAGAACGGGCGCGTCGAGATCGACTGGCGCATCGGAGAGCCCGACGGTCCCCTGTCTGTCTCCTGGAAAGAAATCGACGGGCCGGCCGTGGAGGAATCGATCAAGAAGAATTTCGGAACGACATTCATTCAGCAGAGTTTGGAATATGAGTTGGGCGGAAGCGCCGATTTGCAGTTCAGGAAAACGGGCTTGGTTTGCCTTTTGAAAATTCCGCTTTCCAGCACGGGCACGAGAAGCGATACGTCGCTTCCGTTCCGGACCATTGCATGAATGACCAGTTCCCTTTGCGTGGCCTTCGCGTCCTCGTCGTAGAGGATGTCTTTCTGATCGCAATGGACCTTTCCGACCAGTTGATGGAATCGGGATGCGAGGTGATCGGCCCTGCTTCATCGGTGAAACAGGCACTGGAAAAGATAGACAGCGTTCCGCTGGACGGTGCCGTGCTCGATGTCAATCTCGCCGGGGAACAGAGTTTCCCGATAGCGGAATTGCTCGCTTCGCGTGGTATTCCGTTTCTTTTTCTGACCGGCTATGACAGCGTGACAATTATTCCCGAGGCGTTCAAGCAAATCCCGAAGTTGTCGAAGCCCGTTTCCGAGAAGGCGCTGACAAGCGCCGTTGCGCAATTTCAGGACAAAGAAGCGGAATCCCCCAGAGGACGCCTCTGAACGAGGCGATCCGTCCGACCATGCTGCTTCCGCGCGAGATCCTATCGTTTGGCACAGCCAAGATGTTTCAAAGGGGACGAGAAATGTCGGCATGGCGCGCCGCGTACTCCGTTGCTGTCGTCGAAGTTTGGTTCAGGGCGGTGGCAAGGGTGTCTTCAAACGGAGCGGCGCCGGCAACCCCGCGTGTCAGACCTTGACCGAGAAATTCAGGCCCTGGGGGATTGCAGGTAGCGGGCTCAGTCGGTCGACTCACGCGCCAGAACGCCAGTGTGCATTGCGCCGGTCGCCTGCGGGCATGGTACAACGAATGTCGACGTCTGCCCGTTCCCGCCGAAGATTCAGTTAAACAGGTGCTGTGGATGAAGGCTGACTGAATGTCAGCAACCGGCTGAATTCGGCGTTTGGGCCTTCCACAAGGCATTAGTCGACCACGCGCAGGGTCCGAAGCCAGCCGTCAAACATCTCGCTTGGAACGTTAGAGCTTTCTAATTATTTTAGGTTAGCGACTGACATCGCCCTCCGATGTCTGTCGAAGATCGGCTCTCGATCGGCCCGCGTCCTCCCGCCGGAGGCGCGGGCTTCCTCGCATCAGGCGGCCGGGTTCAAACAGCCGTTCATCACCCCTACGGATACCAGCAACGATGAGGTGGCTTAGCCTCTCCAGGCAATGGTGAAACTCTCGTTGGCATCTTGTGAAGGCTGAAAGAGACCCGCGCCTCGACGGCAACCAAGAGTGGCCGGGTGGCGTGCTTGAGGACTGTTGAATGACGCGTGGCGAAAAAAAGCTCACCGGGACCACAATTTTGCATGCAGGATGCTCGGCAAGCGCATAGTGTGGGTATGCGGAGGGGCTGATGATTATGGGAGGTCATCATGTCTTTGGACGTTAGAAAATTAATGGGTGCGATCTTGAAACGTCGGCGTGCGGTCGCTTCGCAACCCAAAACGACACCTATCGCCAAAATGCTCGCGGATCGCCCCATCGTCGGCAAGGCGCCGAAGCTTTCAACCAGGCCGCCTCCGCTCCAATACAGAAGTGCCTCTAATATGTAGACTTCCCCTGCACGCCGCAGCCGTTGACGGGTAACGCCAACCGAAGAGCGTACGCCGCGCCGTCCGAGGGGGCGCTATGTCACCCAATACTCTGGTGCTGTTGCTATCCGGCGCGATCCCGCAGCTATTGATCATCAAAATAGGTAATCGATCCCTTGGTATCCGATTGATCTGATCGGAACCCCCGAGCCTGCCGCCCGTTTCAATTTCACCCGAAACTAAGGGAGGTCAAAGACCATGGACTGGAACCGCATCGAAGGAAATTGGAAGCAGGTCAAAGGCAAGGTCAAGGAACAGTGGGGCAAGCTCACAGACGACGATCTAGACCGAATTGCCGGCAACCGCGACCAGCTCGAAGGCAAGATTCAGGAACGCTATGGCATCGAGAAGGATCGTGTTCGTAGGGATGTCGACGACTGGTATGGTCGGCAGGGCTGGTAGGGATCGTTTCAGATCAAATATGGCGCTGTCACACCGCAGCGCCCTTTTTGAGTGGTGATCTTCGGGCCGGCTGACCGACAGGGCCTTCGATTGGCTAAAGACCTCGTTAGTCGGTAGCTGTCGCCTATATGCCGCTTTCCCACCCAGCTGGGCCCCTGCCCCATCTAACATCGAGCGCTGTTGACCGCATCAGGTCGCTTTCCCAGATGACTATGCCTTGATCGAAACCTCCCTGGATCGCGGACTTCTGTCATGACCCACAAGCTGCTCGGCGGTGTGCCCGACGGCAATGGCGGCTGCATTGCTTCGGATCCGGCGGCATCCAAGGACCGACCGAGAGAACGGCGGTGTGACGGGTGTCCGTCGACGAACCGAAGAATACAAGCGCATCCTCGATCTTGCGCTACTGAGCGTTCCCGAGATCCTTGCGCAACTGAGTCACGAGCGCTTGAGGCGCACCGTCTCCACCGCGAGCGATCCGGCGGGAAGCGCCCGCAAAAGCTCGGCCTCGGGCCCGGTGAGATTGATCCACGCCGTCCAATTCTCCGGCTGAAGTGCTACCACCTGGTGCGACCTCTGGGCCGAGGTCGGTCGTCACTGGTGAAGGTCGGCGGCTTGTTGCCGACGGCCTTCCCGCCAAAATCCAGTAACCGCAAGGAACGGTGGGCCGTTAAGCGTAAGCGATGCTTCGCCTTCGGGTGTTTCGTGCCGGTGAACTCGAAAAACGCGGCAGCCGGAACGAGGCAGCGTTTCTTTTTACCGAATTGCCGGCCTTTCGGAGCGAATTGAACACAGGCCCGCCTTTCGGTCCGGCCGGCGCAGACCCGAACGCCATCGAGGCGAGCTCGATGGCATCGTCGGGGTCGCTCGCCGGATCGTTGATGCCGATGTCGTCGGCCTGAGGCAGATCGAGTTCAGTCTGGTGGACGGGACCTTGAGCGGCAGTGAAGCTGCGACTATGCTGATTTGCGTCCGGCCTTGGCTTTGGGACGGTCCTTGATGCCTTCCTTGGCGAGACTCTTGCGGAGAACCGACGCCAGATCGATAACGTTCTCCTTCGGCGGGGGAACCGGTTTGGGCGGCTGCTTGCCCTTGCGCTTTGCGTCGATTAACGCGATGAGCGCATCCTCGTAGGTATCTTCAAATTTCGACGGATCGAACTTGGTCACTTTCTTGTCGATCAGCAGGCCCGCAATTTCGAGCAGGTCCTGATCGTATTCATGGCTTTTCAGATCTTCAAATACCGTGTCTTCCGAGATCATCTCGTCATGGGTCCGCAACTCGGTGAGCAGCATTCCCTTGCCATATGGCTGTATCACGACTTCGCGCCCGCGTTGGTACAGCACCACGCAGGACCGCGCCGCCACACCCTTCTTGGCCATCGCTTCGCGCAGCACTGAGAAGGCCTCGGTGGAGGCGCCGTCGGCAGGGATCAGGTAATAAGGTTTTTCCAGGTAGCGCGTGTCGATATCCTTGATGGCGACAAACTCGTCGACCTCAAGCGTGTGCTCAGACGTCATCTTGAGCTTTTTGATCTCGTCCGGTTCGACCTTTATGAAATCGCCCGCGTCTGCCTCATAGCCTTTGACTTGGTTTTCGCTATCGACGACATCGCCCGTCTCTTCGTCAACATAGGCAGCCTTGACGGGCAATCCATCTTTCCGATTCAAAATCTTGAAGTGGATTTTCGACGCCTCGCTGGTTGCACCCACAAGCTTCACTCCGCACGACACGGACCCGACTTTTAGAAACCCTTTCCAAACTGCTCGTGGGGCCGCCATGCAGTCCTCCTGTCGCGCCGATCCTTGGCACAAACGTCAGCCGGATCGTTCCGTTCCGCCCGCCTGATCAGCATCGACGCACGCGATCGCATCACGGATGGTGCGGCTTTCCATGCCGTTAGATGGGCTTATGTTTCAGGGCTGAGACCAAGGCCCCGATTTGCAGGTCCGAGGGTAACGAAACAGTGCCTTCGCACCGCCTAAGTCCTCCCCACGGGACCTGAATGCCGGAGCACAGCGCGGGCCCGCGCTATGTGCCGAGCCTCCCGCTGTGGCAGACCGACTCCTTCTGCCAAAGCCACAGGCGTCGAGCGTCCAAACGCGCGGGACGACCGCGCCGCGCTCCACGGATCAAGGCTGCCGGACAGCACGGATAACCTTCGCCTTGCTCCTGCGGCCGGGACCCTGTTATCCTCAATAGTGTCGCGCCCATATGGGGCTGGATCAAGATGCTACGGCTTTCGCTTTTTGCAACGGTGCCCCCGCGCGGCGTCAACCCTGCTTTCGCCACCACAATTGCGAGACCAGCGCGGTGATCAGGCTGCTTACGACAATCCACGCGGCGATCTCGCCGTCATGCACTTCAGGCCGGCGCGGCGTATCTATCTTGTTGCCGCTCAACACCACTATCGGCGCAAGGTCTGGTCGGCTTCCACGCCTGACCGAGTAAGCGCGCGTAATTTCTGCACCGAAGAGGAAGATCTGCGCTGAATAATAGACCCAAAGCAGCACCACCATCAGCGCGCCTGCCGCTCCGTAGGAAATCGCTATCGCGCTGGTTCCGATATACCAGCCGATCAGCGACGTGCCGATGGTGAACAGCAACGCAGTGACCACCGACCCGACGGCAACATCGCGCCATTTGAGCGTGCGATCCGGCAAGACCTTGTAGATCGCTGCGAAGAGCAGCCCAATTAGCAAGAAAGAGCCAACCGTGTTGACCGTGCTGAGCACCAGTTCGCCGAACGGCAGGTGGTGATTGATGACTTCGCTTAGCGCGGTGATCGCTGCGCTTGCCGCCAGCGATACCATCAGCATCCAAGCCCGCGCTGTTGACGCTCGGATTTCCAAGCTCGTCGAAGCCAGATTGTCCAGCACCTACACCAGATCCAGAAAGCCGATAGGCCGCCTCGCGATCGTGCAATTCTAACATGTCGCCTCTCCGCCTAAGTATTACGGACGGCTAATACGCTCATCCATTCCTCCCGCGACTCAATTCTATACTTGAGAAGTACCCCAGAGTTGAGCATTACCGTGCAATATTGTTGAGAGCACCTTAACTTTTCGGCCGGTGTCGCATTCCTGCCGCCATCGCGCCACACATAGAACACAGCACCAGCCCGCAGAGCCGTGCTTTGCGAGTCACTGCGAGCAGGTTCTCGTTTCTCGTTCTCAAATCGGTGTTCGGACTGCCGCCTTCCGGAACACAAGACTCCTGCCGCCTCGTCTCATCTCGTTGGCCGGAGAATTCCTGGATCCAGCGCTCTTGCTCCCTGACGCAGCTGCCGTGATCCATGGCCGGAAAGGCGTACGCAAGTAACTGGAGTGCGCACCTTCCTGCCCATCGTCATTCCGTTACTTCTCCGGCAAAACACTTTGCCGGATTCTTGCGGCGCTCCGAGCTTCTATGCTCAGGACACCGGTTCAGGCTTTTTCCGACGGATCGGCATAGCCGCCCGACACGTCGATCGAGGATCGCCTTAGCCCTTGTGGGTGGTCGCCGAAGGGCAAACGGAAGTTACCGAGATGTTTGCGAAAAACGAGAAAGCGGTCCACGAATGGTGCAGCGCAGGCCGCCTACAGCGAAGATAAACTCAGGAGGTTCTCCGAACATACCGGCCAGAGCCGAACGCATATAGCGCGTGCCGTAGCCCTTCTGGGAAGGCTCGACGACTGGCGGCCCTCCGGATTCTATCCAACTTAAAGTCAGTGTTGGGTCAACATTTGAAGACACCTCCCACTTCAGTAGTATATTACCTGTCGGTTGGGACAAGGCACCATATTTAATGGCGTTCGTCGCAAGTTCATGCAGGCAGAGGGCCAAGGTTGTACCGGCCTCGCGCGAAACCAAGACTTCAGACCCCTCAACAGCAATGGCAGTTTGTCCATCCGATCGGTAGGGAGCGAGGGTCGAATCCACGACGGCTGCTAACGACACCGCCTCGCCACCTGCAAGGAAAACCGCTGAGTGAACGTTTGACAGGGCGGTCAATCGACCTCTGAAATCCTCGGCGAGACTGTCTGCCGAGACAGCGCCGCGCCGCGTCATCTCGAAAATGGACAGCACGCTTGCCAGGATGTTCTTTACGCGGTGATTTAGCTCCAGCCGCAGTTCTGTTTCCCGCTCGAGGTAGTCGCGGACCTCACGCTGACGGAACCTGGTGAGAAGTGCCGACTGTATGCCGCTTATCAGCTCCAATGCGGCCACCGGGCGCTGATAGAATATCTGGCGTGAGCGCGGCCAGGCGGCGCTCAGCGTCGCTAGGATGCGCGATTGGGGTGCTACGCGATCGAGTAAGACGACAATGGGGATCTCCGACCAATTTGGCTGGTCTTGCAGAAATCTGGCAATGACAGCGATCACAGCTGGATTGAGCGCCTCATGGGTAACGACAAGCACTCCGGGGAACTCCGAAAGAAAATCCTCGAAATCGGCCGCGCTTGCCGCTTTGGCTTGCACGCCACGCTCTTGCAGCAATGCGGCCAGGTAGGCGGCATCCTTGCGGTAGGGCGCCAAGATGAGGACCCAATCAAGCCTACCCAGTCCGTTTTGCTTGATGTCGCTCACGTCTCGGGCAGGGGATTGTAGGCAACGACTGTGACGCCCGAACTTGCGATGAAAAGCTCTCGAACATCGAGATCATGCGGGCCGTGGCGCTTCTTAACGACGGTGATGTTGCGCCTGAGCCGACCCTCATGCTCGGACATCCGAAGCAGGAGCACTGTGTCGCCGAGAAAGCTGACGTCCACATCAATGCCGACATTCTGTCCCAACAATCCATGCTGCGCTACAATGAGCATTGTCAGCACGTCCGCACGCGCGAGATGCTTTAACAGAGACTGGATATCCAGCACGGCCTTCTCGCGGTGAGGCAGTGAATTCAGATAGCCGGTGAAGCTATCGATCACCACGACGCGTATATTGTTGCGGGCGACGACCTGCTGCACGATTTGGCCAAACTCGCCAGGCGAGATCTCGTTCGGGCTGAAATCATAAATGACAAGCTGGCCATCTTTGTGGAACTGGCGGAGGTCCATGCCCAAGCCTTCGGAGCGTCGAAAGAACGTCTCCAACCGTTCCTCGAATAGAAACAGCGCGACGCTTTCGCCTCGCTGCAACGCCGCTGTTGCGTAGAGGGATGACATCGTTGATTTTCCGGTGCCTGACTGGCCGATGACGAGCGTTATCGTCCCAGATTCCTGACCGCCACCAAACATCTCGTCGAGAGCCTCGACCCCGGACTTTATCAGTTGTGGCTTGGCAATTTCGGCTCCGGATCCGGGCACGATCCTCGGAAACACAACAATGCCTTCGCCCTCGCGAATGGCCATGTCGTGATAACCGTCGGCGAAAGGCACGCCGCGCATTTTGCTGACCTCGATGCGTCGGCGCACGGCACCGTAATCCTCAAGCGATTTATCAAGCCGGATGACGCCGTGAGCGACCCCCTCGATTTCCTCGCCGTTATGATCGCCGCCATTTGTCTGTGTATCAAGGAGCAGCGCTATGATGCCTCGCCTAGCCAGGAAGGCCTTGAAGCCAATGAGCTCGCGGCGAAATCTTGGTGTATCGCCGGTGATCAGTCGGATTTCAAGAAGCGAGTCGTAGACCAGCCTGTGTGGCTTGTATTCCTCTATCGCGCTTTCAATGGCCTTTCGTGTTTCATCCAGCCGAAGGTCGGCGGTCTGGAAGATTGTCTGGTCGGCTGCATCGCTCACTGCCTCGGAGGCGGACAATTCCTCGACGCGAATTCCATCAAGTGTCCAGCCGTGCGAAAATGCAATCGCCTGGAGCTCAGAGGCTGTCTGCGAGAGACTCACGTAAATGCAGCGTTCTCCCGCCGCCACGCCGGCACGCAAGAATTGCAAAGCAGCAGTCGTCTTACCCGCACCTGGATCGCCCTGCACGATGTAAAGGTTAGAGGCTGGCAATCCGCCTCGAAGAATCTCATCAAGGCCGTCAATCCCAGAACTTACAACGGGCTGCTTCTTTCGTTCTGCCATGTCTGCCTTCACCTTTAGCAGTTGCTGGCCGCTGGCCCGCAACGTCAGTTTTCGACAGAGAACTGTCTGTCGAGCGATAGCCAATCAGTCAAATTCTGTACGCAGACTTTTATAGGAGGCAAACTTCCGGAGACTAGGCTTGTCTGTCGTTATGTTCCCCAACGCCCTTCAAAAACGTGGCAATAACGTCGAGCCGGACCCGTAGTTCCGAACTGCCGTTAAGAATCCGGCCTCGGGATCACTGTAAGTTGAGCGCTGTTGATCGCTGCGGTTCTGGCCGTCAGGGAGTCCAGGAAAGCGTCTTTTTCAAGCGTTCCGGCTTGGTAGGACGCTATAATCTTCAGGGCAATGTGTTCCGCTTCCAGCGAGTGAGGGTCGTGGCCGAGCAAGCTGCACGCGTACTCAAAAATCTACTGAAGTTGGGAGATTTCCTCCGGCTCGAGCATACCAAGTCTGCTGGCAAAATCGTTCGCCAATGCGCCCTCTCGAAAACGCTGACAATGTACGTGATGGAAGGCTTTACGGTCATCTCTTCCCTTGGTCAGTGAAAACCCGCGCCACTTTGCCGGTGAGCGCGGGCCGATCGGAGTCCCGATCTTCAGCATGTGGTGCTGGGCACCACCTGCCGCAAGCATGCAACCTTTAGAGGCGGCTAATGTTCCGTCGGGCCGGTTCTGGGCGCCGTTGTACCCTGGCGAGATTGGTCGGTCCTCCCCTTTAAAGTGCCGTAGGAGGCTGCACCGGTCCGGTCCCATTCCATCTAATGAACGGTGCATCCTCCCCGGTAATATCCTTCACCGTCTTCAGCAACGCCTCATGGGTGCGCTGGAGTGCCCGGTAGTGATCGCTTGTAGGCGACAGAAGCGGCTGGACAATGCTCTTGTGAAGCCGTTCAGCCTCTGCCAAGAAGCGTTCGATCTCAGCCTGTGAAAGCTGCTTGGAAAGTCTCCTTCTAGCCATCGTGACACCTTTTCAAGAGTCGCCCCACCCAAGAAAATAATCCTATTTTGACGAGCGAATGTAAAGCTGGTTCGATCGGTGGTGCACCGTCGGCTGGACCTGGACGGCCGAATTCACAGAACCCGTAGGCGCGATCACGATCGATTTCACTGGGAACAATCAGCAATAACCCTCGTTCGGAAGTGATCGCAATTCAGCGATTCAAATAAGGAGGCCTCCATGCTGAAGAAAGTTCTAGCCGCGTCCTTGCTGGGTATCGCCCTAGCCGGTTCCGCATTGGCGCAGTCGAATGGGACAAGTACAGGCGGCAATGCCAGTGGTAGCGGTGGTGCCAATGGTGGTGCAACCGTGAATGGTGGCGCAAGCGTCAACGGCGCTGGTACCGGTACAGTGAACACCGATCCGGATTCGACGAACTCGACGAACTCGACGACGACAGGCCCTAACGGGATGAACGATCGTTGCAAGGATTCCGCAGGTAACGACGTTGACAACAACACGGCCAGTGGTGCGACCACATCGCCAACACAAAACTGCAACAAGTGATCGAGAACCCGGAACTCGCCGAAAGCGCTCAGGACCCGGGATGTAGAAAATGGCGGGCCTGAGACGGCGGCTCCGCCCAGGAGCAATCGAAACGGAAGGCTAGACGCTCCCCCTCAGTCCGCCATGCCGGCCTCATAGTGTACTTTCGCATCAAGGATTGTGTTGTACACGCTAACGGTGTCTTCCCAGATTTCTGCGCTGCTGATGCCAAGGCTTTCGCATCCGCAAAAAGCTTCTGGGTGAGTTCGGCAATCGAGATGACGTCCGCACCGACTGTCTCGGGGATATTATTTGATATCCATTTGTGAAGGAAATTGGTTCATCGAGAGAACAACCACCAGACGGTCAGCGCGCAAACCCCAACCACAAAGGCTGAAGCCGCTATCAAATGCCTCTGCCGTTCTGCCATCTTGGCGGCGGCGGAGGCACCATCTTTTCAGGGTTCGTTCGGTCGTCTATCCCGCAACAAGCTGCCGGGAGATTTTAGGTTCCACTCATCTTGAGTTGACAGACGATGTTGCCAGGATCGATAAAGGCAAGGTCGCTGTGGCGCTTTGGAACCATGATTGCGATCGATTGGGTGCGCCTGGTGAAAGGTTAAGTTGCCAGCGAAGCTGAGGGCACTCATTGACCGTCCGGAGTAAGAACGACATTAATGCCACCGCGGGTTGATGTTGTCGGATATTGTCGACCGCGCTTCCGCTGCAAAGGCTGCCGGGACGTTTATGGGCCTGATGCGACGACCGCTGTTGCTCACTGCGCCTTGGAAGCGCACTTCGCCGGGCGAACGCCCGATTTCCGCTTCTGGTTCCAGGTATTTCGTGACTAGCCGAAGGCGGACAGCATCAACCGCAGTGCACCCTCCAACAAGCCCGCCGAGCCCGAATTGGAGAGCCTGGCCAGACGTCCCTAACGACCCAGCGGCTGCTTTGAAAGCAAGACCAGTTCGGCCTCATCGACCACACCTGCCATGTAATTTGCAATGATCCTGGAGGCAATCAAGTCGCGCGCATCTGGCGATGGATCGTCCAGCTTAAGCTTGTCGAAGACTCGCCCAAGCAGTGCCAACTCGGATTCGTCGAAAATACCGGCCTCAGCTGCTTTTCGTTGAATTGGCATGATCTTTCTCCCGGAAGCCCAACGGCGAAACATTCTGTAAGCCCCCCGGCCGCGCAAGGGCTTCACGGGGCTGTGACCCTGCCTGCCGCCATCAAGACTGGCGACGCGGATTTTTCAGGAACCGGGCTTCGCGCAGCAAAGAACTCCAGTCGGCACCGATGAGCTTGATCAGGCCGAGCGCTTCCGATTCGGAGATGCCGACCTCTTTAGCCAGCCTCCGAGCAAGAAACTGAAGCCCCTTGTCATCTTCGCGTCCGTTGTCGTTGTCTCTCATCGGAACCCTCCTTTGGGCTCCGAACCTGCCGGAGGCGGTTTCGTTTCGTGGGCAAACAAAAAAGCCCGCCCCGGCGTGAGCCGGGACGGGCCATTGAGCCGACGCAACGGG
>NZ_JAIUID010000025.1:0-49369 GCF_020165435.1 Mesorhizobium sp. BR1-1-2
CATCGACAATCCGTTCGGCACGAGATTGTCACCCATGTCTTAGGTACAATACGTTACCTATGTCTCCGGGTTGTACACGAGTGAAGCTGGTACGCCCAAGGGGAATCGAACCCCTGTTACCGCCGTGAAAGGGCGGTGTCCTGACCGCTAGACGATGGGCGCGCTCAGATGAAAGCGGCTTATACTGGCGTTGTGCGCAACCGGCAACCCGTCAGGTGCCGGCTGGGACAACTTTTTTCCTGCCTGCCGAAGCGAATGATTGACGCAGCGCCGGCGGCAATTTTTCTGGCGGCCGTCACCAGCCGCTGCGTGGATTTCCGGGCACTTTTCAGACGATTGCGGGAAGTGACTTGAGGTCAGGAGGTCCCAGCCGAACCGGCGCTGGTCAGCCTTCGCCACCGCTGCGCCGGCGGCAGCGCCAGTTCCAGTCGCGCTCGGGGCCGACGTCGACGTGGACCGATTCGGTGTGGCAGTAGGTGCCGACACCGCCGCGGCCGGGCATCGTCCTGACGTAACTCGCCAGCTCCCATTTCGAGACGCCCGGCACCTGGATGTCGGCGGCGGCGCAATACATGTGCAGCGAATTCTTGGCGCCGTTGGCACGGCGGTTGCGGGCGGGGTCGCGATAGCCGGAGGTGACGACCATCTTGCGGCCGTAATGGCCTTCGATCGTCTTGAGCACGCGCACCAGCGAGGGCTTGAGGCACGCCACGTCGACGCTCTCGTTCTGCTTCAAGAGCCCGTTGGGCGCGAGGCGCGCCATGCCCGCGGCGGAGGCTACCTGGTAGAGGCCGCCCGATCCTTCATCCTCGTTGAGGTCGACGTCGCTTTCGTCGTCGAGGCCGGATTTGCGCTTGATCTCGAACAGGGCCGTCTGGCGGACGCCCGGCAGGGCATCGCCACCGGTGATGTGACCTGAGTCGTCGCCGAGCGAAGCCAGTTGCACCGGTTTCGCCGCGGAATCGGCCGAGGCCAGTGTAATGATCGGCTTTGCCGCCGGGGCGGGCTTGGCCTGCACGGCCGGCGGTTCTCCTGCGCGCGTGTTGACCAGTGGAGCAGGCTTCGCCGAAGCCGGCGTGGCGCCAAACATCGAGGCCAGGAACCCTCTTTTCTTCGGCGCCTCCGCTTGCGGTGCCTCGCCAGCGGTCACATAGACGGGATTGTTCATCGCCTGTGCCGAGGCCGGCTTCGGTGCCGTCACGGCCGCGTCGGCGGCAGCAATCTTCTGCGCCGCCGCCTCAGTCTGTTGAGCCGTCTGCGCCGGTTGCTGCAGCGATTGCGGCGTGTTCCCGGCAATCGTTTCGGCTCCAGCCGGCGCGGTGAGCGGGAAGGCCGCTTGCGGGTTTGCTATCGGCACGTAGGCGACCGTCTCGGGCAGCGCTGTGTCGCCTTCCGCCATCACGGTGGTCTGCGTGGCCGCCGTCTGCGACGACGAATCGCCGGCCACGATCGGCTTGTTTGTCGAGGCTGCGTTGATGTCCGATGCGGAGGCATTGTAGCCGGGCATGCCAACCGACATTGTGGGGTCGCCGGCCGAGGTGCAGGAGGCCAGGAGCACGGAGCAGAGCGCCGCCGCAATGATGCGGCGTTCTCCCTTCGCGAGGCTCCACCCTGCTGGTTTCAAAGTCAAATTCCCCCTCGATATCCGATCGGTATATCCTTGGCGCGGCGTCCGAACGGCTGCGTCGAGGTGCCCCTTGTCTCCGATCCGGAAACGAGACCTGTGTCAAATCAGCAAGCCTGGAAGTATTTTTGCGGCAATTGCCGAATTTAGGCGGCAAGATGGTTGACGACACCATTTCGCCCGCTTTTACGGGTCCGTCAACTCACCAGACATTACAGTCGGTTACACACGCACCTTGACATAGGTGCCGGGGGCATCACCAAAGGTTTTCATATGCTTGCCTGCTTTGCGGGCAGGCACGCGATTGTTGTCCTTGGCCTCTATCCAGCTCTGCCAGTGCGGCCACCAGGAACCAGGATGGTCGGTGGCCTTGGCGATCCACTCGCCGAAGTCGCCCTCCGGCTTGCCGCCGGTCCAGTACTGGTACTTGCCCGATGCGGGCGGGTTGACGACGCCGGCGATATGACCGGAGCCCGCCATCACGTATTCGACCTCGCCACCGAAATATTTCGAGCCGAGGAAGACGGACAGCGCGGGAGCGATGTGGTCTTCCCTGGAGGCGAGGTTGTAGACGGGGATCTTGATGTCGGCGAGCGAAACGGTGCGGCCGGCAAGTTCCATCCTGCCGCGCGAGAGGTTGTTCTCGAGATAGCAGTTGCGCAAATAGAAGGAGTGGTTGGCCGCCGCCATGCGTGTCGAATCGGCATTCCAGTAAAGCAGGTCGAAGGGTAGGGGATCCTTGCCGCGCATGTAGTTGTTGACGACATAGGGCCAGATCAGGTCACCCGAGCGCAGCATGTTGAAGGCGGTCGCCATCTTGGTGCCGTCGAGATAGCCCTTTTCGTTCATGGCCTTTTCCACCGCCGCGACCTGTTCCTCGTCGACGAACACCTTGAGGTCGCCGGCATGGGTGAAATCGACTTGGGTGGTGAAGAAGGTCGCCGATTTGATGCGATCGTCACCCTCCTGCGCCAGCAGGGCAAGTGCCGCGGCCAGCAACGTGCCGCCGACGCAGTAGCCGATAGCGTTGACCTCCTTCTCGCCTGTGGCCTTCTCGATAGTGTCGAGGCCGTATTGCAGCCCCTCCCTTGTATAAGCTTCCCAGTTCTTCATGCCGTGGCGTTCATCAGGGTTGATCCAGGAGATGACGAACACGGTGTGGCCCTGTTCGATCGCCCAGCGGATGAAGGATTTCTGCGGGTTGAGGTCGAGTATGTAGAACTTGTTGATCCAGGGCGGGCAGATCAGCAGCGGCCGTTTCAGCACCGTCTCGGTGGTGGGATCGTATTGGATGATCTCGGCGACGTCGCTGCGGCCGACCACCTTGCCGGGGGTGGTGGCGATGTTGCGGCCGATCTCGAAAGGCGAGTAGTCGGCCTGACGCAGCTTCAGCTCGCCCTTGCCGGCGGCGATGTCCTCGGCCAGCATCTTCATGCCGCGCACAAGGTTTTCGCCGTTCGAGGCGATGGTTTCGCGAAACAGTTCCGGATTGGTCAGGATGAAATTCGACGGCGAGATGGCGTTGGACACCTGCTTGACGTAGAAGCTCGCCTTGTGGCGGGTGTGGTCGTCCAGGCCTTCGGCGTGCTCGACGAGATCAGCCGCCCAGCGCGAGGTGACGAGATAGGCCTGTTTCAAGAAATCGAAGAAGGCGTTGCGGCCCCATTCCGGATCCTGGAAACGCTTGTCGCCGCGCTCCGGCTTGACCGCGTCCTCGGTTCGCTCGGCATCGGGGCTGACGCGCTGGATGGCGTTCGCCCATACCGTCATATAGCCGGCGAACAGCCGCGTCTGAGCTTCGAGCGCGCGTTGCGGGTCGGCAAGCCAGTATTCGCTGAGCTTGGAGAAGGTCTTCACCATGTCGACGACCGGTTCGGCGACATGGTCGCGCACTTCGCCCTTCTCGCGCGGCTCGGCCCAGGCGGAAGCCGCCTTGCCGGCCTGCTCGATCATGCGCGCCATGTTCAGGGCGAAGCGTTCCGGGTCCTTCACCAGATATTGCTCGACCGTCGAAGGTCCGCCATCTTCCGCTTTGCCCGAATCGGGTGTCTTGGACATGGTGCGCGGGGTTCCTCCCGAAGCGTTTTCTTGACATATTACCATGGGACATCCGAACGGGTCCAACCTCGCTCTACCCCGGCTGCCAAGGAAACAATATGACGATTAACATTGGCGAGACTGTTTTTTTCGGCGCCGGTCGTTTTTGCCGCATCGGTGCGGCAATGGCCCTGTTGTGCCTGGGGGCCTGCTCGAGCACCGATACCAGCGGCCCGGTGCCCATCGCCACATCAGCGGGACCGAAGGATACCGGAACCTTTCCGAACCTGAACATCCCGCCGAAAGTGGCGGCCAAACAGTTCACCGATGCCGAGAGGAACGCCAAGCTCGCGGAATTGAAGGGGGACGAGAGCGCGCAGGCAGCCAATGGCGGCGCCCCCAAAGTCACCAACCAGGCGGCGCTGACGGACCTGGCCAGCAAGCATGGCGCGCAGACGCTGAAGCAGATCGAAGGCAAATGCGACCCTGCCCTCGACCCCACCTGCAAATAAGTATATAGCGCGCGCCCAAGGCGCTTGCCGACACGGCGCGCCTTGCCAAACGCCAAGTGATGTCTGGAACTGCCATGGAAGAGTTTCACAAGGTCCGCCGGCTTCCGCCCTATGTTTTCGAGCAGGTCAACCGGCTGAAGGCCAGCGCCCGTTCGCGCGGAGCCGACATCATCGACCTCGGCATGGGCAATCCGGACCTGCCGACGCCCAAGGCAATCGTCGACAAATTGTGCGAAGTGGTGCGCGATCCGCGCACCCATCGCTATTCCTCCTCGCGCGGCATTCCGGGCCTGCGCCGCGCCCAGGCCGCTTACTATCAGCGTCGCTTCGGCGTGAAGCTCAATCCCGATACGCAAGTGGTGGCAACTCTGGGTTCGAAAGAGGGCTTCGCCAACATGGCGCAGGCGATCACCGCGCCGGGCGACGTGATCCTGTGCCCGAATCCAACATACCCGATCCATGCTTTCGGCTTCATCATGTCGGGCGGCGTCATCCGCTCGCTGCAGGTGGAGCCCGATGACGGTTTCATCCCGGCGGTCGAGCGCGGCATCCGCCATTCGATTCCGAAGCCGCTGGCGCTGATCCTCAACTATCCGTCGAACCCGACGGCGCTGGTCGCCTCGCTCGATTTCTACAAGGACGTGGTGGCGTTCGCCAAGAAAAACGACATCATCATCCTGTCGGACCTTGCCTATTCCGAGATCTATTTCGACGGCAATCCGCCGCCCTCTGTGCTGCAGGTCCCGGGCGCGATCGACGTCTGCGTCGAGTTCACCTCCATGTCGAAGACCTTTTCCATGCCCGGCTGGCGCATGGGCTTTGCCGTCGGCAACGAGCGGCTGATCTCGGCGCTGACCCGGGTGAAATCCTATCTCGACTACGGCGCCTTCACGCCGATCCAGGTGGCGGCCGCACACGCGCTCAACGGCGACGGCGCCGACATCGCCGAAGTGCGCGACATCTACCACAAGCGGCGCGATGTGATGGTCGACGCCTTCGGCCGCGCGGGCTGGACCATTCCGGCTCCGGCTGCGTCCATGTTCGCCTGGGCGCCGATTCCCGAGCCGTTCCGCCATCTCGGCTCGCTCGAATTCTCCAAGCTGCTCATCGAACATGCCGACGTTGCGGTGGCGCCAGGCGTCGGCTTCGGTGAACATGGCGATGATTTCGTGCGTGTCGCGCTGGTCGAGAACGAGCACCGGATCCGGCAGGCAGCGCGCAACATCAAGCGCTTCCTGGCGACCAGCGCCAAGCAACCCAACAATGTCGTGCCGCTTTCCGCCCATCGGTAAGCTTTCCGCACACAATTTCGTTTGATCTTTCGGGGGACATCGCCGGCCATGGCTGAAGCTCTGCGTGTTGGGATTGCCGGCCTCGGCACGGTCGGCGCGTCGGTGGCGCGCGTGCTGCACGACAAGGCGGCGGAGCTGACACGGCAGTGCGGGCGCGACATCGTCGTGGCGGCGGTTTCGGCGCGTGATCCCAAGCGCGACCGAGGCGTCGATCTCAATGCCGCGAAATGGTTCGACGATCCGGCCAAGATGGCGCAGGCCGCCGAGATCGACGTCTTCGTCGAGCTGATCGGCGGCGACGAGGGACCGGCGTTCGCGGCGGTGAAGACGGCGCTCGAGGCCGGCCGTCATGTCGTCACCGCGAACAAGGCGCTGCTGGCCAAACATGGTGTCGCACTGGCCGAGATCGCCGAGAAGAAGGGCGTGCTGCTCAACTACGAGGCCGCGGTGGCGGGCGGCATTCCCGTTATCAAGACGATGCGCGAGGCGATGGCCGGCAACTCGGTCACCCGCGTCTTCGGTATTCTCAACGGCACCTGCAACTATATCCTGACCCGTATGGAGGCCGAAGGCATCTCGTTCGACGCCTGCCTCAAGGACGCGCAGCGGCTGGGCTATGCCGAGGCCGACCCGACCTTCGACATCGAGGGCCATGACACCGCGCACAAGCTGTCGATCCTGACCAGCCTGGCCTTCGGCACCAAGATCGCCGCCAACGACATCTACATGGAAGGCATCTCGAACATCACCCAGGCCGATATCCGTGCGGCCGGCGATCTCGGCTACCGGATCAAGCTGCTTGGCGTTGCCCAGCGCACCGAGAGCGGCATCGAGCAGCGCGTGCATCCGACCATGGTGCCGACGGCCTCGGTGATCGCGCAGGTCCACGGCGTCGTCAATGCGGTGGCCATCGAGACCGACATATTGGGCGAACTCCTGCTCTCCGGCCCCGGCGCCGGCGGCAACGCTACTGCCTCCGCCGTGATCGGCGACATCGCCGATATCGCCAAGAGCCGGCCCGGCTTCCAGCACGGCCCGGTCTTCGGAAGGCCGGCGAAAGAGTTGAAGCCTTACAAGAAGGCACAGATGCGCAGCCATGCCGGCGGCTATTTCATCCGGCTGACCGTGCATGACCGCATCGGCGTGTTCGCGGCCATCGCCAAGCGCATGGCTGACAACGATATCTCGCTGGAATCGATCGTCCAGCACGCGATCAGCGGCGAAGCGGCGGCGCAAAAGACGGTGATCCTGGTCACCCACGAGACCACCGAGGCTGCCGTGCGCAAGGCTGTTGACGGCATCACCAAGGATGGTCACCTGACCGACAAGCCGCAGGTCATCCGGATCGAACGGGCAGGATAGATTTCTTTCGGTCGCGTGCCACTGCATTGCCGCAACCTGATAGTGGTCAGGGGATGCCGCTGTCTGGCTCGCCGGAACCAATCCCGGCTAGCGTCGTTCTCCCGAGGTGCAAACCGAGGGAATGCCAATGGCCGAAACATCGAAATCCGAGACATCCCGGGATACTCCCCAGATCGACGATATCCAGAAGGCGCTCGAAAAGCAGATCGCCGACCTGCGCAAGGAAATCACCAAGATCAACAAGAGCCTTTCGGAACGAGCCGCGGAACTGGTTGACGACGCCTCGGCGCGGGCATCGGATGTGTACGACAGCGCGACGAGCCGTGCGTCGCGGACAGCTCAGCAGTTGCGCAGCCAGGCCCAGGCGGTCTCGGAGGTCGCGCGCGAAAATCCGGGCACCACGACGGCAGTGGTCGGCGTCATCGGCCTCTTGGGCTTTCTGGCCGGCCTCGTCGTTGGCCAGTCGATGAATGACACCCAGCGCCGCTGGTATTGATCCGGTAACGACGGAGCCGGTTTGGCCGGCTTACTCGTCCGTCCCGCAATTTCCAGGGGAGCACCATGGCTTCTTCCGTCCTGATCGGCATCCTGATCACGTTCCTGGTGATCATTCTCGTGCTCTATCTGATCCAGCGGCTGCCGCTGGAGGGCAGGATGCGGCAGATCGCGCAGATCATCGTCATCATTATCGGCATCGTTTCGCTGCTCAAATATCTGGCCGTGTTCTAGATCCCGTTCCTTGTGGGGGAAGGCCCCGGTTCGCTGCAAGTTGCGTTGTCCATAGTTTAATCGATTGATATTGCAGGCTTTTCGAGAAAACCTTCGAGAGGTCTTGCCGTTGTCATGCTCGTTTGACACAAGAGGCGCGCCTCCGGCGGGAGGCGACGTGCGAACGAGGATCGACCTGATGAACGTGGCCCACAACATTATCGCTGGACTTGACCGGATACTCACCATGGAACTGGTGCGCGTCACCGAACGCGCCGCCGTCGCGGCCGCCAGGCTGCGCGGACGCGGTGACGAAAAGGCCGCCGACCAGGTCGCGGTGGACGCCATGCGCCAGGAGCTCAATCGCCTCGCCATCAAAGGCACGGTGGTGATCGGCGAGGGCGAGCGGGACGAGGCGCCGATGCTCTATATCGGCGAGGAGGTCGGCACCGGCAAAGGCCCGGCGGTCGACATCGCGCTCGACCCGCTCGAAGGCACCACGATCTGCGCCAAGAACCTGCCCAACGCGCTGGCCGTCATCGCCATCGCCGAGAAGGGCAGCCTGCTGTTCGCGCCCGACGTCTACATGGACAAGATCGCCATCGGTCCGGGCTACGCCGAGGGCGTCATCGATATCGATGCCTCGCCGGCCGAAAACATCGCCAGCCTGGCCAAGGCCAAGGGCGTCGCGGTGTCCGACGTCACCGCCTGCATCCTCGACCGCCCGCGCCATGGCAAGCTGATCGACGCGGTGCGCGCCACCGGGGCAGCGATCCGGCTGATCGGCGATGGCGACGTCGCCGGTGTCATCCACACCACCGATCCCGAGGAAACCGGCGTCGACATCTATCTCGGCATTGGCGGCGCGCCGGAGGGCGTCCTGGCCGCGGCGGCGCTGCGCTGCACGGGTGGCCAGATGCAGGGCCGCTTGATCCTCGACACGCCCGAAAAGGTCGCCCGCGCCGGCAAGATGGGTATTGCCGACCCGAAGCGGGTTTACCGGGCCGAGGACATGGCGCGCGGCGATGTGTTGTTCGCGGCCACCGGCGTCACCGACGGCAACATGCTGGCAGGGGTCAAGTTCGGCCGCAACTACATCACAACGCATACCATCGTGCTGCGCTCGTCGTCGCGCACCGTGCGCGAGATCAAGGCCCGGCATCAGGACCTGGAAAAGTTTTGATGCATTCCTGACTGGCCGTCGCATATTGTGGGCAATGAACATCCGCAAACGCCGCCTCGCATGACGGGCGAAAGACGCCTTTTTCTCGATGTCCGGCAGTCGGCCACCGGTGTTTCCTGGGAACATCGGCTGACCGAGCGGCAGGACATGGTCGCGCTTGCCATCGCACAGGGGCACGGCGTGCCCGATATCGTCGCGCGCGTGCTTGCCGGACGAGGCGTGACGGCGGAACAGGCGGAGCGCTTTCTCGACCCGACGATCCGCGACCTGCTGCCGGACCCGGCATCGCTGACCGACATGGACAAGGCGGCCATTCGCATAGCCGCCGCGGTGATGGCCCGGGAGAAGGTGGCGATCTTCGGCGACTACGACGTCGATGGGGCCGCCTCGTCGGCCTTGCTCAAACGCTTCCTCGCGCATTTCTCGATATCGTCGGAAATCTACATTCCCGATCGTATCTTCGAAGGCTATGGCCCCAATCCGGAAGCCATGCGCGAGCTCGTCTCGCGCGGCGCGACGCTGATCGTCACCGTCGATTGCGGCACCAACAGCGCGGTTTCCATCGACGCGGCCAATGCCGCCGGTGCCGATGTCGTGGTGCTCGACCATCACCAGATCGGCGGCGCTTTGCCAGCGGCGCACGCGGTGGTGAACCCCAACCGCGACGACGACCTTTCCGGGCAGGGCCATCTCTGCGCCGCCGGCGTGGTTTTTCTCGCGCTGGTGCAGACCGCCAAGGTCCTGCGCGGCCGGCTTGCCGACGCCACGCCGCCGGACCTGCTCTCGCTGCTCGATCTCGTGGCGCTGGCCACGGTCTGCGATGTGGTGCCGCTTACCGGCGTCAATCGCGCCTTCGTCGTCAAGGGCCTGCAGGTGGCGCGCCAGCAGAAGAATGAGGGACTGGCGGCGCTGGCGCGGGTCTCACGCGTCGGGGAGCCGATCGGCACCTTCCATCTGGCCTACCTGATCGGACCGCGCATCAACGCCGGCGGGCGCATCGGCGACGCCGCCCTCGGAAGCCGGCTGCTTGCGACCGACGATCCGGTAGAGGCCCGCACCATCGCCGAGACGCTCGACCGGCTCAACCAGGAGCGGCAGTTGATGGAGCAGGAGATGCTGGCCGCGGCGCGTGCCGAGGCCGATGCCGAGCTTGCCGGCGGCAGCGGGCCGGCCATCGTCGTCACCGCCAGCACCAACTGGCATCCCGGCATCGTCGGCCTGCTCGCCTCCAGGCTCAAGGATCATGCGCGCCGGCCGGCCTTCGCCATCGCCTTCAACGCCACCGGCACCGGCACCGGTTCGGGCCGTTCGGTGTCGGGCTTCGATCTCGGCCGGCTGGTGCGCGAAGCCGTAGATGCCGGGCTGATCGTCAAGGGCGGCGGCCATGGCATGGCGGCCGGCATTACCGTTGAGCGCACGCGGCTCGGCGAACTCAGGGCATTTTTCGAGGAGCGCGCGGCAGCCGACGTGTTCCGATTGCAGGGCGAGGAAAGCCTGGCGATCGACGGCGCGTTTGCCGCCGAGGGTGCGACGCTGGCTTTGCTGGATGCGCTGGAAAAGGCCGGCCCGTTCGGCGCGGGGCATGTCGCGCCTGTTTTCGCGCTGCCGCGGCATCGGCTGGCCGACGCCCGGTTGGTCGGCACCAACCACATCCGCGCCGACCTGCAGTCGGGCAGCGGCGGCCGCATCCAGGCGATCGCCTTTCGTGCCGTCGACACCGTGCTTGGCGACTTCCTGTTCAAGAACCGCGGCAAGACGATCCATGTCGCCGGCTCTTTGTCGGGCAATTACTGGAACGGCAATCGCAGCGTGCAGTTCCGCATCGTCGACGCGGCACGGGCCTGATGCGTCTTTGATCAGGCGAGAACCGTCTGAAGCCGGGTCAGTTCGCCGATCTGTGCCATCGTTGCCCGATAGCCGATCTGGATCGCCTCATCGGCGCGGTGGAATTCGGTCAGACCGATGTGGCTGAGCTTGGGCTGCAGCGACATGTCGGGCGGATCGCCGGCAAGCCTGGCGCGCGAGATTCGATCCTGGATGATGTTGAAGGCCTCGACCATGACGCCGGTGATGCCAAGCCGCGTCTGATGCGCCCGGTGCTCCGGGTCGAATTGGCCACTGCGCGGCGCATCGTTCTCGACGACCAGTTCGCCGGCGCTATGCTTGATGACGGCGGCACGGCCGAACAGGTCGTAATGAAGGTTGACCGCGACAACCAGCGGCTGCTCATAGGCGCGGCAGACCGACACCGGCACCGGATTGACCAAAGCTCCGTCGACCAGCACGCGACCATTGCAAGTCACCGGCTCGAACACTCCGGGCAAGGCATAGGAAGCGCGCATGGCTGTTATCAGCGAGCCGTTCGACAGCCAGATCTCATGGCCGGTGCGGATTTCGGAAGCGACCGCGACGAACGGCTTGGACAAATCCTCAAAGCGAATGCCGGCCACATGCTCCCGCAGGCGAGCATCCAGCTTCATGCCGCCGAACAGACCGCTGCCGCGCAGGTTGAGATCGAGCAGGCCGAAGATGCGCCGCCTGGTCAGACTGCGGGCGAACTCTTCCAGCTCGTCCAGTTTTCCGGCGAGATAACAGCCGCCGACCAGCGCGCCGATCGAGGTGCCGGCAATCATCGAAACCTCGATGCCGGCTTCATCGAGCGCGCGCAGCACGCCAATGTGCGCCCAGCCTCTTGCGCAACCGCCGCCCAGGGCAAGCGAAATGCCAGTTTTCTTTGGTGATGTTGTTTCGGACGCGCCGCCGGACGAAGCGGGACCATTCGCCTCTCGTACGTCCGCTCTGTTACGCAATGACGCCCACTCGAGCATCATGATCTCCCTTGTCCCACGGCTAATATATAGGCGGGCCGTATCGAAATGGTGAATCTATGTGGTTGGCCGCGAGCAGAAGGTTCAAGCTGGTCATTCACGGGAGCTTCCGATACGTTTTTTCCGCATCGAACAAGGGCTCGCTGCCATCGTCGGCAAGCGTCGCCTTGCCGTCGATCAGCCCCACCGTCCGATAGAAGCAGGAACGCCGGCCCGTGTGACAAGTTGCGTCGTGGCCTAGCACTTTGACGCGCAACCATATGGCGTCCTGGTCACAATCCGTGAGCACCTCGACGACATGCTGGAGATTGCCTGACGTTTCGCCCTTCTTCCACAGCGCATTGCGCGAACGCGACCAGTAGTGGGCGATACCTGTTTCAAGCGTCAACGCCAGAGCCTGCGCATTCATGTGCGCGACCATCAAAAGCATGCCGTCCGCCGCATCGGTGACGACGACGGTGACCAAGCCGGCGGCATCGAAACGCGGTGAAAACACCGCGCCTTCTTCCAGCGCTTTCTTGTCTGAGGGAGCCTTCGGAAATTCCAGTGCCGACATCGCCGGGCTATCTTCCTGTTTGACCATGATCTATCCGAAAACCGGTATCCACCTTTCGGAATCATGGTCCGGCGATGCCGGGCGAGGGGGCTTACACCCCACCGCCGCGCACCATGGTGACGAAACGAACCTGTTCTTCTGGAGTATCCTTGAACACGCCGGTGAAGGTCGAGGTCAGCGTGGTGGAGCCCTGCTTGCGGATGCCGCGCATGGCCATGCACATATGCTCGGCCTCGATCATCACGGCGACGCCGCGCGGATTGAGCACGTCCTGGATGACGCCCGCGATCTGCGCGGTCATGGCTTCCTGGGTCTGCAGGCGATGGGCGAAGATGTCGACCACGCGTGCGATCTTCGACAGGCCGACGACCTTGCCGTCCGGCAGATAGCCGACATGGGCCTTGCCGATGATCGGCACCATGTGATGCTCGCAATGCGAATGGAACTGGATGTCCTTGACGATGACAAGGTCGTCGTAGCCGGCCACTTCCTCAAAGGTGCGGCCAAGCTCTTCGGCCGGGCACATGTCATAGCCGCCGAACATTTCCCGATAGGCCTTGGCCACGCGCTTGGGGGTGTCGACCAGGCCTTCGCGATCGGGGTTGTCGCCGGTCCAGCGCAAAAGCGTGCGCACCGCGGCCTCGACCTCGGCCTCGCTCGGCCTGTCGGTGACAGGCTTTTCCATGTAGGCCGACTGGGGCATGAACTTCTTGATAACGGCATCCATAAAGGCGTCTCCCGTAGTCCCTCTCTCAGGAGGAACGAGTTGAACGGACCACGACCTTTCGGTGTCGGAAACTCGCCCCGTTTCCAGCCCCGTAAGCGGCGTGAGCAAACTGCGGCAAAGACGCGGGCTTTCGTCGCCTTGTCGATACCGGACTGCCACCATTATATATGGTCATGATGAGCGAAAGGAAGACGCGTCAGCGGCAAACGCTGTTCGCTTGGCGGCGACGGACTGGAAAATAATGATCAACGACGTCTACAATGCGAAAATTCTCGGTTTTGCCGGAAACATCACGCGGATCGGCCGGCTCGATCATCCCGACGCCAGCGCGAGGGCGCATTCCAAATTGTGCGGCTCTACCGTTACCGTCGATCTCAACATGGCGGACGGCGTGGTTACCGATTTCGCCCATGACGTGAAGGCTTGCGCGCTCGGCCAGGCCTCGTCGTCGGTCATGGCGCAACATGTGGTTGGCGCTACGGCCGACGAATTGCGCGCGGTGCGCGAGACCATGCTGAAAATGCTGAAAGAGAACGGCGCGCCGCCGGAAGGCCGCTTCGCCGATCTCAAATATCTGGAACCCGTGCGCGACTACAAGGCGCGCCATGCCTCGACGATGCTTACCTTCGACGCCGTGGTCGACGCGATCGGCCAGATCGAGAAGAAGCGCGCCGAAGAAGCCGCCTGATAGCCCACTTGGCGGCCTATCGGGGGCGTCTGCTTTCGGCGAATTCGCTTCTCACCCAGTCGGCGAAAGCGGCGGCCGGCTCGGGGAGATCACGCAGGCTTCTGGCCACCAGCCAATAGGCGCCGGACGCGACGTCGATGTCGAACGGCTTGACCAGCGTGCCGGAGGCGAGCTCTTCGCCGATCTGCAGGAGATCGCCCAGCGCCACGCCGTGTCCGAGCAGGGCGGCCTGCTTCGAAAGCGAGGCATCCGCCAGCATGGGACCGCGCGCGGGCACTACATCGGCAGGCACGCCGGCCGCCTCGAACCAGCGCGCCCAACCCTGTCGGTTTTCCTCATGCAACAGCGTGTAGCGGCCAAGGTCGGCCGGCTTGTCGAGGGGAGGTCCCGCGGCAAGCAGCGCCGGCGACAGAACCGGTGAATCGACTGTCGAGGCAAGCCGCTCGGCCTCGCTGCGCGGCCATGAGACAGCATGCGCACTGAAGCGCAAGGCGAGTTCTGGCTGGTCGCCGCGAAACTCGATCAGCCTTGGATCGACTTCGAGCGCGACGTCGATATCGGGCCGCAATTGGCGAAAACGGTTGAGCCGCGGCACCAGCCATACCGATGCCAGCGACGGCTCGACGCTGACACGAACCACTGTCTGCGCCGGAGCCGCCACCAACTCGGAAAGCAGGGCGTCGATGGCGTCGAAACTCCTGACCAGTTGACTGAGCAGCCGGCGGCCCGCATCGGTCAGTTCGACGCGGCGATGGCGACGTTCGAACAGGGGCCGGCGCAGAAAGATCTCGAGCTCGCGGATCTGCCGGCTGATCGCCGCCTGCGAGACGAAAAGCTCCTCGGCCGCCCTGCTGAAGCTCAGGTGCCGCCCGGCTGCTTCAAAGCTCCTCAAGGCCGTCAGCGGCAGTCGCCCGCGCTTCATTCACATAACCCAGGATTATCCGAAGCGGAAATTATACTCGTTTGAAGGCGAAGGCCAGCGGCGGTCTACTCGTCGCCAAGGAGATGCGGCCATGATGCAGTTGCTGGAGATTTTTGGTGATGTGATGCGGATTGCAACCTTTCAGTGGCGTGACGAAAGAACCTGTCGAAAGCACTACGAGGAGCAGTCCAGCCCCTGCCGGTGGGCACCGCCGGTTGATCGGCAGCCACTCCGCCGCTTCCGCCCGTGAAAGCTCAGCAAGCAGGGGCGGGATTGCGTTCTCCCGATGAAGCCCACATCTATCGTGTGGAAAGACGGAGATCGCAGTGGGCGACCAGCATGGGCATGCACATACAGCCGGGCCGCCGCGGCACGGCCGCAACTGGTCCGGCCCGTGGCGCAAGACCCCCGGCCGGGTGTTGGGCACGTCGCTGGTGCGCCTCTATCAACTGACGCTGTCCGGCTTCATCGGCAGTTCCTGCCGTCACCTGCCGACCTGTTCGGAATATGCGCATGAGGCGATCGCCCGCCATGGGCTTTGGGCCGGCGGCTGGATGGGGTTTTTCAGGGTTCTGCGCTGCGGGCCATTCGGCACCCACGGCGTCGACCTTGTTCCGGAGGTTCTGGCGGATCGGTATGTCTGGTTTACGCCGTGGCGATATTGGCGGATCGGCGGCAATCGCGACGATGCGCGAAGCTGACTCCCGATCAGTTTTCAAGCCGACCGCTTACGATCCGGTAGGGTTAATGGCAGCCTGCACAACAACTGCGAATTTGAGACAAAATCGAGACAAGAGACCCCGCTAAGCCGCTCGCCGAACCCTCTCTGGAGCGAGCATCCAATGCGCAACGTCGACCGTCTTCCCTTCATCCTTGCCGGAGTCCTGTTCCTGCTTGCCTGGCTTCTGGGATTTCCGATGCGCGCGCAATCGGCGACGCTCGGGGATGTGCAATGCACGCTGATCGCCGACGCGCAGAGCGGCAAGACGCTTTACCAGGACGGCGCCTGCGACCAGCGGTTCAGCCCGGCCTCGACATTCAAGGTGGCGCTGTCGCTGATCGGCTACGATGCCGGCATACTGAGCGACGAGCACACGCCGAGCTGGGACTACAAGCCTGAATTCAAGGCGGTCAAGCGGGACCACAAGACCGTCGATCCGACGATCTGGGAGCGGGACTCGGTGCTCTGGTATTCACGCGAGATCACCCGCCGGCTTGGACCGGAAAGCTTTGCCGGCTACGTCTCGAAGTTCGGCTATGGCAATGCGGATGTTTCCGGCGATCCCGGCAAGAATGACGGCCTAACCCATTCCTGGGTGAACTCCTCGCTCAAGATCACGCCGGTCGAACAGGTCGATTTCCTGCGTAAGCTGCTCGCCGGCAAGATCCCGGTCTCGGCCAAGGCTCACGACATGACGAAAGCCATCATACCGAGCTTCAAGGCCGGCGACTGGACCGTTCAGGGCAAGACCGGCAGCACCAGGCTCGGCGAGGGTGGCAAGGACAGGCGTTCGCTCGGCTGGTTTGTCGGCTGGGCGCAGAAAGACGGCCGCCAGATCGTGTTTGCCCGACTTGTCGTCGATACGAAGCGGAGCGACATGCCGAAGGGGCTCGCGACGCGTGCGGCCTTCCTGAAGGACCTGCCGCAACTCATCAAATGAAACGCTGGGTGCCAATCCGGCTTTACGGCGGCGGAAACTGCCCATAAAAGACAGCCCGCCGCCGGACGCTTCCGGCTTACCCGCGCATGTCTTGGCCTTCGAACCGCTGACGACCTGCATTTCACCACCCGCGCTCGTTTGCGGGACTGGATAGGAGATACCTGATGCTGAATTCCGTTTCTCTGACATTTCCCGATGGCTCCGTGCGCGACTACGACGCGGCGATGACCGGGGCCGGGCTTGCCGAATCGATCTCCAAGTCGCTGGCCAAGAAGGCCGTTGCCTATGCCATCGACGGCACCGTGCGCGATCTCTCCGATCCGCTCGGCAAGTCCGGCAAGATCGAGATCATCACCCGCGACGATCCGCGCGCGCTGGAACTCATCCGCCATGATGCGGCACACGTGCTGGCGGAGGCCGTGCAGGAGATATGGCCGGGAACGCAGGTGACCATCGGGCCGGTGATCGAGAACGGATTCTACTACGACTTCGCCCGCAACGAGCCGTTCACTCCGGACGACTTCCCCGTGATCGAGAAGAAGATGCGCGAGATCATTGCGCGCAACAAGCCGTTCACCAAAGAGGTCTGGTCGCGCGACAAGGCCAAAAAGGTCTTCGCCGACAAGGGCGAGCGCTACAAGCTGGAACTGATCGATGCCATTCCTGACGATCAGGATCTCAAGATCTATGCGCAAGGCGACTGGTTCGACCTTTGCCGCGGTCCGCACATGGCCTCGACCGGGCAGATCGGCAATGCCTTCAAGCTGATGAAGGTGGCGGGCGCCTATTGGCGCGGAGATTCGAACAACCCGATGCTGACGCGCATCTACGGCACGGCATGGGCCGATCAGGCGCAGCTCGACGCCTACCAGACAATGCTGGAGGAAGCCGAAAAGCGCGACCACCGAAAACTCGGCCGCGAGATGGATTTGTTCCACTTCCAGGAAGAGGGGCCCGGTGTCGTCTTCTGGCATGCCAAGGGCTGGAAGATGTTCCAGAACCTGGTCAACTACATGCGCCGCCGCCTAGACGAGCAGGGCTACCAGGAGGTCAACGCGCCGCAGGTGCTCGACAAGAGCCTGTGGGAAACCTCCGGTCACTGGGGCTGGTATCGCGACGCCATGTTCAAGGTGACGGTCGCGGGCGACGATACCGATGACGACCGCGTCTTCGCGCTGAAGCCGATGAACTGTCCTGGCCATGTACAGATATTCAAGCACGGGTTG
This sequence comes from Mesorhizobium sp. BR1-1-2, assembly GCF_020165435.1. NCBI lineage: Bacteria > Pseudomonadati > Pseudomonadota > Alphaproteobacteria > Hyphomicrobiales > Phyllobacteriaceae > Mesorhizobium > Mesorhizobium sp. BR1-1-2. Next base: position 17,327 of record NZ_JAIUID010000025.1, read on the forward strand.
AAATCCTATCGCGACCTGCCGGTAAAGCTTGCAGAATTCGGCAATGTGCATCGCTACGAGCCGTCGGGTGCGCTGCACGGGCTGATGCGCGTGCGCGGTTTCACGCAGGATGACGCGCATATCTTCTGCACCGAGGAGCAGCTGGCGTCGGAGTGTCTGCGTATCAATGATCTGATTCTGTCGACCTACGCTGATTTCGGCTTCGACGAGATCAGCGTGAAGCTGTCGACCCGGCCGGACAAGCGCGTCGGCACCGACGAGGCCTGGGATCACGCCGAAGCGATCATGGGCGGCGTGCTGGAGACGATCAGGACGCGATCGGGCAACCGCATCAAGACCTCGATCAATCCTGGCGAGGGCGCCTTCTACGGGCCGAAGTTCGAATATGTGCTGAAGGATGCCATCGGCCGCGAATGGCAATGCGGCACCACGCAGGTCGACTTCAACCTGCCGGAGCGTTTCGGCGCCTTCTACATCGGCTCGGATTCCGAGAAGAAACAGCCTGTTATGGTGCACCGTGCCATCTGCGGCTCGATGGAGCGCTTCCTCGGCATCCTGATCGAGAACTATTCCGGCCATTTCCCGCTGTGGTTCGCGCCGCTGCAGGTGGTGGTGGCGACGATCACTTCGGACGCCGATGGCTATGCGAACGAAGTGGTGGCGAAGCTGAAAGCCGCAGGCTTGTCCGCCGAGGCGGATCTGCGCAACGAGAAGATCAACTACAAGGTCCGCGAGCACTCGCTGGCCAAGGTTCCGGTCATTCTTGTCTGCGGCAAGCGCGAGGCGGAGGAGCAGACGGTCAACATGCGCCGGCTCGGATCGCGCGACCAGGAGTCGCTGGGTCTCGCCCAAGCGGTCGCGCAGCTGACCGAAGAAGCGATCACGCCCGATCGCCGGCGCCAGCGCGCCGCCTGAGCAGACAGTATTTGAAGCCGAAATGGCGGTGGACCAGGCCACCGCCATTTTCATATCCGCCGTTTTCACATCCTTGTCACGGCAGTCTTGTAACAAGCCTTATGCTCAAGCTGAAATTGCGGGAAAAACCGTTTCCCGAGCTTTCCTATGCCAATCCGCGACAGCCGGTGCTGACGCGGTGGGTCATCCATTCCATCGAGGGCCTGTCCGGACGCGACCGTTTTGCAGCGCTTTATGATTTTTGGCGCCGCCAGGTGGTCCCGACCGGCGAGCGCGTGTTCAGTCGCATGCTCGAATTGATAGACGTGCGGGTGCGAACCCCCGATCAATGGCCCCCGAAGAACCTGCCCGACACGCCGCTGGTGATCGTCGCCAATCATCCCTTCGGCATCGGCGACGGCATTGCTGCGCTGTCGCTGGCCGAGCAGCTTGGGCGGCCGTTCCGGGTCATGATCCACAAGGATCTGCTCAAGATCAGCGAGATGGAGCCCTATTCGCTACCGATCGACTTTTCCGAGACCAAGGACGCTCTGAAGAACAACATGGCGGTGCGTCACGAGGCTGTGCGGCTCCTGAAAGAAGGTGTCACCATCGTGGTATTTCCGGCCGGCGGCGTCGCTACCGCGCCGAAAGGTTTTGGCCAGGCACGCGACCTGCCATGGAAGATGTTTCCGGCCCGTTTGGTGCAGGATGCCAAGGCTTCCGTAGTGCCGATGCATTTCTCCGGCCAGAACGGCAGGCTGTTCCATCTGGTCAGCGGTCCCATGAACATGGCCGAGCGCGACGGGCGCGTGGCGAAGTTCGTCGGCAAGGCATCGCTGACGCTGCGCATTTCGTTGCTTATCCACGAGTTCGCCCGGCTTTCCGGCAAGTCGATCGACGTGCGTGTCGGCGATGTGCTGAGCTGGAACGAACTGGAGCCCGTGCGCGATCGCAAGGCGCTGCTCGAGCGCCTCTATAAAGGCGTTTTCGATCTGGCGCCACCGGTGCCTCGTCGCCGGATTCCATTCCTGCCGGCACGGGCCAAGCTGGCGGCCTAGGTCCATTTCGTCGACGATCCGAAGGGAACCGCTTCAGGCTTACCCGGGATTTTGACTAATCCGCACCTTCTTCCGGATCCATCGCGGCGGCTTCCGTCGCGAGAACCTCGATTTCCTGGTTCTGTCCGGCCACGACAGTGAAATCCTTCTGGTAGATGCGGTCGCGGTTCTTGGCGATGATGGTGTAGTCGCCTTCGGCCAGCACCATGGAGGCGAAGGCGCCGACGGTTTCCTTGATCGGATCGCCGGATTCGTTGAGCAGCGACCATGACGTGTCGGCGATCGCTTCGCCGCCCGCTTCACGCACCAGCTTCAACGTAATCTCGGCGGCGTGATGCTCGACGGTGGCTTCGGTCAGCTTGCCGGCCTCGACGCGGATGTCGGAGCGGATGACGGCATTGACCGCGCCATAGGTCGAGACCACGTGGTAGACGCCGGCATTGAGACGCACCACGCTGTTAGGCTCGACATCGGGAATGATCAGCGCACGATCGCCATTGGGTTCGGCATTGCCTTCATAGATCGAGAAGCGCAGCTTCTTGGGCGGGATGCGCGCCCCTCCGGAAAGGACGGCGTCGAGCTTCAGGCCGCCGGCATCGAGCACGAGGCTCTCGCGCTTGGCGTCCTTGCCGACGGTGATGCGCTTGGTGGCACCGGCCCGGCCGTAGGAAGCGTGAACCAGATAGCTGCCGGGTTCGAGCTGGAAGACCGCCGTGCCGCCATGGGCGGAAGCCACCATCGGCAATTTGCCGTTTACGGCCTCCGGCTTGAAGACACGCCAGACGATGCCGCGGGTGATGTCGCCTCCCTTGTCGGTCAATTGCGCGGACAAGGTGATGGCGCCGCCGCCGCCCAGCGCCAGCGATGTCTCGCCTTTCGGCGTCGCGTAGCTCGAAATTCCGGGAAGCTTCAGGTCGCTGACGCCATCCACGTTCTGCGCCACGGCAAAGGAAACCGGCGCCATGAGCAGCAGGGTGCAGACCCAGATCAGGAAAAGACGCAAAGTCCCCTCAAACATGCCTTGCGTTGAAGCCCATGGCGGTGGCAATTTCAAGGCTTAAGAGTCCGACCGATACGACTCTCCAGCCTGGCGCGCCCGCGTCGATGCCCGAGCCGCCCCGCATCCCCATGGCGCGCTTCAGCTCAAAATTGAACTTAGGAGACTTGCGCCCATGGCGTCCCCGATCATCGACTTCCTGCTGACCCGCAATTCAGCGCCGATTCCAGACTTGAAGGAGCCTGCGCCCGGCGACGCCGAGATCGCCACGATGATCGCCGCGGCCACGCGCGTGCCCGACCATGGTCGGCTCGAGCCCTGGCGCTTCATTCTTTATCGCGGTGATGCCCGCATCGAGATCGGCAGAAAGCTGGCGGCCCTTGCCGAACAGCGGGAGGGACCTTTACCGGATGGCCGCCGCAACCAGGAGCTGGCGCGCTTCTCGCGCGCGCCGCTGGTGATCGGCGTCGTGTCGGCGCCGAAGGAAAATCCAAAAATCCCGCAATGGGAGATGTTCCTGTCCGGCGGCATGGCGGCGATGAACCTGATGATTGCCGCCAACGCACTGGGCTATGGCACCAACATGATCAGCAACTGGTATTCGGACGTGCCGGAGGGCAGGGCGATCCTGGGGCTGGCGCCGCAGGAGCGCGTCGTCGGCTTCGTCCATATCGGCTCTTATGGCGGCCCGGCGCCGGAGCGGCCGCGCCCCGATCCGGCAAAGCTTTATGCGGACTATGCCGGGCCCTGGGCGGGCTAAGTGTTCTACGAGCCGTCAAAGGGGCACGGACTGCCGCACGATCCGTCGAAGGCGATCGTGGCGCCGCGCCCGATCGGCTGGATCTCGACCCTGAACGGGGCCGGCGAGATCAACCTCGCGCCCTATTCCTTCTTCAATGCCGTTTCGACACGGCCTTTTATCGTGTGGTTTTCCTCCGAGGGCGAGAAGGACAGCGCCTCCTTCGCCCAGGAGACCGGCGAGTTCGTCGCCAATCTGGTCGGCCGCGGTCTCGCCGAGAAAATGAACCGCACGTCGGTCGACGCGCCGCGCGGCGTCAACGAGTTCGTCTATGCCGATCTCGCCATGGCGCCGTCGCGTCTTGTCGCGCCGCCGCGCGTGGCGGCCGCCCCCGCCGCACTCGAATGTAAGGTGACCGAAGTGTTCCGGCCAAAGGCCCTGGACGGAACGCCGACCAGCGCCGTCGTCGTGGCCGGCGAGGTGATCGGCGTGCATATTGACGATGCCTACCTGAAGGACGGCCTGTTCGATATCAGCAAGGCCGGCAATGTCGCTCGCCTCGGCTACATGGACTATGCGAGCGTCAACGAAGTGTTTTCGATGCGCCGGCCGCGCTGGGGCAAGGATTAGCCCGCGACGGGCGCCCAGTCATTGTACTTTCCTGGCGGCGAGCCGTCATCACGACGCGCCCTGAGCTTGATGACACGGCATGACGAAACCTTCTGCACCCCAGGACCGTTTCGTCCAGGCGCGTGATCGGCGATAGTCCGCTGAGCGTCGGCGGCAGTCTGTTGCTGGTAGATGCCTGCGGCAAATATTGTGGAAGGTTGGTCATGGTCTCGAGATTGATCCTCCAGACGTTCGTGTGGTTCGGCGCCATGGGCGCGCTGCTTTTCCTGACAGCGGGCACGCTGACCTGGCCGGGAGCCTGGGGATATCTGGCGGTAATGATCGGGCTAAGCCTGACCCTTGGCGTGACGCTGGCCCGGCGCGATCCCGGCCTGATGAACGAACGGCTGAGCTCTCCCATCCAGAAGAACCAGACCGCGGCCGACAAGGTTCTGTTGAGCATACTCCTGCTCGGCATCTTTGCCTGGCTGGCCTTCATGGGTTTCGATCACCGCTTCGGGTGGTCCGCGGTTCCTGTCTGGGTACAGGTGATCGGTGCGCTGGTTCTGCTGGTCGGACTATGGATCAGCTATCTGACGATGTTGGAGAACAGTTTCGCGGCGCCCGTCGTGAAGATCCAGGCCGAGCGCGGACAGCAAGTGATCACAACGGGTCCCTATAGCTATGTGCGCCACCCCATGTATGCCGGCGCCATCCTCTTCTTTGCCGGCACGGCTCTTTTGCTCGGCTCCTGGTGGGGGCTGGCACTGGTCGTCGTGTTCATCGTTCTCCTGGCCATCCGCACATTCATCGAGGAAAAAACACTTCGCACCGGCCTGCGCGGCTATGACGACTATGCGGCCCATGTCCGCTACCGCCTGATCCCGCTGGTCTGGTAGCGGTCAGGCGGAGATTCCGGCTGCCCGGGCGCGTGCCAGAAGCCGCTCGGCCAGCCGCAGATGCGGCCGGTCATACATCTTGCCCTCGATGCCGACGACGCCGGGATTTCCCGCCGCCTGGAATGCCGCGACAATTGCCGCCGACTGTTGCACCGCTTCCACCGAGGGCGTGAAGGCGGCGTTTATGACCGGCACCTGATCAGGGTGGATCGCCATCTTGCCGGTGAAGCCGTCTCGTTCGGCCTCCCTGCATTCGGCCTCGAAGGCCGCCATGTCGCGGAAATTCGGGAAGACGGTGTCGATCGCCGCGACTTCCGCCGCGCCCGCTGCGAGGATGGTCATCAGGCGAGCGTGGCGAAACACGTCGGTATAGCGACCGTGCTCGTTGCGGGCGGTGCGCGCGCCAATGGCCGCCGACAGGTCTTCTGCGCCCCAGGTCAGGCCGGCAAGCCGCGCGCTTGCCCCGGCGTAGCTCGCCGCCGCCAGCACGGCGGCCGGTGTTTCGGTGATGATCGGCAGGATTTTTGTCGCGCCGTCGGCCAAGCCGCTTTCCGCTTCGCGGACCCTCAGCTTTGCCGAGAGGTGCTGGACATCCTGGCCGCCGGCCGATTTGGGCAGCATGACCCCGTCCGGCTTTGCCGGGATGAGCGCCGCAAGGTCGTCGTCCGTCAGTCCGGTCGACAGGTCGTTGACCCTGACGTAGATCGCCGATCTTGTTTGCGCCCGGTGGTTGACGATGAAGCGCGCCGCGATTTTTCGCGCCGATGCCTTGCTGTGGGGCGCCACCGAATCCTCAAGGTCGACAATGACCACGTCTGCGCCGGCGCCAAAGCCTTTCTCCAGCTTCCTCTCGGAATCGCCTGGAACGAACAGCAGCGAACGCATCAGGCTGCCTTCTTCAGCATCATGGCCTGTCTCGTGCATTTGGCGACGAGGTCGCCGTTCTGGTTATAGGCCCGATGTTCGAACTCGACGATGCCGCGATCGGGCTTCGACCTGGATTCGCGCACCGAGACGACGGTGGTCTCGACGCGGATGGTGTCGCCATGGAAGACCGGATGCGGAAACACCGTTTCCTTCATGCCGAGATTGGCGACCGTGGTGCCGACGGTGATGTCGTTGACCGAAATGCCGATCATCAGGCCGAGCGTGAACAGCGAATTGACCAGCGGCTTGCCCCATTCGCTCCTGGCGGCGAAATCGAAGTCGATATGCAGCGGCTGCGGGTTCAGCGTCATCACTGAGAACAGCATGTTGTCGCTCTCGGTGACGGTCTTGCGCAGCGTGTGCTGGAAGACATGGCCGACAACGAACTCCTCGAGATAAAGCCCAGCCATTTAATTCTCCTCCGCTGCTGGACGGTTGATAGGCGCTGCATCCAGCGCTCGCAAGCCAGTTAACGAACATGGTGAACGCTTCATAAACCAATTCAGCCTAACGTCCGGCACGGGGTCGGAAGCCTTCCGGCAAGGGGCGTAAGCAGGCGGTATGGTTGTTGTTTCGCATTTCCTGAAATGGATTTACACGGCCAGGGTGTCGGAGCGCGCCGCGGCGGCAAGCGCGCTGGCCCGCGCCTATGTCGATGCCGAATTGCCTTTCGAAGACCGCTGCGCCGCCGAAGCGGCGCTGACCTTGCTGCTCGACGATGCATCGTCGAAGGTGCGGCTGGCGATGGCCGAGGCGTTGTCCATGAGTCATCACGCACCGCCACAGATCATCAGCGCGCTTGCCTGCGACCAGCCGGAAGTCGCCGGCGTCGTGCTGACGCGATCGCCACTGCTTACCGACGCAGACCTGATCAATCGCGTGGCTTCAGGTCCGAAGGCGACGCAAAAACTGATCGCCGATCGGCCATTGGTCTCGATGGCGCTGTCGGCGGCTATCGCAGAGGTCGGCGAGGCGGAGGCCTGCGCCGTGCTTTTGGCCAACAGCGGCGCCGATATCGCTTCGTTGAGTTTCCGCCGCATGGCCGAGCGCCACGGCCATCTGCCGCTGGTGCGCGAGGCGCTTATATCGGATTCACGCCTGCCTGCCGACTGCCGGCACATGCTGCTCGTCAAGCTCGGTGAGATGCTCAAGACCTCGCCGCTGGTCATGGCCTTGATGGGAGCCGCCCGGGCCGACCGCGTCATGCGCGACGCCTGCGTTAAGGCCTGCGTGACGCTGATCGAGGGCACGCGCCAGGAAGAACATGCAGCACTGATCGAGCATCTCAGGCTGCGCGGCGATCTCACCGCGAGCTTCCTCATCCGCACCATCGCGCATGGCAAGGTCGATTTTTTCGGCTCGGCGCTGGTCGCGCTCAGCCAGCAGTCCGCCCAAAGAGTGAGGGCGCTGCTGGCCGGCGGACACGACGTGGCCTTGCAGGCGCTGTTCCGCAGTGCCGGCCTGGCTGCCGCCACGCACGCGGTCATCTTGCGCGCGCTGAAAATCTGGCGGGAGGTCGCCAACGGCAAGCGCGTCGCCGGCGTGCAGGAAGTCAGCTGGCTGATGCTGAAGGAATTGGGCGGACAGTCCGCGGAAGGCGATCTCGCCGCGCTGGTCAAGTCGATCCATCTCGATGCGTTGCGTGAAAATGCGCGCGGCCATGCGCTGGCGATCGCCGCCGCATAGGATCGGCGAACGGGCCTAGCTTCGCTGCCTGGCGAAGAACTCGGGAAAATCCTCCATTGCCGCGGCGATAATGCGCAGTGACGCTGCGATCTGCAGCATGTCGCCGGCGCCGTTGCGCTGAGCGATGCCCGCCGCATATTGCCGGGCGACGGCGACGGTCGATGTCTGCGGATCGCCGGGCTGGCGAAAAAGCAGTTCGCGCGCCAACCCCTTGAGGAAATTGGTAATGGAAAGCGCGGTTTCGGACGGGATCGCGGAACCTTGCTGGGCAGCGCGCAGCCGCAGGATCTCCAGACCGACGGTGACGGCGGCGACACTGCCGCCCAGAACCGCTTCACCCTTCCTGCCGCTGGTCTGCACCAGCGGCATCAACTGGTTGATGCGGTCATAGGCGAGGCTCTCGAAGGCTGAACGCCGCGGCACGCGCTCGTGCAGGCAAAGCCGCGCCAGGTCCTCGCGCATGGCCCGCACGATGCGGTGCGCCGCGAGCCATGGGTCGGCGGGCAGCACGACGATGAAGACGCCGATTGCCAAAAGGATGCCGACCAGGATCGAGGCCGAGCCGGCGAAGAACGGGCCGGGGTCGTAGGACATCGCCTGGTGCGGACTGAGGAAAGCAAGAAAATTGATGGCGAAGGCCGTCGCCACGCCGACATAGCGCGGATTTGCCATGGCGAGCGCCGCCGGCACCAGGATCGGTACGACGAACAACATGAACCAGCCGAAACCAGGAAAAACGGGAAGCGCGATCTGGCCAACGAGAAAGGCAAAGGGCAGGGCCAACAGCGTTCCCTCGAAGAAGCCCCAGGCTACCCGCACCGGATCGGGGCGGGCGGCAAACAAGCTCGACACGACGGCAACCAGAATGACCGTGCCGGCGGCTTCCGACCATCTCGTCGTCAGCCAGAAAGCGGCGACCAGCAGCGTTGCAAGTGCCGCGCGGACCGCGTTGCGGCTCGCGCCGTGATAGTCGCGATGCACCACCAGCGCCGGGGGCCTGCGTTCGCGTGAAGGCTGCGTGACGGGCGCACGCAAGGCATCGAGACCGCGCAGCGCCTGCTTCAGCGCTTCGGCGAAATCGGCGGCGATCGTGAGCCGGGTGACGGTGCCGACCCTGTCGCCTTCCTGGTCGGTCAAGGCGTCGGGCATATGCTTCGCTTTGGCGCCGATCGCGTCGAGCCGTGCCAGCCAGGGCGCCGTGTCGTCGAGTGCGCCCGGCGTCGCCGCCATTTCAGTGACGAGGGCTTGCAGCTCCGAGCGCACCGGAATGAGCGCCGCGTTCTTCGGTGCGGCGTGTGAGTGCAGCGCGCGGGCCGCGGACAGGGCTGAAAGCAGTTGTCCAATGGTGCGCCGGACCGGATGGGCGCGCGGCGCGAAGCTCGGGGCCTCCAGCCTGGCATAGGCGCGCATCTCGGCGAGCGTCTGGGTGTCGGCGACCAACTTCCGATGCAGGCCGGAAAGCATTGCCGTGTCCCCGCCGGAAAAGGCGCCGCCGGCATAGGTGGCAAGGTCGAGAATGCAGCGCTTCAGCCGCGAGATGATGGCCTCGCTAGCCAATTTGGGCAGGATCAGCCGACTGGTCAGGCCGGCGCAGACAATGCCGAGCACGATCTCGGCACAGCGCGCCACCGCCAGATCGACGACGAGATGCGGCTGTCCAAACGCCGGCAGGCCGATGATCATGGCGGTGTAGCCGGCCAGCGCCGCTCCGTAGGCTTCCGGGTTGCGCAGCAGCGACGAGACGAAGGTGCAAATGCCGATCCAGAGGGCAAGCACCGTCACCAGCACCCAGGGATTCGTGCCGAAGACAGTGGTGATGGCAATTGCCGCGACGCCGCCCGCCAGCGTGCCGAGCAACCGATAAAAGCCTTTCGCCAGCACCATGCCGGCGACCGGCTGGGCAACGATGAACACCGTCATCATCGCCCATTGCGGGTGATCGAGCTTGAGGGCGTAGGCGGCCATAAGCGCGATCAGGCCGGCCGAGACCGTACGCAAGGCGAAGATCCAGTCCGACCGGGTCGGCTGAGTCAGCCCGGCAAGACCCGCTTCGAAATAGCCTTTCAGCCGTTGCCAGCTCACACGCGCGTCTCCGCAAGCCTTGATCGACCGGCCTGCGCTCAGATATCCAGCACTTCCGTTTCCGCGAATTCGGCACGTTCCTGGATGAATCGGAAACGAGCCTCCGGCTTGGTGCCCATCAGCGCATCGACCGCGTCCTTGGTGGCGGCCTCGGCATCGATCACATCGACGCGGAGCAGCGTGCGCTTCCTCGGGTCCATGGTGGTCTCCTTGAGCTGCGCGGCCATCATTTCGCCCAGGCCCTTGAAGCGACCGATCTCCACCTTGCCGCGCCCGGTGAACTCGGTGCGCAGCAATTCGTCCTTGTGCGCGTCGTCACGCGCATAGGCGACCTTGCCGCCCTGCCGGATCGAATAGAGCGGCGGCACCGCCAGATAGAGATGTCCGCCGCGAACCAGGTTCGGCATCTCCTGGTAGAAGAAGGTGATCAGCAGTGAGGCGATGTGAGCGCCGTCGACGTCGGCGTCGGTCATGATGATGACGCGGTCGTAGCGCAAATCCTCGTCGCGGTATTTCGACCGCGTGCCGCAACCAAGCGCCTGGATCAGGTCGGAAATCTGCTGGTTGGCGGCCAGCTTGTCATTGCCGGCGCTGGCGACGTTGAGAATCTTGCCGCGCAGCGGCAGCACCGCCTGGCTGGCGCGGTCACGAGCCTGCTTGGCCGAGCCGCCGGCCGAATCGCCTTCGACGATGAAGAGTTCGGCGCCGGCGGCCGCATTCTGGGTGCAATCGGCAAGCTTGCCCGGCAGACGCAGCTTGCGCACCGCGCTCTTGCGCGACACTTCCTTTTCCTGGCGGCGTCGTACCCGCTCGTCGGCGCGCGCGATCACCCAATCGAGCAGCTTCGAGGCTTCCTGCGGATTGTCGGCCAGCCAATGGTCGAACGGGTCGCGGATCGCCGTCTCGACGATGCGGATCGCCTCGATCGTCGCCAGCCTGTCCTTGGTCTGGCCGACGAACTCGGGCTCGCGGATGAACACCGACAGCATGCCCGCCGCCGAGATCATGACGTCTTCCGAAGTGACGATCGAGGCACGCTTGTTGCCGACGAGGTCGGCATAGGCGCGCAGGCCGCGCGTCAAGACGTTGCGGAAGCCGGCCTCGTGGGTGCCGCCTTCGCCGGTCGGGATGGTGTTGCAGTAGGAGTTGATGAAGCCGTCGCCACCGAACCAGGTTACTGCCCATTCCAGCGAGCCATGGCCTCCTTGCCTGTCGCTCTTGCCGGCGAAGATTTCGCGCGTCACCTGGAATTCGTCGCCGAGCGACGCTTTCAGATAATCCTTGAGGCCGCCGGGAAAATGGAATTCGGCCTTGGCCGGTGTGGTGTCCTTTTCCTTGATCAGCGAGGGATCGCAGGTCCAGCGGATTTCGACGCCGCCGAAGAGATAGGCCTTCGAGCGCGTCATGCGGTAGAGCCGCGCCGGCTCGAACGCCGCGCCCTTGCCGAAGATCTGCTCGTCGGGGTGGAAGCGGGTCCTGGTGCCGCGCCGGTTGTGAACTTCGCCAAGATGCTCGAGGCCGCTGACCGGAATGCCGCGCGAGAAGCGCTGGCGGTAGAGCTGGCGACCCCGCGCGACTTCGACTTCAAGATGGTCCGACAGCGCGTTGACCACGGAGACGCCAACGCCGTGCAGGCCGCCCGAGGTTTCATAGACCTTGCTATCGAACTTGCCGCCCGAATGCAGCGTCGTCATGATCACTTCGAGCGCCGGCTTCTTGAACTTCGGATGCGGATCGACGGGAATGCCGCGGCCATTGTCGGTGACGGTGAGAAAGCCGTCGGCCGAAAGCTCGACATCGATGAAGGTGGCATGGCCGGCTACCGCCTCGTCCATCGAGTTGTCGATGACCTCGGCGAACAGATGGTGCATGGCCTTGTCGTCGGTGCCGCCAATATACATGCCCGGACGGCGCCGCACCGGCTCCAGGCCTTCGAGCACCTCGATATCGGCGGCGCTGTAACCCTCTGAGCCGTCACGAGACGCGGCCGCCGGACGCTTGGTTGCCGCCTGCACCAGCGGATCGGCCGGACGCGCCGGTGTGCGAACCGGTTGCGGCTGCTTCTCCAGATTGCCGAAAAGATCGTTGTTGTCGTCCATGCCTGCCATAGAGCCCAAGCTGCGAATCACTCGCCGATACTGCCACGCTTTTCAGCGCCAAGCGACGGAGGTTCCTGTTACGTTCGGGGATTAACTCCCTCTTATCCTAAAACCATTCGATAACCAAGCCGGCGGAAATCGGGCGGATAGCCAGCGAGAAGATTCCTGATTCTTTAACAATGCCGCTTAGCGTGAGCCAACATAACAAGAAACTGCGGGCATCAGGGGTTTGGGCGTGAGGGGCAAGGCCATAACGATGATCGGCATCGCCGCCGTTTTCGGCGCGATCTCGATCTTTGCCGCGGATTTCTGGGTCAAGCGCCAGGCCAGGGCCGATGCTGAGGAGAAAACCGCATCGATCGCGGCGCCCGCAGCGCCCACGGTCGAATTCAAGACCATCGTGGTGGCGAATGCGCCATTGCGGTACGGCATGGATCTCGACCGCGCGAAACTCAACGAAATCCCGTGGCCGCAGGATTCGCTGCCCCAGGGCGCCTTCGCCACCATCGATGGACTGCTCGAGGACGGCAGCCGCGTGGTGCTGTCGCCGATCGAAGTCAACGAACCGGTGCTGCTTACCAAGCTGTCCGGCCCGAATGGCCGCGCCACGCTTTCCAACATGCTGACGCCCGGCATGCGGGCCGTCACCATCCGCACCGACGAGATCGCGGGCGTCGGCGGCTTCGTCACGCCGGGCGACCGGGTCGATGTCGTGCTGACGCGCGATGCCGGCGAAATCCAGGAAGTGGCCAAGAATGCGCAAGGCGCCGCCGGTTCGACGATTACCTCAGAGATCGTCGTTGCCGACGCGAAGGTGCTGAGCGTCGGGCAGGGCGCCGACGAGCGCCAAACGACCCCGCAGGTGGCCAATTCCATAACCATCGAGGTGACCACCGAAGGCGCGCAGAAAGTGGCGCTGGCCCGCACTGTCGGCACGCTGTCGCTGTCGCTTCGCTCCGCCAGCGAAGGCGGCGACGGCAAGAACGGTGTCACCACCATCTCCTCCTTTGGCGGATCGGTGGCGGGCAAGGCGCAAGCCGCGGCCGGCTCGCTGTTCGACGCCATGGCAAAGGAGCCGGAGCAGCCGAAATTCAAGACGGTCATCGTGACACGTGGAACGACGGCCGAGGAATATCAGGTTCCTGCGCGGGACCAGAAATAAGAATATCAGGTTCCTGAGTGGGACCAGAGCAGGACCGGTGGGGACCGGACGGGACGGGAACAATGTTCAGGCAACTTCAATATCGAATGGCAGGCCGGTTGCACGTCGCGCGGGCCGTGGCGTTGGCGATGACGGTGGCGGGGGCCGGCATCTTCGCCGGCCCGGCCAGGGCGGACAATGACATCGTCTATGTCTCGGCGACCAAGAACGCCTCGATCAAGGTCGCCAAGGGCAAGCCCAAGACGATCATGACCAGTGCTGCCTTCTACCAGATCGTCATCGGCGATCCGGAGATCGCCAACGTCAACCCGTTGACCGACAAATCCTTCTATGTGCTGGGCAACAATCTCGGCACCACCGGCATCGCCCTGTTCGACGAGAACAAGCAACTCGTCGGCACCGTAGACATCGAAGTGACGCTCGATACCGACCAGTTGGCCGACACCATCCGCGCCAGCGTGCCGGACGCCAAAATCAAGGTCGGCTCCGCCAATGGCCGTGTCGTGCTGTCGGGCGAGGCGGATGACGCGGTCGCCGCCGAAAAGGCAAACAAGATCGCCACCCGCTTCTCCGGCAATGAGGAGGTGATCAATTCGGTCAACATCTCGTCCTCGCAGCAGGTCCAGCTCAATGTCCGCTTCGTCGAGATCAACCGTCAGGCCGGGCAGGACCTCGGCGCCAAATACAGCGCCAATTTCGCTTATGGCATGGGCGGACGCGACGTTACGATTGCTCCCGGCACCATTGAGCCGGCGGGGACCGGCGAGATCATCGGCAAGCTGCTGTCGAACGGCGTTTCCATCGACATCGCCATCAAGGCACTGGAAGAGCGCGGCCTGGCTCGTCGGCTGGCCGAGCCGAACCTGATCGCCCGGTCCGGCGAGACGGCGAGCTTCCTGGCCGGCGGCGAGTTTCCGATCCCGGTTTCCGAAGACAACGGCAAGATTTCCGTCAGCTATAAGAAGTACGGCGTCAGCCTGGATTTCACGCCCACGGTTCTGAAGGACGGGCTGGTCAGCCTCGACATCGCGCCGGAAGTCTCCTCGATCGACGCATCGGCTTCCTACAATATCGGCAGCATCTCGGTGCCCGGCTTCATCGTGCGCCGCGCCAGGACGTCGGTCGATCTGAAGAATGGCCAGAGCTTCATGATCGCGGGGCTGCTGCAGTCGCAGAACGACATCACCACCTCGCGCATACCGGGCCTCGGCAAGATGCCTGTGCTCGGGGCCCTGTTCTCGTCGAAATCATACCAGCGGCGCGAGACGGACCTGGTGATCATCGTCACGCCTTACCTGGTCAAGCCGGTGGATCCATCGAAGAAAATGGCCGAGCCGACCGATGGCACGCAGCCTGCCAGCAATGTCGACTATTTCCTCAACAATACCGAGGAGGTGAAGGCGTCGGACACCAATCGCGCGCTGGCGCTGGCTGATGGCGGCGCCGTGCGTGCCGCTCCCGCCACCAAGGTCGGGCATTTTCTCGACCTGCCGAAGGACTGAAGCCATGCGTCTGGTCTTGAGCTCGAGCGTCGCCTTGCTGCTTGCCGGCTTCACCGCCGGCTGCACGAGTGACGACTATATGCGCAGCGAAGGCGTGACGAGTGGCGCCGGTGAGGCCCAGGCCGCCAATACCGTGATGCAGATGGTCGATCCCTGGAAATACGGCGTCCAGAACACCAGGCTCCTCGTGCCCGCCGAGCGCGGCAGCACGGAAGCCGTCACCGCCGAGCAGGCGGCCAGCGCCAAGGCCTCGCAAGCCAGCGCCGACAATTGATCCGAGATCACAGGCTGACAAGAAATGGCAAACGGCATTAAGACCAGGAAAATCCTGCTCGTATCGACGGACAGGACCTTCGCGCAGGACACGCGGACGGCGTTTGCCGCCTCGGAGATCATCCAGCTCTCGACGGTGGAAAAGAACATCACCGAACTGCGCGGGGAGGTCCAGGAGGCCGATCTCGGCGCGATCATCGTCGATATGGATGCGGCGAAGCTTGAGGAGATCGATGCGCTGCAACGCGTTATGCGTCGGCTGGAAGGCAAGGCGCCGGTCGTGGTCGTCACCCAGGAGTTCAACGCCGCCGCCGCGCGCATCCTCGTGCAGCTCAAGGTCGCGGATTTCCTGGTCAAGCCGATCACCACGGCCGATCTCGTACGTTCGGTGGTGCGTGCGCTGCAAGGGCCGGGGCGCGAGGAAAACACCGAGTCGCAAATCTACACCTTCATGCCCGCGGCAGGCGGCGTCGGCACCACCACGCTGGCTTTGCAGACCGCGTTCCAACTGCATCATTCGGTGACGCGGGGCGCCTCGACCTGCGTGGTCGACCTCAATTTCCAGCAGGGCGCCTGCGCCGAATATCTCGACCTGGAGCCGCGTTTCGACATCACCGAAATCGAGAACCAGCCGGAGCGTCTCGACAGGCAACTGCTCGACGTGATGCTGTCGAAGCATGCCAGCGGGCTGTGCGTGCTGGCCGCACCGACGCAGCCGGCCGAGATGCGCTCGTTCAAGACCGATGTCGTGGTGCGGATGCTGGACCTCGTCTCGGCCTATTTCGACAATGTCGTCATCGACATGCCGCGCACCTGGTTTCCGTGGACGGAGA
Source organism: Mesorhizobium sp. BR1-1-2 (assembly GCF_020165435.1). Lineage (NCBI taxonomy): Bacteria > Pseudomonadati > Pseudomonadota > Alphaproteobacteria > Hyphomicrobiales > Phyllobacteriaceae > Mesorhizobium > Mesorhizobium sp. BR1-1-2. The sequence continues at coordinate 33,090 of NZ_JAIUID010000025.1, forward strand.
CGGTGCTGCTCGGCTCCAACAAGCTCTACATCGTCGCCGAAATGACGGTGCCGTGCCTGCGCCACACGCAACGGCTGATCCAGGCGGTCTACGAGACCGCCGGCAAGGAAGTGAAGCCGAACGTCATCGTCAACCGTTTCGAGCAGAAGATGTTCGACAGCGGCATCAAGCAGGCGGATGTCCAGGAAATCCTCGGCGAGCACTTCGTCGGCGGCATCGCCAACAATTACCGGCTGGTGCGCGAGGCCGTCGATCGCGGCGTGCCGCTGCACGAGATCGATGCCAATGCCAACGTCGTCAACGACCTGAAGAAGATCATCCTTCCGGAGGAAGTGGCGGCGGCGCCGGGCAAATCGAAGTCGCTGTTCGGCTTCGGCAAGAGCCTTTTGAAGAGGAAGGCCGGATGAGCAGCCGCTTTTCCACCTTGCAGAACCGTGATGCGCGTCCGCCGCGCTCCGCCGAGCCGACGGCGGTCGCGCATCACGCGGTCGTCATCCCGACGAGCCGGAAGATAGTGCCGGCGAAAGCAGAAGCCGTGCCGGGCAAGAGCGCCAACAAGGTGCTCGATGCGCGCGTGCGCATCCACCGGTTGCTGCTCGAGGAGATCAATCTTGTCGCGCTGGAGCGGCTGCCCAGGGACGAGATGCGCCGGCAGGTGCATGATTTCGTGTCGGAAAAGACGCGCGAAGAGCGGATGGCGATCAACACCGTCGAACTCGATGCCCTGGTCGACGACATCGTCGACGAGATGGTCGGGCTCGGCCCGCTCGAGCCGCTGCTCAAGGACCCCGACATCAACGACATACTGATCAACGGCCATCAGAACTGCTTCGTCGAAAAGAAGGGCAAGCTGCAGCAGGTCCACATCCCGTTCAAGGATGAGGCGCATCTGCTTAGAATCATAAACAAAATCGTTGCCGCTGTCGGCCGCCGCGTCGACGAATCGCAGCCGATGGTCGACGCCCGCATGCTGGACGGCTCGCGTTTCAACGCCGCCATCCGTCCGGTAGCGGTCGACGGGCCGCTGGTATCGATCCGCAAATTCTCCAAGAACAAGCTCGGCCTGCACCGGCTGGTCGAATTCGGCGCCATCACCCAGAACATGGCCGAAGTGCTTGCTGCGGCAGTACATGCCCGCAAGACGACGATCATTTCGGGCGGCACCGGCACCGGCAAGACGACCATGCTCAACGCGCTGTCGGCCTTCATTCCCGAAGACGAGCGGCTGATCACCATCGAGGACGCGGCGGAACTTCAGTTGCAGCAGCCGCATGTCGCGCGCATGGAAACCCGGCCGGCCAACATCGAAGGCCATGGCGAGCTCAAGCAGCGCGATCTCGTCAAGAACGCGCTGCGCATGCGGCCCGATCGCGTCATCCTCGGCGAGTGCCGCGGCGAAGAGGCCTTCGATATGCTTCAGGCCATGAACACCGGCCATGAAGGGTCGATGGCAACCATTCACGCCAACACGCCGCGCGACGCCATTTCGCGGCTCGAGCAGATGCTGGGCATGACCGGCATGCCGATGACGGTGCAGTCGATCCGCAGCCAGATCGCCAGCGCCATCGACATCATCGTCCAGTTGACCCGGCTCTCCGACGGCAAGCGCAAGGTGACGAGCGTCGCCGAGGTGACGGGCATGGAAGGCGACGTCATCCAGATGCAGGAGATCTTCCGCTTCGTGCGTACCGGCATGGACGCCGATGGCACAATCCTCGGCCATTTCGAGGCGACCGGGATCCGGCCGCGCTTCCTGGAGGACCTGCGCGCCATGGGCATCGAGTTTCCCGGGCGCTATTTCGAACCCGGCCGGCCGCAGGAGTAACCCGGTGTTGGATGGGTTCAGCGCGATCTATGTCGTCTATGCCGGGGCTGCGTTGACCGGCATCATGATCGCCGAGGCCGTTTACCTGCTCTATGCCGGCCGCAGCGACAGGCGCACCGCCATCAACCGGCGCATGAAGCTGCAGGAAAACAGGATCAGTCAGGAACAGGTGCTGATCCAATTGCGCAAGGAGCGTGGTCTCGATGCGGGCACGTCGGTGTTCTCGCCTGACCGTTTTCGCGCGCTCCGCGCCCAGTCGGGCATGATCATGCCGCTGTCGAAGTTCCTGATGATCACTTCGGGGATGGCGCTGGCGGCGGCCCTTGTCGCCATCTGGTATGGCTTGCCGCTGCTGATGGGCGCCATTCTGTTTGTCGTGCTGGTGCCGGTGCTGCCCGTGATGGCGATGCGCTCCATGCGCAAGCGCAGGCTGAAACGGTTCGGCATGCAGTTGCCGGAAGCCCTGGAACTGATCACGCGCGGCCTCAAGGCCGGCCATCCGGTGCCGGTGGCCATCGCCATGGTGTCGCGCGAAATGCCCGACCCGATCGGCACCGAGTTCGGCGTGATTGCCGATGAGGTGACCTTTGGTTCGGATCTGGTTTCGGCGCTGAATTCGCTGTTCGACAGGGTCGGCCATGAGGATCTGCCGCTGTTCGTCACCGCCGTGTCAATCCAGACGAGTTCTGGCGGCAATCTGCGCGAAATCCTCGACGGGCTGTCGACGACGATCCGCGAGCGCGGCAAGCTGCGCCGCAAGGTACGCGCCATTTCAACCGAAGGCCGCCTGTCGGCCTATATCCTGACGGCCGTGCCGGCGCTGCTGTTCACGACCATCATGGCATTCATGCCTGGATATTACAGCGACGTCTGGGGCGTGCCGAAGACGTGGTACATGGTTGGCGGCTCGGTAACCTGGCTGATGCTGGGCAATCTGATCATGTTCAAAATGTCGAACTTCAAATTCTGACATGCAGAAGGTCGTCGAATTCCTCGCCTCGCTCGCGCCAACCTCGCTGATGCCGGTGGCTGTCCTGCTGCTGGCCGTGGGCGCTGCCGCTTTTGCCTGGCCGATGGTGGTGGCCAAGGGCGATCGCAACGAAGTCAGGCGCAGGCTCAAGGTCGACGACGGTCCAGTGGCCGCCAGGCCGGAACCGGCCCAGAAGAAGAATACCGGTGTCGTTCGCGAGAAGGCGGTGAAGAAGGCGCAGGAATTCTACGCCAAAAGCGATCCCGAAAATGTCGCCCGCCTGCGCTTGAAACTCATCCAGGCGGGCTACATGGAGCCGCGCGCCGTCGGCATGTTCTTCCTCATCCGTTTCACGGCGATGGTGGGCATCGCGCTCGCCGTCTTCGTGCTCAACCGCTGGATGGCCAGCCCCGACGCCACGATGGCCAGCCGCTGGGCCTTCGTCGTGCTGTCGGGCGTGGCCGGCTATTTCCTGCCTGGGCTGGTGCTGACCCAGAAGATACGGGAAAAGATGCGCGAATACCGCAACGGCTTCCCCGATTTCATGGACCTGATGATCGTCTGTTCGGATGCCGGCATGAGCATGGAAGCGGGCGTCGAGCGCGTTTCGAAGGAACTCGCCAGGACCTATCCGTCGCTCAGCCAGAACTTGCAGCTCGTGTCGCTGGAGCTGCGGGCCGGGCGCAGCCTCGACGATGCGCTGAAGGCGCTCGCCGACCGCCTGAGCCTGGACGAGGTGCGTTCCTTCGCTACGCTGCTGCAACAGTCCAAGGAGCTTGGCACCAGCCTGTCGGGGGCGCTGCGCGTCTTTTCCGACGAGATGCGCCACAAGCGCATGTCGCTGGCCGAGGAAAAGGCGCATGCCTTGCCGGCCAAGATGTCGGTGCCGGTCGTGGTTTGCATCCTGCCGGTGGTGCTGATGATCGCGGTCATTCCGATCATAGTCAAAATGACCGGCCATTAGTATTTGCTGATATTCAGTGAAGCCGGCCTGAGTCGATCTGCAAAGTCCGCGAAATGAATGAGAACCCCATGCGAATGCTGTCGCGCGTCCTCGTCCTCGGTCTTGCCGCGGCCAGTCTGTCGCCCGCCTGGGCTGCGGCCGACGATTGCGGCGATGCCGCTGCCCTGGTGCAGCAGGCCTACCCCAGGGCCCGCAAGAACGCTGACGGCGCCTCGTTCACGCTCGAACCCCACACCAGCATCGCCCTGACGTCTGCATATGGCGACCCGCCGGGGCTGGTCTGCAAGATCTGGCCGGCCCATGACGACCTGCTGTTGGTCGCCGTGCCGCTGATGGACAGTTCCCAGCCCAGCGACTACGCGCATGCCGGCGATATCGAGCTTCTGGTCATCGACCGGAAGAGCCGGCAGGTGCGCCAGCGTCTGCTGCAGCCCGGGCTGATGAATGATGATGCCATCGCCATCCGCAAGGTCGAACTCGATACCGGCCGGTATGCGCTGGCGCCCGATGTCTCCGCCTTCGGCCTGCGCATCGAAATGGCAAACAATTCGCTGCCTAACCCCTTCAGTGAAACCGACCTGAGGCTCTATGCCGTCGACGGCGATGCCCTGCGGATGGTGCTCGATGGCCTGGCCGTGGCGGGCAATGGCGGCGAGGGCGATACCAATTGCGCCGGATCCTTCCACACCAGTCAGGTGAGCCTGGCGATGAGCCCGGCCAAACATCATGGCTACCACGACATCACGGTGCTCGAACGGATGGATACCGACAATCCGTTGCCCGACAGCAATGGCGAGTGCCAGTCCCATCCCGGCAAGTCCGTGAGCCAAACCTACCGGCTGCGCTATGACGGCAGCCGGTATACGGTGCCGGCGGAGCTCAAGGCTCTGGAACCGTGAGAACGCCGCTGGCCGTGATTGAGGCGTTGCGGCCTGGTGGTTAACAGCTGGTGTACCCGAGGCCTAATTTTGGCGGCGTTTCGGCACCCAAGTTTAATTGCTCTCGTATAGTGTGTTTCCTGAAGAACGACCCGGCAAAATCGGGCGATGGGGCAGGGACATGCATCACAGTAATTTCACGGCAATGGCCGCGATGGCGGCCATCTTGATGATGTCTGGTTGCACGACGAGTGGCGTCGACACCACCAAAACCACCGCCATTCAACCGGCCGCGAAGGACGTCAGCACATCCGATCTGGCGGAAGGCAAGGCCCAGTTTCGCGACGCGAATTACGGTCTTGCCGAACAGCATTTCCGTAAGGCCGTCGAGTTAAAAGCCGACAATGCGGAAGCCTGGATGGGGCTCGCCGCTTCCTATGACGAACTCGGCCGCTTCGACTTCGCCGATCGTGCCTACGACCAGTTGCTCAAGGTCGCCGGGCGCAAGCCGCAGATCGTCAACAATATGGGCTATTCGCAATTGCTGCGCGGTAACAGGAAAAAGGCAAGGGCGCTGCTGCTCGAAGCCAAGGCCGGCATGGCCGACCCCACGGTCGTCGATGCCAATCTTGCCCTCCTGAACAAGGGCTGACGGCTGTCCGGCGGCCATGATCCTCGCGAGGACGATTTTGGAACACCCGGCGTCGACGCTTTATAAACCCTATCCGCAGTCTCGGCCGAAAGGTCGGCTTAAAAACATGTCCGATGGCTGCCGCTGACCTAGAATGCAGCGGTAAGGCCGACGCTCAGGGAACCCCCGCCCAATATGCTGGATTTCAGTTCGCTCCTGCTCGCAGCCGCGCTGTCGGGCATCTGCCTCAGCATCACCATGTTCGCGATCTGGTTCGCCGCGCCCCGGGCCAGCTTCGTGCTGACGGTGGGGTGCGGCATTCTCGTGCTCGTTGTGCATGTCATCCTGTTCTGGCGATACACGAAGGAGCCTGATCCGCTGCTTTGCCAGATCGCGCTGGCGCTGCTCAGCCTCGGTTTCCTGGTCATCTGCCTGTCGGCCATGCAGTATCTCGGCGTGCCGGATTACCGGCGTGCCATTTTGCCGACATTAGCCGCCATGACGGTCTGCGCGGCGGTGACTTCCCTCGGTCTCGACGGGGTAGGCTTCATCGTTACCTATGCGACGGTGACTGTGCTGCTCTCGGCGATCGGAACCATGTTCTGGCTCAACGGCAGTCACGATCGCAAAATCCTGCTGGTGGTTTCGTTCCTGGGCGGCACCTGTGCGGTGTCGTTTGCGCTTTGCGCGGTCGTCCTGATAGCCAAGGGGCAATGGACGCTCGGGGCAGCCCCCGATAATTGGGCCGAACGCCTGAACTCGGTCGTGGCCGTGGCCTGCATGACCGGCCTCGGCGCATTGACGCTTTCCCTGCATCATTTGCAGGCGCAGATCGAGCTGAAGGCCGAGACGATGACCGATCCGTTGACCGGGCTGATGAACCGCCGGGGATTGATGTCGCTCCATGGCGAACGGACCTTCGGTCCTTTCATGGCGGTCGTCATGTTCGACCTCGATCATTTCAAGAGAACGAACGACATCTATGGTCACCCGGTTGGGGATCAGGTTCTGTGCCGGTTCGCCGCCGTCATCAGAAAATACGCCAGAACGGGCGTCGACGCCTTTCGTCTCGGCGGCGAGGAATTCGCGATCGTCATGTCCCGGGTGACCGAAGAGAGGGCTTACGAGCTCGCAAGCAAGATCGGCGTCGCCTTCGGCACCGAGATCGTCGCCACCCCTCACGGCCCATTGCGCAGCACCGTCAGCGGAGGCATCGGCTTTGGCGGCGCCAACGGCAACAGCCTCGGCGAGGTGCTGGCCGAGGCGGACGCAGCGCTCTATGCGGCCAAGCGCGCGGGCCGCAATTGCGTCGTCAGCCACAAAAGGATGGGCAAGGCCGAGCCGATCAAGCCGGCCTTGCGCTCAGCATAGTTTGCGAGACTATTCGGCGGCCCCCAAATAGTCCGACAGCGGTGGGCAGGAACAGACCAGGTTGCGGTCGCCGGCGACATTGTCGATGCGCGATACCGGTGGCCAGTATTTCGCCGCCATGTCTCCGGCGGGGTAGGCCGCTTCCAGGCGCGAATAGGGATGGCTCCACTGGCCGGCCAGCGCCTCCGCGGCGGTGTGCGGCGCATTGACCAGCGGATTGTCAGCCAGGGGCCACTCGCCCCTCGCAACCTTGGCCGCTTCGCCCGCGATGGCGATCATCGCCTCGCAGAAACGGTCGAGCTCGCGCTTGGGCTCGGATTCGGTCGGCTCCACCATCAGCGTGCCGGCGACCGGGAACGACATGGTCGGCGCATGGAAACCATAGTCGATCAGGCGTTTGGCGATGTCCTCGACACTGATGCCGGCGCTCTCCTTGAGCACGCGGGTGTCGAGGATGCACTCATGGGCAACGCGGTCGCTCCTGCCCTTGTAAAGGAGCGGGAAGTGTGGGGCGAGCCGTGTCGCGACGTAGTTGGCCGAGACGATCGCCGTCTCGGTCGCCTGCTTCAGGCCCGAAGCGCCCATCATGCGGATGTACATCCAGGTGATGGGCAGGATGGAGGCGCTGCCGAAAGGGGCGGCGGCCACGGCATGCGCGGAGCCTTCGGTGACATGGCCCGGCAGATAGGGCTTCAGATGCGCCCTGACGCCGATCGGGCCGACACCCGGGCCGCCGCCGCCATGGGGGATGCAGAAGGTCTTGTGCAGGTTCATGTGGCAGACGTCGGCGCCGATGTCGCCCGGGCGGGCAAGGCCGACCAGGGCGTTCAGGTTGGCGCCGTCGAAATAGACCTGCCCGCCATGCTGATGGATGAGGGCGCAGAGATGTCGCGCGCCCTCTTCATAGACGCCATGGGTCGAGGGATAGGTGAACATCAGCGCCGCGAGGTTCCTGGAGTGCTCGTTGGCCTTGGCCCTCATGTCGTCCATGTCGATATTGCCGTCCTCCAGGCAGCGAACGACGACCACGCTCATGCCGGCCATCGCCGCGCTCGCCGGATTGGTGCCGTGCGCTGAGGACGGGATCAGGCAGACCGTGCGATGGCCCTCGCCGCGCGAGCGGTGATAGGCGCGGATGGCCAGCAATCCAGCATATTCACCCTGGCTGCCGGCATTCGGCTGGAGGCTTACCGCATCGAAGCCGGTAATCTCCGAAAGCCAGCCTTCGAGGTCATCGATCATGGCGCGGTAGCCTGCCGAGTGCGCGGCCGGTGCGAATGGATGCATGTTGGCGATTTCAGGCCAACTCACCGGCATCATCTCGGCCGCGGCATTGAGCTTCATCGTGCAGGATCCCAGCGGGATCATGGCGCGGTCGAGCGCCAGGTCCTTGTCGGCCAGCCGGCGCAGGAAGCGCATCATCTCGGTTTCCGACTTGTTCTCGTGGAAGACGGGCTGGGTGAGAAACTCCTTGCCGCGCGGCTTGCCTGCCATGGTGGCGGTGGCCTCCGCGCTCGGCTTGGCCCCAAACAGGGCGGCAATGGCCTCCAGGTCGGCTTCGTCAGAGGTCTCGTCGAAGGCGACGCCGACACGGTCGGCATCGATGACGCGCAGAAGCCGGCCGCCCTTTTCGGCGGCGGCGGCGATCTGTGCGGCCTTGCCCTTCGTCTCCACCGTCACCGTGTCGAAGCGGCTCGTGCCGATGACCGGCAAGCCGGCCGCCTTGAGACCGGCCGCCAGGCGGTTGGCCAGCGCGTGGATGCGCCCGGCGATCGCCTGCAGGCCGGCGGGGCCGTGCCAGATGGCGTAGGCTGTCGCCATATTGGCAAGCAGCGCCTGGGCGGTGCAGATGTTGGACGTCGCCTTGTCGCGGCGGATGTGCTGCTCGCGCGTCTGTAGGGCAAGCCTGTAGCCGGGACGGCCCTTGCTGTCGGTCGACTGGCCGACCAGGCGGCCGGGCATCAATCGGGTCAATTTGTCGGCAACGGCGCAGTAGGCGGCGTGCGGGCCGCCAAAGCCCATCGGCACGCCAAAGCGCTGCATCGGACCGACGGCAATGTCGGCGCCGAGTTTCGCAGGCGCGTCGGTCAGCGCCAGGCCGAGCGGGTCGGCGATGAAGACGACCAGCGCGCCGGCCGCGCGCGCCTTGTCGATGGCCGCCTTGTGATCACCATAGACGCCGAAAGTGTCCGGCCAGGAGACGAGCAGGGCAGCGGTGTTGTCGTCGATCGTCTCGCCGTCGATCTCGATGCCGAGCGGCTCGGCGCGGGTGCGCGCCACATCCAGCGTCTGCGGATGCGGCGTGCCGGCGAGAGCCACCTTGCTGCGCTTGTCGCGGTGATGGCGCAATGCGATGCCGATCGCTTCGGCGACCGCTGTCGCCTCGTCGAGCAACGAAGCCGACGCCACAGGCAGGCCGGTCAATTCCGCGACCAAGGTCTGGAAATTGAACAGCATTTCCAGGCGGCCCTGGCTGATCTCCGCCTGGTAGGGCGTATAGGCCGTGTACCAGGCCGGGTTCTCGAACAGATTGCGCTGGATGACCGGCGGCACGTGGACGCCGTGATATCCGGCGCCGATGAAGCTCTTCAGCACCGTATTCCGGGCCATGGTCGCCGACAATTCGGCCAGCGCTTCGGCTTCGCTGGCCGGCGCGGGCAGGGACAGCGGCTGGTCGAGGCGGATCGATCTCGGCACGGCCTGGCTGATCAGCGTCTCGACCGAGGGCACGCCGATGACGGCCAGCATGGCTCTCACATCGGCAATGCCGGGTCCGATATGGCGGGCCGAGAAGGGGTAGGGTGCTGCGGTCATGTCAATGCGTCCTGATTTCAGCCGATATGGGCTTTGTAGGCGGCCTCATCCATGAGGCTGGCGAGCTGGCTTTCGTCGGCAAGCTTCATTTTCCACAGCCATCCGGCGCCGGTCGCCGCCGAATTGACCAGCGACGGATCGGACGACAGCGTTGCGTTGGCCTCGGTGATCTCGCCGTCGGCCGGCGCGTAGACGTCGGAGGCCGCCTTGACGGATTCGACCACGACGGCGGTGTCGCCCTTGGCGAGCTTCTTGCCTGTTTCGGGCAGTTCGACGAAAACGAGGTCGCCCAGCTGCTCCTGCGCGTAGTCGGTGATGCCGACGGTGGCGATGCCGCCTTCGACACTGAGCCACTCGTGATCGGCGGTGAAATAGGTCTTTGCCATCTGAAAATTATCCTTTGCGATAGCGGTGCGGGACGAAGGGCAGGGAAGAGACGTCGACAGGTATCTTCGTTCCGCGCACGTCGGCGAAAACCCGAGTTCCGGGTTTTGCCAGCGGTGTCGGGACGTAACCCATGGCGACGGGATGGCCGGCAGACGGACCGAAGCCGCCCGAGGTGACGTGGCCGGCGGGATTGCCGTCGGCATCGAAGAGCGTGGCGCCGGCGCGCACCGGCTGGCGGGAATCCGGCCTCAGGCCGACGCGCTTCTGGGCGGAGCCGCGCTCGACGGCGGCGCGCAGCGCACCGGCACCGATGAAAGTGCCGTTGGCGCGGATGTCCTTCGGGATGGCCCACATCAGCGCCGCGCTTGCGGGATCGGTTTGCGCGGTGATGTCCTGGCCGTGCAGGCACAGGCCGGCTTCCAGCCGCAGGCTGTCACGGGCGGCAAGGCCGATCCATAGCACGCGCTCGTCTTCGAGCAGTTTCGCGACGAGACCGCGCGCGTCTGCCTCCGGCAGGCCGATCTCGAAGCCGTCCTCGCCGGTATAGCCGGACCGGCTCATGAACCAGTTCTCTCGCGGTTCGATGCCATGCATGAACAGCAGCGACCCGGTCTCGATACCGGCGCGCGAAAGCGCCGCCCAGGCCTCGGGACCCTGGATGGCGAGGAAGACCCGATCGAGCGGTTCGACCTTGGCATCGAAGTCGGTCGCAAGATCGCGCAAATGCTTCTCGTCGGCGACCGCGTTGCCGGCATTGGCGACGACCATGAAGTCGGTATCGCCCAGCCGGGTGACGATCAGATCGTCCAGGATGCCCGCGGCCTCGTTCAGGAAAAACGTCAGCTTCGACTGTGAAATTTCGAGCGCGCCCGCATCGAGCGGACAGGCACGGTTGAGCAGGGGAATCGCGCCCGGCCCGCTGACCCTGAACAGTTTCATGTGCGAAATGTCGAACAGGCCCGCATGTTCGCGGGTGTGAAGATGCTCCTTCATGACGCCGGCCGGGTAGGTCAGCGGCATCGACCAGCCGGCAAAGGCGCCAAAGCGCGCACCGGCAGCTGCGTTGACGTCTTCGAGAGGAAGGTGTTTGGTGTCGCCCGTCATGTGTTCTCCAGAGTCGCACGCAATCGGCCGCGAATGGCGACCAGTCCGTGCCCCTCTGTCTGAAGCCTGAGAGACTCGCGCCCCGTAACTCTGTCGGCAGCGCTTACACCTTCGGCGCGGGGGCAGGCCCCGACTTTCCAGAGTGTCTTTCCCGTCTACGGTTCTTTTGCCTGAGAGATTTCGGGCGATTTCCCCTTCGGCGGCAGCTCTCGCTGCTCTCTCCCGCAAACAGGTAGGGCTCGCAAAAGCCCTCGACTCGTCATCCATAGCCCGTCAACGACGGATTGTCACCTGCATGCGACGTGCAAAATAAAATGGCGGCATCGTGCCGATTGCGATCAGATCCCGCCATACCAGTCGTAGCCATTGTCTTCCCAATAACCGCCACGTCCGCCTCCTACGGCGGCGAAGCCGTCGACCAGCTCGATCTTGTAGAGATATTTCGGCATCTTGTAGCCGAGCTGGCGCTCGACCCGGACACGCAGCGGCGCGCCGTTCTCGACCGGCAGCGGCTTGCCGTTGACGCCGTAGGCCAGGATCGTCTGGGGGTGGCGGGCGTCGATGAGGTCGATGCTGCCGTAATATTTGATGTCGCCCGACAGGCTGCGGTCGATCGTGTCCAGGCAATGGAACATGACGTAGCGCGCCTCGGGTTTCACCACCGCCTGGTCGAGGACCAGCGACAGCGGCGTGCCGGTCCATTTGGCGATGCAGCTCCAGCCTTCGACACAATCATGGCGGGTGACCTGCGTTCGGCTCGGCATGTTCATGAGCTGCTCGCGGGTCAGCGACAGCGGCTTTTCGACCAGGCCCGAGACCTCCAGCCGCCAGTCGGCGAAGTTGTTGGCGAGCAGGGTCTTGTAGGTATCGTCGTCGGGTGACGTCACCCCGTTGGGGCGCATCGGCTGACGGATATCGGCTTCAGTGAACTCCGGCGCCAGCGAATCGCGGCCCGCGAGCAGGCGTTGCGCGCGGTGTGTGAGATCGTTGGCATTTTCGAGGAAGCTGCGCAGCCCGCCGCCCACGCCGAGCTGGCTGTCGAAGGCGTCGCAGCCTGAAAGCGCGATACCGGAAAGGCCAAGGCTGGCCGCGGTCAGGAATTTCCTGCGGTTGATCTCGAATTTTGCCATGTCAGGCGCTCCTTTCGGAGGATTTTGCGTCATGTGGCGGATCGGTCCGATACCATCCGGTGACGATCGAGCGCAGTTCGTTGATCGGGCCGGCGGCCACGATCATCAGAATATGGATGATGAAGAAACCGACGAGCAGCACCATGACGGTGAAATGGATGGTGCGCGCAGTCTGCCGGCCGCCGAGCAGGTCGTTGAGGAACGGCAGCACCGCGTTCATGCTGGGCGACATTGCGAGCCCGGTGAGGATCATCAGCGGCAGCAGCACGAACAGCACGCCGCCATAGGCCATTTTCTGCAGCGTGTTGTATTCGCGCGTGTGGTGGAACTTCAACCTAGCGTGATTGGCGATATCCTGCGGCAGGCGCCTGAGATCGTCCAGGCGTGGGGCGAGATCGCGTCTGATGTGGCCGTTGACCAGGCTGGCGACCAGCCACACAAGCAGCGTCGTCGTCAGCACCCAGGCGAAGAAGAAATGCACCACGCGGGCCGTGCCCAGATCGTAATAGGAGGGGATGGTCGCCCAGGATGGGAAGGCGCGGGGCGTCTCTTGTCCCGCCGGCCCGGACCAGCCGAGCACGCCGGTGGTGTCGAAGCGGTGACCGAGGATTTCTGTATAGCCGCGCGGCCCGGCATTCATGTTCTCCGCGCCGATGGCGAAGACGGTGTTGTTGTAGTCGAAGCCGGACTGCTTGCCGAGATAGAGCTGCGGACGGGCGTTGAAGATCTGGAGGCCGGAAAGCAGCATGAAGAACAGCGAGATGGCCCACAGCCAGTGCGTCAGCCGCGTCCAGGCCGATTGCCGGTAGATCAATGTCGTGGCCTTCGGAGCGTCACTGTCCGCGCTGGCGGCGGGTTGGTTCATGGCAATCGATTCCATCTGGTCTCGCTTCCTGGCCGCCCATCCGGCGCGGCCGCTATTCGCATCATTCTCCTCCTGATACGTCGCCAGCCAAGCCGATGTTTCATCGATCACGAAAATATCAGATCGGCGCTCAAGGCCCGCCCAGGCTCACGGCGAGATTGACGGCGGCGGCGACGATGACCGTGTTGAAGAAGAACGACAGGATCGAATGAACAAGGACGACCCGGCGCATGTGGGTCGTCGAGATGTTGGTGTCGGCGGTCTGCGCCGTCATGCCGATGACCGTCGAGAAGTACAGAAAGTCCCAGCCTTCCGGCCGCTTGTCGCCGGGGAACAGCAGCCCGCCGACCGGGATTTTCTTCTTGGTTCCGGCATCGACCAGGTCGCCGTCCATCCAGTACACATGCGCATAGTGCAACGCCGCCATGGCGTGGATTGTGAACCAGCCGAGGGGTATCGACAGCAGCGCGAAGGTGAGTTCGATGGGATGGCCCTTGTCCTTCTGGTTGATCAGCAGGAACAATGAGACAAGGGCAACGCCAACGACGACCAGCGTTACGGCGAAGATGACCAGCACGGGCTGATCGGCGGCCCGCGCATTCTTGCTGAGATAAGTGCCGGTGAATTTGGGCATCTGGGCGACAACCAGCGTGACATAGGCGGCAAAAAAGGCGTTGGCGCCGATCGAATAGGCGAGCGGCGCATGAAGCAGCAGCGCCATCAGAAGCGCAAAGACGCCGACACAAGCCGACACCGCGAACAGCATGTGCCGGTGCATGGGTTTCCTTGACGGGATTTCGGCGGCCATGATGGTTCCGAATGGCGCTGGGCTTCTACTGCGGTGTGGCGGATTTCAGCGCCCGCCGCAAGATACGGTCGAGTTCACCGAGAAACCGCGAGCGGTCTTGCGGTGCGAAGCTCGCATTGTAGCCCTTGCTTTCGCCGGTCTCGCGCAAATGCTGCTTCAGGTCGCGCATCGCCACCGCCATGCCGATCGTTTCCGGCGTGAAGGGACGTCCGGTCGGCCCCAATACATGGGCGCCGAGCGCCACCGTGCGTGCGGCCAGTGGAATGTCCGCGGTCACTACGATGTCGTTGGGTTTTGCGTTTTCGACGATCCAGTCGTCGGCGGCGTCGGCGCCCTTGGAGACGACGACATTGCGGATCATCGGGTCGCGGGAAGGGCGCAGGCCACCATTGGAAACGTAGGTGACGACGACGCCGTGGCGCTCGGCAACCCTTTCCACTTCGGCTTTGACCGGGCAAGCGTCTGCGTCGACGAGGATGGCGGGTGCGGGCATTGTCTCTCCAAATGAGCATGGGGCCGGTAACCCGTCCGGCCCCATGCCTCAAATCTCATGATCGTCAGGCCGGAAGCGCTCCCGACCTCTTCGCCGTCCACGTGGCGATATAGTCCATCAGGCCGGGGTTGAGGCAGTCGTAAGGTTCGAGCCCGATCGACTTCAGCTGGCCGCGAATGCCGTCCATGCGGCTTGGGTCGACGCCGGATTCGATGATCGACGAGACAAAGGCGGTAAAGCCCGGCGGCGACCAGCCATCCTCCTCGAAGCGCTCGGGATGGATGAAGGACAGGCCCTTGAACGGATGGTCGCGCTCGACGGGTCCATGCATGTGGACGCCGCAGCCGGTGCAGGCATGGCGCTGGATCAACGCGCTCGGGTCCACCACCTTCAGCTTGTCGCCGTTCTCGGTTACGGTGACGTCGCCGGTGCCGGCTACCGCCACCACCGAGAAGATCGCCCCTTCGGGCTTCCAGCACTTGGTGCAGCCGCAAGCGTGGTTATGGGCGATCTGACCCTTTACCTTCACCTTGACCGGATTGCTGGTACAGGCGCAGACCAGCGTGCCGCCGGTAAAGCTCGCGCTCTCCTTGGGCAACCCATTGTCGATTTTCGGATGCAGTTTTTCAGGCATTGTCATTCCTCCCATGTTGTCATCTGCTAGCTTCTATAACATTTTTTTTGGAAGCGCTCAGTAACTGTACGTTTGACAAAAATTACTGTCGTCCCAGTTCGCTTTGCTAAGAGAAAATTCGTATTTTTCGCTATCTAACCAATCATTCGGATATCTTATTTTTAGATATCCACCGATCCCATGGTTGTAGTCATTCTCGTCGAAATAAGAGGAAAATCCGTTGATCTCCGCATCGACGGAGAATTCTGTATCAAAAAACTGGCTGCTTAATAAAACGCAATTACCGCACCAAGAATTTATCAGATTTTCGAAATTCGCTAGTTCGAAATTTGTTACGCGGTCGTGTTTATATTTGTTGTAGTCTTGATACCATCTCAGCGATCCTCCGCTCGCCCATGCCTCGAACGGCTTGATAATGTTTTTAGTGCCGGTCCATTCTGGAAGCATAATTTCGTACTTAGACAAATGATGGGATGCCTCTACTTTATTGTAGTCGGCCATAGTCATCGATTTTTCAGGTTTTGGATATGAATTTTCTTTTAGAATTGCTTTCAGATTGCTTTCGACTTCGAAGCAGGCGCTCGTTAAAAGTTTGCCAATAATTTCGGAATGGGTTTTTAAATTGTTATCCGAGGGTTCAATATATTCAAATATATCTCGGATTTCCCGCTGAAGAATCTCGAATCCTCGAACATACGCTCTCGGTTTCCGCGCATAGTTCTCCATCCGAACGAACGACATTGCTCCGTTATTCGGCTTGTATCCTCCATTCAAAAAGGGCCGAATTGTTCGTTTGTAAGGTGCCGTAAGTGCCATCAATACACCGCGACACTCCTGATCGACTTGCCCTCATGCATGAGGTCGAAACCCTTGTTGATGTCCTCGAGCTTGAGCGTGTGGGTGATCATCGGGTCGATCTCGATCTTGCCGTCCATGTACCAGTCGACGATCCTGGGCACGTCGGTGCGGCCGCGCGCGCCGCCGAAGGCGGTGCCCATCCAGGTCCGGCCGGTGACCAGCTGGAACGGCCGGGTCGCAATCTCCTGGCCGGCGCCGGCGACGCCGATGACCACCGACTTGCCCCAGCCGCGATGCGAAGCCTCCAGCGCCTGGCGCATCACCTTGGTGTTGCCGGTGCAGTCGAACGTGTAGTCGGCGCCGCCGATCTGGTCGGCGCCGCGCTTGGTCATGTTGACCAGGTAAGGCACGATGTCGCCGTCGATCTCCTTCGGATTGACGAAATGCGTCATGCCGAATTTTTCGCCCCAGGCTCGCCTGTCATTGTTGAGATCGACGCCGATGATCATGTCGGCGCCGGCAAGCCTCAGGCCCTGGATGACATTCAGCCCGATGCCGCCGAGGCCGAAGACCACCGCGGTCGCGCCTTGCTCGACCTTTGCCGTGTT
>NZ_JAIUID010000026.1:0-39827 GCF_020165435.1 Mesorhizobium sp. BR1-1-2
GGCGGGGGTGGCGAGGGCGGGCCGGATTTCATCCTGATCTGCCGGCCGGCCGATCTCGTCGACAAGGTGCTTGCGCTCGAGCTCGGTGCCGCCGACGTCATCGAAAGTCCGCTCAATGTCAGGGAACTCGCCGCCCGCGTCGGCGGCCTGCTGACGCGGCGGGGCAGGGCCGCCCAGGAGCTGATCGTGCTGGAGAACGCGACCGTCGATTTGAAATCGGCCATCGTCATGCACCGCTCGGGCACGGAGGAGCAGCTTTCGCCCGGCCAGGTGGCGCTGCTTCGGCTGTTCCTGGCCAGTCCGCGCAAGGTGCTGACGCGTGACGACATAATCGCGGCGGCGCCGGCCGAGAATGCCGACGCCTTCGACCGCTCCATCGATTCGCGCATCGTGCGGCTGCGCCGCAAGCTCGATACGGAAGCCATCACCACCATACGCGGCGCCGGCTACCGTTTCGATCCGCCGGCGCAATTCGCCGATTGACGGCCCGGCGCTCACGTCATTCCCCTGGCTGAGCATCGGATTTCCCAGAACGGTTTTTCACCTTGGGCCCGATTGCCATGCGGCTCAGCGCACCACCAGTAGCGATGGCCCCGACGGCATGTCGCCGCTTGTCGCGAACTCGCCTGCATGCGCGCGCTCTTTCAAGAGCACGGTGGCAAGCCCGGCAAAACCGAGCAGGCCCTGTGCGTAGAGCAGTGCCGAAAGCACCGAAGCTGCAAGTTTCGTTTTCATTGCATCAATCCCCCAGTAATTCATGTTGCGGCGGCTTGTTTTCCGAAGACCAACGCCCGTCTTGGGTGGGCACTTGTCGCTTCGGCGTACTTCAGGAAACTCCCGAAGTGCCCGCGCCGTCTACGGAGCCCCCCGTCACGGCGCGGGCCTTCGGTCCTCTCAGCAGCAAGTTGCCGGAGGGGCCGCGCAATGCCAGCAGCCGAAGGCCAACCCGCCAGTGGGCCTTGAGCCGGACGATGCGCAGGCTGGAACAATCCAGACCGTGGCACAAAACAGGACGGTATGCAGGGTTGAGATCTCACTCGAACTCATCGCCGCGAGGCTGGCCATGGAACCGTGGGCAACCGTGCCGGCGCCGCTGATGGCTGCTGCTGCGATGCTGATCCCGAGAAATCAGGACCACATATTCGTTTTCGTTCCCGTGGTCGTTGCCGTCTGCTTTCGTTACGTCAACTCTGCCGGCGGCCTGTATCCGCTTCATGCCGCCTGAAGTA
Organism: Mesorhizobium sp. BR1-1-2; assembly: GCF_020165435.1. Lineage (NCBI taxonomy): Bacteria > Pseudomonadati > Pseudomonadota > Alphaproteobacteria > Hyphomicrobiales > Phyllobacteriaceae > Mesorhizobium > Mesorhizobium sp. BR1-1-2. The sequence goes on from NZ_JAIUID010000026.1 coordinate 1,230, forward strand.
GCGCTTTGTTGCAGATTAGTTTCGAAATTGAGCCCCAATCTTTCACCTTGGGGAAATTCGAACTTTCGTTTCGGGCTGAATACCTATGTGCCGTGTCCTGTGCGAGCTGACAGCTTCGATGTCCGCCCTTTTTGACTTAGGTTCTGTTAATCAGAGGAAACACATTCGAAACACAAACGAGCATTTCACGAAATCTCACCGAAACATGATGCAAGGATAAGCCGCTCATCGAATTTGGGGCCGGCCAGACCGGCAGAGAGAGGGACATCATGCATACTGCTATTTCCGCCAAGCTCATCAACATCACCGCCGCCGCTGCCCTGACGGGCGCGGCACTTCTGTTCGGTGCCGGCACGGGTACCGCGCATGCCGCCAACAAGATCGTGGCGCGCGTCTCGCTTTCGCAACAGGTCATGGAAGTCTCGGTCGACGGCCGCCCGGCCTTCGCCTGGAAGGTTTCCACCGGTGACAGGGCGCATGTGACGCCGACCGGCTCGTTCAAGCCGACGCGCATGCATGAAATGTGGTATTCGAAGAAGTACGACAACGCGCCGATGCCGCATTCGGTGTTCTTCAGCGGCGGCTATGCGGTGCATGCGACTTATGCCATCAAGCGGCTTGGCCGGCCGGCCTCACATGGTTGCGTGCGGCTGCATCCCGACAATGCCGCCGATTTCTACCAGCTCGTCGAGACCTTCGGGCCGGCCAACACCAGCATCGTCATCGTCAAGTAGCAGGCTGGCAACGGGTCGGCACAGCAGCCATATCCGTTCAGGGCTCCCGCCGGAACATCTTTTCGCGGCAGTAGAGCACAGCCAAAAAAAGAGGCCGGGGTGTTCCGGCCTCTTTTTTGTTAGTTTTTGTTCGTTCGGCAATGCCGTTTCCATTAGCTCGGCAATGCCGGCATCAGTTTGGGATCCGGCTTCTCTGCCACCTCGGGCAGATCCTTGCTGGCAATGAAGGTATAGAACATGGGCACGACGAAGAGCGTGAACATGGTGCCGACCAGGATGCCGGTGAAAATGACCAGGCCCATCGAATAGCGGGCAGCCGCGCCGGCGCCGCTGGACGTGATCAGCGGCACCACGCCAAGCGCCATCGCCGCCGTCGTCATCAGGATCGGCCGCAGCCTCACCTTGGCCGAAGCGATGATGGCGTCGCGCCGCCGCATACCGTGGATCTCGCGCTGCTGGTTGGCGAACTCGACCAGCAGGATGCCGTGCTTTGTGATCAGGCCGATCAAAGTGATCAGTCCGACCTGCGTGTAGATGTTGAGGGTGCCGAGGCCCAGATTGAGCGGCACGATGGCGCCGAAGATCGACAGCGGCACCGCCATCATGATGATCAGCGGATCACGGAAGCTTTCGAACTGCGCCGCCAGCACCAGATAGATGACGATGACGGCCGCCCCGAAAGCGATCAGGATCGTATTGCCCTGTTCCTTCTCCTGCCTGGACTGGCCCGAATAGTCGATGAAGAAGGTGTCGGGCAGGTTCTCCCTGGCAATGTCCTCGAGGACTTTCAATCCGTCGCCGGTGGTGACGCCGGGCAGCGGCAGCGCCGAGATCGTCGACGAATTCAGCTGGTTGAACTGCTCGATCGCGGCCGGCGACGCATTGGTCGAGATCTTCACCACCGCCGACAGCGGCACCATCTCGCCTGTTACGCTGCGCACGAAATACTCGCCGAGTTTTTCGGGATTGTCGCGGAATTCTTTCGGCACTTGCGGGATGATGTCGTAGCTGTTGGAGTCGCGGTCGAACTGCGCCACTTCGGCGCCGCCGACCAGCAGCGTCAGCGTCCGGCCGATATCGGCGATCGGCAGGTTCAGCGCCGCGGCGCGGTCGCGGTCGATGGTCACCGTCACCTGCGGCGCATCGTAGGCCATCGAATTCTGCACGACGATGAAGCGGCCGGAAGCCTGTGCCTTGTTCTTGATCTTCTCGGCCACGTCGTACACTTCCGAGGAGTCGCCGGTCGATCGCACGACCATGGCGATGGGCAGGCCGCCGCCGGAGCCCGGCAGCGTCGGCGGCGCAAAGACGAAGGCCTGGACGCCCGCCACCTTGGCGAGACGGGCTGTGATGTCGGCCTGCAGCTCCTTCGAGTTGCGCTTGCGCTCCGCCCAGTCCTTGAAGGCGAAACCGACGAACGCACTGTTCGTCGTGCCGCCGAACGCGACGGCCGAGAACTGCGCCCGCGTTTCGGGAATATCCTTCACCAGACCGAGCATCTGGTTGACGTAAGTCTCCGTGTAATCGGATGTCGCGTAACGCGGCGCCGTTACAAGCGAGAGCAGGAAGCCCTGGTCTTCTTCCGGCGCCAGTTCGGTTGAGGTCTTGGTGAACATGAAGCCGGTCACCCCGACAAGCGCCAGCACGATGATCAGCGTCAGCGGGCGATAGTTGAGCGACCCGGTGACGGCCCGCTCATAGACGTGCTCGACTCGCGCGAAAGTGCCGTCGACAATGCGCTGGAAACGGCCTGGCGTGCCGGACTTCAGCAGGCGCGCCGACATCATTGGCGTGATGGTGATGGCGATCACGCCCGACAGCACCACCGAGCCGGCGAGCGTGACCGCGAATTCGCGGAACAGCGCGCCGGTCAGGCCGCCGGTGAAGGCCAATGGCGCGAACACCGCGGCCAGCGTCATGGTCATGGCAACGATGGCGGTGGCGATCTCGCGCATGCCGTTGAAGGCCGCCTGCATCGGCGACATGTGGTCCTCTTCCATGTGGCGGTGGATATTTTCCACCACCACGATGGCGTCGTCGACGACGAGGCCGATCGCCAGAACCATGGCGAGCAGCGACAGCAGGTTGATCGAATAGCCCACCGCGAACAACAGGAAACAGACGCCGATCAGTGACAGCGGGATGGTGACGATGGGCATCATCACTGAACGGAAAGAGCCCAGGAACAGAAGGATAACGACGACGACGATGGCAACAGCCTCGCCGATGGTCTTGAACACTTCGTCGATCGAGGCGCTGATCTGCCCGGTCGCGTCGTAGACGATCTCGATCGTCATGCCTTTCGGCAACGTCTCCTGGATTTGAGGCACCAACCTGGTGAGCGCCGCCGCCGTGGTCAAAGGATTGGCAGCCGGGGTCGGGAAGATGGCGAGGAAGGTGCCTGGCTTGCCGTTGAAGGAGACCCTGGTGTCGGTGTTCTCGGCGCCGAGTTCGACGCGAGCGACATCGCGCAGCCGTACCACATTGCCGTCGGTCGAGCGCAGCGGCAGCTCGGCGAAGGCTTCAGGGGTCTGCAGCGTCGAGCGCACGGTGATCGAGGAGACGACATATTCGTTCTCGGTGTTGCCGGGCGCCGACAGGAAGTTGGAGTTGTTGATCGCCGTCAGCACCTCCGATGCCGTCACGCCGCGGGCGGCGAGCCTGACCGGATCGATCCAGACGCGCATCGAATATTCCTGGGCGCCGAAGATCTGCACATCGGCCACGCCTTCGACCGTCGACATGCGGGGCCTGATGACGCGCTCGATATACTCGGTCAGCTGCTCCTTGGTCATGTTGGGGTTCTGCATCGAGATGTACATCATCGCGAACTGCTGGCCCGTGCCCTTGACGATGACGGGATCCTTGGAGGCGTCCGGCAAGGTGCCGCGCACGCCCTGGACCTTGGACAGCACCTCGGTCAGCGCGACGTCCGGGTTGGAGCCGAGCTTCATCTGCACCGTCACCGTGCTCGAGGACGGGCGGCTCGACGACGTGACGTAATCGATGTTCTCGGTCGAGGCGACGGCGCGCGCGATCGGAGCGGAAATGAAGCCCTGGATCAGGTCGGCGCTGGCGCCCGGATAGGCCGTCGTGATGGTGATCGCGGTTTCGTCAACCTTTGGATACTGGCGGATCGACAGGCTGAATATGCCCTGGAAGCCCAGGAGCAGGATCATGCATGCAAGGACCGTGGAGAGGACGGGCCGGCGAATGAAGAGATCGGAAACGCTCATTGCTGGTCGGCCTGCTTGTTCGCCGATTTGGTTGGGTCGATGGTGTTGTCGACGTTGACGGACATGCCGTTGAACAGGCGATTCTGACCTGCCGTGACAACCTCATCGCCCGCCTTGAGGCCCTCGACGATCTCGACCATGCCCTCGTTGCGGCGGCCGGGTTTGACGAATACCTGCGACAGGACCAGGGCAGGTTGCTCGCCCGCGGCCGGCTTGGCCTGATCCGCGGCCGTTTTGTCCGCCGGTTTTGCCGCATCGGCGGCAGGCTTCGCGGCTTCGGCCGGTTTGGCATCGGCCGCGGGCTTGGCGTCCGCCGGCTTGTCGGTCGCCGCGGCGGCGGCGGGCTTTGTCTCATTGGTCGGCTGCGCCTCGGCGGGCTTTGCCGGGTGCACCACGAATATGTAGTCGCCATAGAGGCTGGTGGTCAGCGCCGTCTGCGGCAGCGCCAGCACATTCTGCTCCTGGGGCAATTCGACACGCACTTGCACGAACTGGCCGGGGGTCAGCTTGCCTTCGGGGTTGGCGACTTCCGCCCGGATGTTCACCAGCCGGCTGGACGGGTCGATCTTGGGATCGATACCGCGAATGGCCCCGGCAAAAGGCATGTCGCCGCCGCTGAGGCCCAGCCGAACCGTCTGCCCGATCTTGAGCAGCGGCAGTTGCTGTTCGGGGACCGTGAAGTCGACCCGCATCGTGTCGAGGTCCTGCAGCGTCACCACGGCGGTGCCGGGCGCCAGATATTGGCCGAGATCGATCTTCGGGATGCCGACGGTGCCGGCGAAGGGCGCCGTCAGCTGCTTCTGGTCGAGCACCGCCTGAAGCCTGTTGACCTGGGACGCCGAAGCGGACGCGGCGGCACGTGCGGTGTCCAGGGTCGAGTCCGAGCCGACACCGCGCTTGGTCAGTTCGAGTGCGCGGGTCAGCGATGTCTGATCGAGCGCCGCCTGCGCCTTCTGTGCCGCGAGATCGGCGCGCTCTACGGCGTCGTCGAGTTGCAGCAGCACCGCATTGGCCGCCACTTTCTCGTTGGCATGGAAGGGGATCTCCTTGACGATGCCGGCGGTCTCGACCGTCAGGTCGACACCGCGCACGGCGCGGACCGTGCCGATTGCCTCGATGCCCGGCGTCCAGTTCGACGGCTTGACGATGGTTGTCGACACGGTTGCCGCTGGCGGCTTCATCGTGGCGAAATATTGCTTGATGCCGTTGTCACGCAGGAAATTGAACCCGACGATGCCGCCGACCACAATGACGAGCACGGCCAACACAAGAATGATGATAACGAAACGGAGTATGCGCTTGAACAAGGAAGTCCCCTCAGTCGAAATCCGGCGCGAAGCGCGGATATCGGGACACATATCGACTGCGGGCCCCGATTTCAAATGACCGCGGTCTTACTGTACCGTCTGGACGGTCTTGTCAATTGGGCCTAAGCTTGCGATGGGAGGCGCCATGAAAGCCCAACGAACGAACTCGCGCGAGAGGATTCTCGCTGCGGCGGCGGACGTCGCACGGGAATCCGGCCCCGGTAGCCTGTCCCTGGATGCCGTCGCCAGCCGCGCCGGCGTATCGAAGGGCGGACTGCTCTACAATTTCCCGACCAAGGCCAAATTGATGCAGGGCCTGGTCGAAGGCTATCTGCGCGAATTCGAGCAGGCGCTGGAGACCGCCAGCAGCAACGACAATGGCGCAAATCCGCTCGCCGTCTACATCAGGCTTTCGGCCAAGGATTGCGAGGACAAGCAGCCATCGGCGTCGTGGATATTTTCGGCGATCGCCGAGGATCCGGACTTCATGTCGCCGATAAAGACCTTCAAACGACAACTCTTCCAGCGACTGAAGAGCGAGACGCCGGATCTCAAGTCGCTGCTGGTCTGCTATCTCGCCATCGAAGGCCTGCGCAGCATGAACCTGTTCGACGCGGATGTGCTTTCCCCAGACGAGCGGCAATTGCTGGTGTCGTCGCTGCTGGAAATCGCCGGATCGTCCGATGTCGGCCCTGCCCGGGCCAAGCGACCCTGACGGACCATCAGGGCGGTTCGGTGTCTACGCAATTCCGGAGGAAAAACCGCGCTCCCGCCGGCGATTGGCGCGTCGTCGAGGTACATCGAGTGGACATAGCCGCCATGCTGGCCTTGCAGCGCACCGGAATGACCTGGCCGGTCTCGGTGTAGTCGCCGAAGCCGGTCGGTTCGGGCATGCGCGGATATATGGCTGTGGCATCGTCATGTTGCGGTGCACAAGAACGCGTTCTATCTTTCGTGTTCCCTCCCACCATCGCGAGATCACCCATGGGTTCCCTGTCTTCGAAGAATGCGCTCGTCACCGGCTCGACCAGTGGCATCGGCCTGGCTATCGCCCGCGCCTTCGCCGCTGAAGGCGCCAATCTCACCATCAACGGCCTGGGCGACGCCACGACGATCGAGCAGGAGCGCGCCGGCATCGAGAAGGATTTCGGTGTCAAATGCCGCTACTCCGACGCCAACATGATGGACGGCGCGGCGGTCAGCGCCATGGTGCATGAGGCCGAGGCGGCGTTCGGCAGCCTCGATATCCTGGTCAACAATGCCGGCATCCAGCATGTCGCGCCGATCGAGGAATTCCCCGACGATAAATGGGAAGCGATCATCCGCGTCAACCTGGTGTCGGCCTTCTACGCGATCAAGGCGGCGCTGCCCGGCATGAAGAGCCGCAAATGGGGCCGCATCATCAACACGGCTTCGGCGCATGCGCTCGTCGCCTCGCCGTTCAAATCCGCCTATGTCTCGGCCAAGCACGGCATATCAGGCCTGACCAAGACGGTGGCGCTGGAAGTGGCGCAGGAGGGCATCACCGTCAACGCGATCGCGCCCGGCTATGTCTGGACGCCGCTGGTCGAGAAGCAGATCCCCGACACGATGAAGGCGCGCGGCATGACCGAGGAACAGGTCAAGCGCGATGTGCTTCTGGCCGCACAGCCGACAAAGGAATTCGTCGCCGTCGAGGACCTTGCCGCCCTGGCGCTGTTCCTGTGCTCGGATTCAGCCAGGCAGATCACTGGCGCGACCTTGCCGATGGACGGCGGCTGGACGGCACAATAAAGCCCAGGCGAGGCATCCTGTTTCCGGCTAATGCCTTCGGGAGCCGGCAAGCGGTTGCAAGTGGCACAGGACCGGTCGGTCCTCCTGTTTATGCACCACCCGCCGTTCGGCATCCCCATGCCGGTGCTCGACGAGGTCAGGCTGACCGACGCCGATGCCCTTCAAGAGCTGCTCCAACGCCATGGCAATCACATCTTCATCGGACATGTCCACCGGCTGATCGCCGGCAACTGGCGCGGCATTCCGGTCAGCACGCTGCGCTCGATTTCTCGGAAAGCTGGAGTCTCGGCCGCGAACCGCCGCCTACGCCGTGATCTTCGTCGACGCGGATGAGGTGATCATCCATTTCACGATTTCCCGGTTGGCTGGCACTTAGCCAGGCGAACGCCCGTTCTCCCGTCACACGCCCAGCGCCTCGGCGCCGGACTCGTAAGCGCGTCTTGAGCCCGAACTTTTCCGGGCCCGAATGCGTCGAACCGTCGCGAGCCGTTTGATTGTCCGATTTGCTGGCTTTCCCACCTCGCCGGCGATGCTGGGAAGTGCTGCAAAAGCGCTACGAATCTGGACATTAGTCTTGACAGAAATACAGATGTTCAATACCCGTCAGGTGATTGAATTGCAGCATTACGGGAGGAATGAGCGATATGGCTTCCAATGTTTCGTTGACGGGCCTTGCCCGTGATCTCGAGGTGCGGGCCAAGTCGGGCAAGCCGATCCGCATCGGCCTGATCGGTTCGGGCGAGATGGGAACCGACATCGTCACCCGTGTCGCCCATATGTCCGGCATCGAGATCGGCGCCATTTCCGAGCTGAACCTGCCGGCGGCCAGCAAGGCCGTGGATATCGCCTTCCAGGAAACCGGGCATGCGCGCGAGGTGTCGACCGCCTCGGCGATGACGGCCGCCATGGAGGCCGGCAAGGTGGCGGTCACCAACGATGCCAGCCTGGTCATCAACAATGACCTGATCGACGTCGTCATCGACGCCACCGGCGTTCCCGCCGTCGGCGCCGAGATCGGCTTGCGCGCGATGGAGCACGGCAAGCACCTGGTGATGATGAATGTCGAGGCCGACGTCACCATCGGCGCTTATCTCAAGAGCGAGGCCGACCGGCTCGGCGTCACCTATTCGCTGGGCGCCGGCGACGAACCGTCCTCCTGCATGGAGCTGATCGAGTTCGTCTCGGCGATGGGCCATCCGATCGTCGCCGCCGGCAAGGGCAAGAACAATCCGCTCAACATCGATGCCACGCCGCCCGACTATGAGGAAGAGGCCCAGCGCCGGCACATGAATGTGCGCATGCTGGTCGAGTTCGTCGACGGCTCCAAGACCATGGTCGAGATGGCGGCGATCGCCAACGCCACCGGGCTGGTGCCCGACAAGGCCGGCATGCACGGTCCGGCGGCGACGCTCGGCGAATTGTCCAAGGTGCTGGTGCCGCAGAAGGACGGCGGCGTGCTGTCGAAGGTCGGCGTCGTCGACTATTCGATCGGCAAGGGTGTCGCGCCCGGCGTGTTCGTCGTCGCCGACATGTCGCATCCGCGCATTTCGGAGCGCATGGAAGACTTGAAGATGGGCAAGGGGCCGTACTTCACCTTCCATCGGCCCTACCATCTGACCTCGCTCGAAGTGCCGCTGACCTGCGCCCGCGTCGTACTCTACGGCAAGGCCGACATGGTGCCGCTGGCAAAGCCGGTGGCCGAAGTCGCAGCCGTGGCCAAGAAGGACATGAAGCCGGGCGAGAAGCTCGATGCGATCGGCGAATATTGCTACCGTGCCTGGATCATGACGGCGCCGGAAGCGCATGCCGCCAGGGCTATTCCCTGTGGCCTGCTGCAGGGCGGTTCGGTGACGGCGCCGATCAAGAAGGGCGAGCTCATCACCTACGCCAATGCCGCCCCGGCCCCGGGTTCCAAGATCGCCGAACTGCGCGCGCGCCAGGACAAGCTCGTCTACGGAACCGTGGAGGCGTGATCATGGCCGCAGCCAGCAAAGCCGTCGCGGACAGCCGCGCCAACCTGCCCTTCGTCTATCGCCAGTACAGCGCCGAGCAGCTCAGAGAGGTGCTCTACAAGATGTACCTCATCCGCCGCTTCGAAGAGGGCGCGGAGGAGAGCTACACGCGCGGCCTCATCCACGGCACCATGCATCTGTCGATCGGCCAGGAAGCCAGCGCCATGGGCATCTGCATGCCGCTCGGCGAGGATGACCAGATCACCTCGACGCATCGCGGCCACGGTCACTGCATCGCCAAGGGCGCCGAGGTCAAGCGCATGTTCGCCGAGTTCTTCGGCAAGACCACCGGCTACTGCAAGGGCCGCGGCGGCTCGATGCACATCGCCGACGTCGCCAAGGGCAATCTCGGCGCCAATGGCATTGTCGGCGGCGGCATTCCCATCGCCGTCGGGGCGGCGCTCTCCTCCAAGATGATGAAGACCGGCAAGGTGGTGGTCTCCTTCTTCGGCGACGGTGCCAACAATGAGGGCGCTTTCCACGAGGCGCTCAACATGGCGGCGATCTGGAAGCTGCCGGTGATTTTCGTGTGCGAGAACAATGGCTACGGCATGTCGACGTCGACGGCCCGCTCGACCGCGGTCAAGAACATTGCCGAGCGCGCCGCCGCCTATTCGATGCCCGGCGTCATCGTCAACGGCAACATTTTTTCGGAGGTGGCCGAGGCGTCCTACAGAGCCGTCGAGCGCGCCCGCGCGGGCGAGGGGCCGACGCTGATCGAGTCCAAGACCTACCGCCATCGCGGCCATTCCAAGAGCGACCGCAACCGCTATCGCACCAAGGAGGAGATCGAGGATTGGATGTCGAACCGCGATCCGATCACCCTGTTTGAAAGCGAACTGCGCGACTTCGGCTTCATCGACGACAAGGGCATCGAGGCCATTCGTGACGCGGTGGCCAAGGAAATCGCCGACGGCATCGAGTTCGCCAAGGCGAGCCCGTCGCCTGATGTCAGCGAGACCGGAAATTACGTATATACGGAGCAGGCGTGATGGACGCGATGGTGCGTGAACTGAGCTACGCCCAAGCGATCCAGGAAGCCATGGCGATCGCCATGGACATGGACGAACGCGTCTTCCTGATGGGCGAGGATATCGGCGTCTATGGCGGCGCCTTCCAGGTGACCGGCGATCTGGTCGAGCGCTACGGCGCGGACCGGGTGATGGACACGCCGATCTCGGAACTGGGCGGCGCGGGCGTCGCGGTGGGTGCGGCCCTCACCGGGATGCGGCCGATCTTCGAGTTCCAGTTCTCCGATTTTGCCACGCTCGCCATGGAGCAGATCGTCAACCAGGCGGCCAAGATGCGCTTCATGCTGGGCGGCGAGGTTTCGGTGCCCGTCGTGATGCGCTTTCCTGCCGGTTCAGGCACCGGTGCCGCCGCGCAGCACAGCCAGAGCCTGGAGGCCTGGCTTGGCCATGTGCCGGGCCTGAAGGTCATCCAGCCGGCGACGCCGCACGATGCCAAGGGCATGCTTTTGGCTGCCGTCGCCGATCCCGATCCGGTGATGATCTTCGAACACAAGCTGCTCTACAAGATGAAGGGCCCGGTTCCGGAAGGCTACTACACGGTGCCGATCGGCAAGGCCGATATCCGCCGCGAGGGGCGCGATCTCACCATCGTCGCCACCTCGATCATGGTGCAGAAGGCGCTCGACGCCGCGGCCTCGCTGGAGGCGGAAGGCATCGACGTCGAAGTCGTCGACCTCAGGACGATCCGCCCGATGGACAAGCAGACCGTCATCGACAGCGTCAAGAAAACGTCGCGGCTGATGTGCGTCTATGAAGCGGTCAAGACGCTCGGCATCGGTGCCGAAGTCAGCGCGATGATCGCCGAGAGCGACGCGTTCGACTATCTCGACGCGCCGATCGTGCGGCTGGGCGGCGCCGAGACGCCGATCCCCTACAATCCGGAGCTGGAGAAAGCGACGGTGCCGCAGGTTCCCGACATCATTACCGCCGCGCGCGACCTCGTGAGAGGGGTCCGCTGAGAGATGCCGACCGAAGTCATTCTCCCCAAGGTCGACATGGACATGGCGACCGGACAGATTTCGCGATGGTTTGCCATCGAGGGCCAGCAGGTCAAGAAGGGCGACGTGCTGTTCGAGATCGAGACCGACAAGGCGGCGATGGAAATCGATGCGCCGGCCAGCGGCATCCTGCGCGATGTCTCCGGCAAGGAGGGCGTCGATATCCCCGTCGGCGCGCCGGTTGCGTGGATCTATGCCGATGATGAAAGCTATGGGGCCAAGCAGGACAAGGCGCCAATCTCCCCACCCGTGGGGGAGATGTCGGCGAAGCCGACAGAGGGGGGCGCTGTCCCGCCGTCCTCTCAGCGCGAGGCGCCCCCCTCTGGCCTGCCGGCCATTTCCCCCACAAGGGGGGAGATCGGCCAATCGCCATCTGTTGCGCGCGCAACGCCGTTAGCCCGGCGCCTGGCGCGTGAAGCCGGCCTCGTCCTCGCCAGTATTGCCGGCACCGGCCCGCATGGCCGCGTGGTCAAGGTGGATATTGACGCGGCGATCGCTAAGGGGGGCGCCAAGGAAGCCCCAGCGGTGGCTCCTGAAGCTCCCGCCGCTATCGCATCGGCTCCCGCGCCGGTAAAGGCGATGTCGGACGATCAGGTGCTGAAGCTGTTCGAGGAAGGCTCCTATGAACTCGTCCCGCACGACAACATGCGCAAGACCATTGCGCGCCGGCTGGTCGAGGCCAAGACCACCATCCCGCATTTCTACCTGACGCTCGACTGCGAACTCGATGCGCTGCTGTCGCTGCGCACGCAGCTCAATGCGGCCGCACCGGTAAAGAAGACCGACAAGGGCGAGGCGCCCGCCTACAAGCTGTCGGTCAACGAGATGGTGATCAAGGCGATGGCCATGGCCCTCAAGGCGGTGCCGGATGCCAATGCCTCGTGGACCGAGAGCGCCATGGTCAAGCACAGGCATGCCGATGTCGGCGTCGCCGTGTCGATCCCCGGCGGCCTGATCACGCCGATCATCCGCAAGGCGGATGAAAAGACGCTGTCGGTGATCTCCAACGAGATGAAGGACCTGGCCAGCCGCGCGCGCAGCCGCAAGCTGAAGCCGGAGGAGTATCAGGGCGGCACCACGGCGGTGTCGAACCTTGGCATGTTCGGCATCAAGGATTTCGCCGCCGTCATCAACCCGCCGCATGCGACGATCCTGGCGGTGGGCGCCGGCGAGGAGCGGGCGGTGGTCAAGAACGGCGAGATCAAAATCGCCACCATGATGTCGGTGACGCTGTCGACCGACCACCGCGCCGTGGACGGAGCGCTCGGCGCTGAACTGCTGGTCGCCTTCAAGAAGCTGATCGAGAACCCGATGGGCATGCTGGTGTAGGTCACGTTGATGTGAACCGGCGTCGAATGATGCGCCGGCTCACCACAGAATCGACTTGTCAGGCGCGAACCCTTCGCCCATGTTTCAAGTGGACTGTGATCAAGGGAGGTCCGCATGCCCGCATTCGATCCATCCGACGTCAAGACCCTGTTCGGCAAGGTGATGGGCGCGTCTCCGTCCGACATCAAGCTGGTGGCGCAGCGCCTGCACGATCACGCTTTCGAGCCGCGTATGTCGGCGGACGAAACCAAGCAACTCGTCTCGAATCTCGGCTATGAGAGCCTGGATGCGTTCTGCGCCGACATCGGCCTGCCTGCCCATATCGCGGAGCGCTGGGGCCGCTTCGGCGTTTCCGGCGAGATGAAGCAGGTGTTCACGCTGCTGGCGGCCCAGCGCAGACGGGTGGCCGAGGCGATCGCCGAATTCGAATCCATGACCCATGTCGGCGTCGAGGATTTCTTGCGCGAACGCGGCCTTATCTGAGCGGCACTGAAAGCAGCCTCAGCCAGCCTTTGCCAGCAGCGCCGTCGCCGTATCGCTGTCGGTGATCAGCACATTGGTGCTGACGGCCTTCAGCGCGGCCAGGATCGAGGCAACCTTGCGCTTGCCGCCCGCGGCCAGCACGACATTCGGCACCTGGCCGACTACGTCGAGATCGATGGCCATGACGCGGCCGTTGACTTCGTGGTCGACCAGCCTGCCTGAGGCATCGACGAAATAGCACAGCATGTTGGCGACGGCGCCCTTTGCCTTCAGCGACGCGATGAGCGACGACGGCACGATGCCGTGACGGAAGATGGTGGCGTCCGGCGACATGTCGCCGACGGTGAGCAGCGCGATGTCGGCGGCGGCAGCGCGCCGGCGCACGTCCTGCAGCGTCGGCTGCGCCCATAGCAGGTCACGCAGCGAGGGGTCGTCGACCGTCACCGGCGCGGTGATCTGATAGCTGTCGACCTCGAAGACGTCAGCGACCTTGGCGGCGACGATCGACGGATTGATCCACTGCGAATGCGGCAGGCTGCCCACGAGCGCCACGACCGAGGCGTGCTTCAGCTGTCGGCGGGCGAGAAAGCCGAGGCTGGCATGCAGCGTCGCGCCGCCGCCGATCGCCAGCGTCATGCCGTCCTGCATCTGCTCGCCGAGATAGGCCGCCACGGCGTGGCCGATCGCCTTCTCCAGGTGCTCTTGCGCCGAAGGCGTCGGGATGACGACGGCGGCGTCGAGGCCCCAGCGCTTCTCGAGTGCACGTTCGAGCGCCACCTGTTCGGCGGTCGGCGCGTTGATCATGGTGACGACGATGCCCTCGGCCGTGCACGCGGCCAGCGTGCGCATGACCTTCACCCTGGAGACATCAAGCTTCTCGGCGATCTGCTCCTGCGTGAAGCCCTCCACATAATAGAGCCACGCCGTCTTGACGTTGAGATCCGACGACACCATCGGCAATCCGGAGCGGGCCGGTCTGGTTTTTTCCATAGGCATCGCTTTTCGTCCTCATGAGCCTTGGCCCCGCATCGCCTCTTCGGAGAAAGGCCGGCCGCGTGTCAACTGGCGCCGGATGTCCGGCGTGTCGATTGTTGCATAGTTTTGTTCATTTGTAATTGACATCGAACATATGAACATATTTTGTATATCTCACGCGCTGTGTCATCCACCAGTCATATGCGCCGTGCAGGGAGGAAGAGACAGGGAACCGGCCGGGGGCCGGACCGGTCGTGCACAGACAGGACAGGAGGTCTCATGAAGACGCTATTCATCAAACTGTTGGGCAGCCAGCTGGCGCTCGCGGCAACTTTGTTTGCCGGCATGGCAAGTGCCGAAACGCTGACGCTCTACACATCCCAGCCGGAAGCCGATGCGGCCAAGACCGTGGAGGCCTTCAAGAAGGCGCAGCCCGGCATCGACGTGGCAATCTATCGTTCCGGAACAAGCGACATCCTCACCAAGATGGCGGCCGAATTCGCCGCCGGCAGCCCGCAGGCCGACGTGCTGTTGATCGCCGATGCGGTCTCGATGGAGCTGTTGAAGAAGGACGGCCGGCTGCTGCCTTATCCCGAGGCAAAGCTCGACGGCATCGAGCCGGATGCTTACGACGCCGACAAGACCTATTTCGGCAGCAAGCTGATCACCACCGGCATCGTCTACAACACCGCGGCGGCGCAAAAGCCCGAGCATTGGGCCGACCTCGCCAAGCCGGCCTATGCCGACGGCCTCGTCATGCCGAGCCCGCTCTATTCAGGTGCCGCCGCCTACCTGCTTTCGGGCTTCGTCGGCGACGCCGATTACGGCTGGGACTTCTTCCAGAAGCTGAAGGCCAACAACACCGTCAGCGTGCGCGGCAATGGCGCGGTGCTGAAGTCCGTGGCATCAGGCGAGAAGCCCTATGGCATCCTCGTCGACTTCATGGCGATGAACGCCAAGAAGAAGGGCTCGCCGGTAGAATTCGTGTTCCCCTCGGAAGGCGTGCCGGCCGTGACCGAACCGGTCGCGATCATGAAGACGGCCAAGAATGTCGACGGCGCCAAGAAGTTCGTCGACTTCATTCTCTCCGACGAAGGCCAGAAGCTGGCGCTTTCCATGGGCTACCTGCCGGCACGGGCCTCGGTCGGCCGGCCCGAATGGCTGCCGGAAGGCGTCAAGGTCAAGGTGATGTCGTTCGACACCAAGGCAATCGTCGCCAAGACCGACGCCGACAAGGCGAAGTTCTCGGAACTGTTCGGCGGCTGACAAGTCTCGGCGATCCGGCCGGATGCCGCTTCGGCGGCATCCCGCTGCCGCTGGTCGAATTTCAGGAAAGCAACCATGCCATCAACGATCAGGGAAAGCCGGGGCCAGGAAATGGTCCTGACGGCGGCGGTAGCCGTCGTCATCGTGCTGCTCTCCCTGCTGCCGATGCTGCGCCTCATCAAGGAGATCGTGGCACCCGGCGGCACGGTGTCGACGATGGCCCTGGAGGCCGGACTGAGAAGTCCGGCGACCTGGATCGCCACCTGGCACACGCTTGTCGTCGGCATAGGCGGCACGGTGCTTGCCGTGCTGTCCGGGACGCTGGTGGCGGTGCTCATCACGCTGACCGACATACGCGGCCGAAGCGCGCTGGTGCTCTGCTACGTCATGCCGCTGATGATCGCGCCGCAGGTCACGGCGCTTGCCTGGCTGCAACTGTTCGGACCGGCCAGCCCGTTCCTCAAGCTGTTCGGCGCCGCACCGCCGCTCGGCACCAAAAACCCGCTCTATTCCACGTCGGGCATTATCCTGCTGCTCGGCGTGCAGTACGGCCCGCTGGTGTTCCTGCTGGTGCGCGCCGGCCTGCGCAAGCTGCCGCGCGAACTGGTCGAGGCGGCGCGAGCCGGCGGCGCGAGCTGGTTCACCGTGCTCGTCACCATCGTGCTACCCCTGATGACGCCGTCGATCATGGCGGCAGCGGCACTGGCCTTCGTGTCCTGCGTCGGCAATTTCGGCATTCCCGCCTTTCTCGGCATTCCCGCCAATTATCTCGTGCTGCCGACCTTGATCTATCAGAAACTGGCCGGCGGCGGGCCGGCCGTGCTCGGCGAGACGGCGTTCCTGTCGGTGCTGATCGGCATCATCGCCATGGCCGGCATCATCGCCCAGGAGGTCATGAGCCGGCGCCGCGACTACCGCATCAGCTCCACCTCGCTGCCCGCCGAGCCCTACGAGCTTGGCCGCTGGCGTGCGATCGTCCAGGCCGGCATGTGGCTGCTGGTCGTGCTGGTGCTGTTCCTGCCGCTGTTCGGGCTGGTGCTGACGTCGTTGGTGCCTGGCTACGGCATCGCGCTCAGCGCCAAGACGGCGACGCTCGACAATTATCGTTTCGTGCTGTTCGAGCACGCTGCCGCCAGCCGTGCCTTCTTCAACAGCTTCTGGCTGTCGATCGCCGCCGCCTTCTTCGCGGTCCTCGTCGCCGTGCCGATCGGCTATCTCATTGCCTGGGGCAAGCAGCGCTGGGTGCGGCTGCTCAATCTTTCGGTCGAGCTGCCCTATGCCTTGCCCGGCGTGGTGCTGGCGATCGCCTCGCTGCTCTTGTTCCTGCGGCCGATCCCGCTGACCGGCATACAGCTTTACAACACGGTCTGGATCATTCTCTACGCCTATCTCGCCCGCTTCCTGGTGTTGGCCTTGCGGCCGACCATCAGCGGCTACCACCAGATCGACCGGACGCTGGAAGAGGCAGCACAAGTGGCGGGCGCCGGCCTGTTCACCCGCATGCGCACCATCGTTTTTCCACTGGTGGCGCCGGCGGCGATCGCCGGCGGCCTGCTGATCTTCATGACGGCGCTCAGCGAGCTCACGGTCTCGGCGCTGCTGTGGTCGTCGGGTTCCGAGACAATCGGCGTGGTGATGTTCTCGTTCGAACAGGGCGGCGATTCCAACTACGCGGCGGCGATGTCCGTCATCACGGTCGCGGTCACCTTCGTGCTGATGCTGGTGACCAACCTGCTTGCCCCTCATCTTCCGAGCGGAGTTCTGCCATGGCGCGATTGACCCTGGACCATGTGACCAAGAGCTTCGCCGAGTTCGATGCGGTCACGGACGTTTCGATCGATGTCGGCGACGGGGAATTCCTTGCCGTGCTCGGGCCTTCCGGCTGCGGCAAGACGACGTTGCTCAGGCTTGTCGCCGGCTTCGAGAAGGTGACGTCGGGCGAAATCCGCATCGGCAGCGAGGTCGTGTCGGGCGCAGGCGGCAGCGTCCCGCCGGAGAAGCGGCGGGTCGGCATCGTCTTCCAGAACTACGCATTGTGGCCGCACATGACGGTCGCAGAGAACATCGGCTATTCGCTTAAGGTTGCAAAGCTGGACAAGGCGGTCGCCCGCCAGAAGGTTGCCGATGCGCTGGCCCTGGTCAATCTACAGGGGCTGGGAGATCGCAGGCCCGCCAACCTCTCCGGCGGCCAGCGCCAGCGCGTGGCGCTGGCGCGCTGCCTGGTCGCGGCGCCCTCGCTGGTATTGTTCGACGAGCCGCTCGCCAACCTCGACGTGCATCTGAGGGCCTCGATGGAGGACGAGTTCGCCGCCTTCCACAAGCGCACCGGCACGACCATCGTCTACATCACCCACGACCAGGCCGAGGCCATGGCGCTGGCCGATCGCATCGCGGTGATGGATCACGGTCGCCTGGTCCAGCTCGCGACGCCGCGCGAGCTCTATCATGAGCCGGCGAATGAAATGGTGGCCTCCTTCATTTCGCAGGGCATTCTGCTTCCGGCCGACGTGCTGAGCGCCGAAGAGGCCGGTCATTGCAAGGTCCGGGTTCTCGGAACCGAGCTGGTCGTCCGCTGCCGGGCCGGCGAGCGGCCGCGCGCTGGGGCAAGGATCTGCTGCCGGTCGGCCGATCTCGACGTGTCGCCGGACGGCCCCGGCTTCGATGGCCTCGTCAAGCGAGTGATCTACCAGGGTGGCTCGGCGCGCATCGAATTTACGCCTTCCGCGGGGCCTGATCTTACCTTGCATTTCGAGCAGCCCGACCCGGTCGTGCTGGAGAGCGGAGCCCAGGCGCGCCTGCGCATAAAGTCCGGCTGGCTGATCCCGGCGGAGGCGGCGTCGTGATGATGCTGGACCTCGCCGGCGGCTTCGGCGAAAAGGGCCGGACCAGCGTTGTTGTCCGCAGCGGAAACAATCGCATCCTGCTCGACGTCGGCATCAAGGTCGGGGCCACGGGGGCGGAGTACTATCCGGCGCTTGACGGGTCGATCGCCGACATCGACGCATTGTTCGTCTCGCATGCGCACGAGGATCACGTCGGCGCGCTGAGTTGGCTCTTGTCGCGCGGCTATGCCGGTCGGATTTTCATGACGGCCGAAACCCGTGCCGAGGCTCCGGCCACGCTCGCCGGCTATGCCGATCCCGGGGATCTCAAGCGGTTTCCCTTTCCGGAAGATCGCATCGAGATTTTCGAACCCGGCGAAATGCTGAAGAGCGGCAATCTCACGGTCAGGACGGGGAGGTCGGGACACGTCGTCGGCGGCGTCTGGTTTGCCGTCGACGATGGCAAGAGCCGCGTCGTCTATTCAGCCGACGTGGTGCCGGACAGCAATGTCTTCGTCATGGACGCGATTCCCGAATGCGATCTTCTCGTTCTCGACGCCTCCTATGGAGCGGATCCCGTACCGGGCGCGGCGCGCGCCGAGGCCATTTCGGGCTGGGTGGCGCGACATTCGAACGGATGCCTTCTGCCGACGCCGCTGTCGGGGCGGTCGCTGGAATTGATCGCGGCCTTGCCGGGCCCCTTCGCCATCCACGCCGGCATGCGTGCTTCGCTCGAAGCGCAGATCGCCGCGACTTCAGCGCTGCTGCCTGGCGTATCCGAGATGCTGCGCTTGCGGCTGCGGAGTGCCGCAGACTGGACCGACGTCGACCCCCTGCCGTCGCTGCCCTTGCTGGCCGATGACGGCATGGGCGAGGCCGGGCCTTCGTCCCGCCTGCTGCCGCGCGCCGACCGGGCCGGCTTTCCGGTGCTGCTCACCGGGCATCTGCCATCCGGCTCCCCTGGCGATCTGCTCCACAAAGCCGGCCGGGCGGACTGGGTGCGCATGCCCACCCACCCAACACTGTCGGGCAACGTCGATATCTGGGAGAAGGCAGGGCGCCCGGAGACGCTCGGCCATTCCTGCGCGAGCGAACTCCTCGACGATCTGAAAGCCCATATTCCGTCGCTGCGCCCGCAATGCCGCACCGGCCAGACCATCACGGTGCCGCAAGGAAAAAATATATGAGAATCCTGATCTGCAACGATGACGGCATCGAGGCGCCGGGCCTTGCCCGGCTGGTCAAGGCGGCCGGCGGCCTGAGCGACGATTTGTGGGTGGTGGCACCCGACGGCAAGCGCACCGCCGCGGGCGCATCGCTGACGATCGCGCGGCCGTTGACGATGCGGCGCGTCAAGCCCGGCTGGTATTCGTGTTCCGGCACTCCGGCCGACTGCGTGGTGAGCGCGATGACCTGGCTGTTCGCGGGCGGCCAAAAGCCCGACCTGGTGCTGGCGGGCGTCAATGACGGGCGCAACGTCGCCGAGGACCTTGCCTATTCCGGGACGCTGGGCATTGCGCGCGAAGCGACATTCTGGCGCATTCCGGCGATCGGCTTTTCCCGGGTGAAGAATCCGGACTTCAGCGGTGCCGACGACGAGTGGCTCGGCGCGTTGATCGCCTCGCTCTGGCGGTCGCGCGCCGACTGGGCGACGGACGGCCATTGGCTCAGCATCAACCTGCCGGCTTCGCTGCCGGCCGGGATCCGGCAGCCGCGCATCGGCCGCGACAAGATCGGCCGCAAGGCCGAAATCCTGGAGAGCGACGGTGATCGCACCCTCATCACAGTCCCGCGCGGGCGCGCTCACGCAAGTGAGCCGGGCGACGAGAACGAGGCGATCGATGCCGGCTTCGTCAGCATCAACCGGCTGAACTGGTTTGGCGAAACGCGGCTGGACGAACGGTTTCTGGACGAGATCCTGCACCAGCCTACGCCTGATCATCACTAAGCTGTCAGCGGCAAAATCTCGCCAATTCAATGCCTACGCTTGAAGCCGCCGCCATTTCATTCCACATCGGTCAGCATGAAGGGCGAGGCACGAGAGCGGCGTCGGAATCTGTTGTGGGCGTTGCCCGCATCGCTGATCCTGCATACGCTCCTCGCAGCGCTGGTGTTCTACAATCTGCCGAGGCCAGCCCAAGAGCCGCAGCAGGACCAGCCGGTAAATGTCGCGCTCGTGCCTCCGCCCGACCAGCCAAAACCGAAACCTGCTCCCGCACCGCCGCCAAACGAGCCCAAAGCCGAGAAGCCGCCGGAAACGAAGGCTGAAGAACCGCCTCCGCCCGAGAAGCAATCGCGCAAGACGCCACCGATCGAGACCCTGAGGCCTGTCTTTCAGTTCGGCGACAAGGACGCCGGCCCCAGGAAATCCCTGGACGGAGCCAGCGCTCAAGACAATTCGCCGGCGCCTGCCAAGGAGGAAGCCTCGAAGCCGCCCGTGACGCCTGAGCCTGCGGAGACCAAGTCTGGCGCGCCGGCGGCCACCGAAAAGCCGGCAGAGTTGCCCGAGGCCGACAAGCAAACGGCCGCGGCACCGCCGTTGGCCGCCGATGACGGCGACGCCGAGGTCGAGCTTCCCCTATCGGCTGAAAAGCCGACGCCAAAACCCGCCAATGCGCCGAAACCCAGTTCTTCAAAAGTTTCGAAGTCCCCGAACGGGAGCGCGGGAAGCCCAGTTTCCCCTGATGCCGCCAGTGCCGCGTCGCGGCGCGGGCTTCCGGGCGTTCGCAAGCTCTATTCGCAAGACGCTACCGATGATCCGCTGGCCACGACCTCGATGAGCGGCGTGCCGCGCGCCCAGCGGGGTGCCAAACTTTGCGCCAGCGCATTGCAGCAGCAATTGCTGGACGCCGCCTATTTCCCCGACTTGATCCCAAGCGTGCCGCTGAAGGCCGGCAATATTCTCAACGCCCCGGATGTCGCATTTCGCGCGACGGGCACATGGTACCATCTGGGCTTCCGCTGCGAGGTCGACAGCGATGTGACCAGGGTTTTATCCTTTGGCCTGCGTGTCGGATCTGTAATTCCGCCCGACGAATGGGTTCGGCTTGGACTACCCACTCGCTAGAGTGTTAGGCGGGAATACCGAGCCCAGCCAGTTGCCGGCTAACTTCCTGCCAATCGGCGCAGACGAAATCGGCGCCGGCCGCCTTCAGCCGCGCGCTGTGCCCGGGATAGGTGTGACCGCCGCCGGTGTAGCCGATCGCCGTCATTCCGGCAGCAACCGCGCCCTGGATGCCGAAGGGCGAATCCTCGATGACGATGCAGTCCGCCGGATTGGCGCCCATCTTTGCCGCGGCGAACAGGAAAATGTCCGGCGCGGGCTTGCCGTTCTTGACCATCGAGGAGCTGTAGATCGCGTCGCCGAAGAACCGCGCCAGCGCGGTTACCGCCAGGCTGTGGTTTATGCGCTCGACGGAGGACGAGGAGGCAACGCAGCGGTCGCCCTCAAGCGCCTCCAGAAACGCGGCGATTCCTGGTGTCGGCTTCAGTTCCTGCGAAAACAGCACCCTGGTCTCTGTCCAGATGTCGCCGTCTGCCGCCGCCGGAAACTGATGGCCGGTCAATTCCCTGATTTTGACGATGATGTCGGACTGTTTCATGCCGATGCACTGGGCGATGATGCCACCGTGGACGCCGGGCATGCCGTGCTTTTCATAGACGCGCTCATAGGCCCTGGCGGCCAACGGTTCGCTGTCCACGAGAACGCCGTCGCAATCGAAAATGACAGGCCTTGATCGCGCCACGCGCTTCTCCCCGGAGTTTTGCACTTTGCTACCGGCAAAAAGTCAAATGTTCAATAGCGTGGTGTTCGGGCGCCAAAACCTCGGTGTCAAAGCTGGCGTAGCGCATCGCTGGCCCGGGCCGACCCAAGCGCGCGCTGCATGGCTTGCCGCGATTGCGCGCGGTCCGGCGTGATCCAGTTCGGTTCGGCGCCAAGGAAGCGGTCGAGGAAAGCCACGGCATAGGCCGGCATCTCGGTCACGTTCTCGCGATAGGACCACCATGTGCGCAGGTCGTCGGCGCATTTGTCGATGCTTGGGGCTGAGCCGAATTCCTGCTCGTAGATCGCCGAAATCACCGAAACGCAATAATTCGTGTAGAGGAACCCCTCAGGCCAGAAGCGGACGATTTCCAGCGTGCCGGCATTCTGCTCGCTCTCGACGAGATGGCTGAGGCCGGAGACTTCCCTGGCCGGCGCCTGTCGTATCAGTTCGCGCAGCACGAGACCGGCGGCAAAGACGATGAAGTCGGCGCGGTCGATCGCGGCGAAACGCTTCTGCGCCTCCATGATCTCGACCCAGTCGAGAAAGGCCCTTGTGAGCCGGGCTTCGTCGATTTCAAAACGCACGCCGAATGTGTCGGACACCACCTTGGCGCTGCCGCGAAATGTGGCGCGGAACCAGCGCAACTGCCGCAACCGATGGCGAAGGTCGGGCATAAGGGCCAGTTCATCCCTGAAGGGCAGTTCCATTTCACATATCCCGTTTGACGACAGGCTAGCACAACCGTGCCGTCGCCGAAATCGGCCGACGGCCCTGTGGATGACCATCGCGGAGGTCAATATCATACATATTGACATTCTCGGAAACAAATGTTCTCACTTTGCTGTTGTCGCGCATCCGTCCAAGATGCGGTTCAATGAAGGCTTCGGGAGGAGAACCGAATGGCGATTTGGCAGTGGGGACTGCTTCTGCTGGTTATTGTGTGGGCGCTGCAGTCGCTCGGCGTCTGGCTGCAGATGCGGCACTATTCGGACGTCTTCCGGGGCGTCACCGACCAGTACAAGGATGGCTTCGTCGGGGCCGGCAATTTTCGCGGCCGGCTGGCCAAGGGCACCATCGCGCTCGTCGTGGTGACGCCTGACCTGATCGTGCGCCGCATGATGATCATGAGCGGGCGCTCGGTGTTCACCAAATTCAAGCGACATCAACAATTCGAGGGTGTTCCCCTCGATCGACTCCGGTCCAACCCTGCGATCATGGGGGAGGGGGAACCCGGTGTGGCCGAGGCCGTGAAACGGGCGATCGAACAGATCGACAAAGCACGGTCGGAGCCGGGGAAGAAGCCGGGCTTGTCCGGCTTGAACGTAGCAAGGGCCTAGAGGACGCCGCGCACCGGCCGGGATCAACCGGCGGGCGGCATAAGGAGGAGAAATGTCTGTATTTTCGTTATTGGCGCAGCATGCCGACATGGCCGTGCATAACCTGCATGTTGCAGGCACCATGGTCTCGGATGCTGCCTGGCACGGCAGGCTCGGCGTCGAGCATGCCACCGATCATCTCGTGGTCTTGGCGCAGGCGCAGACCGACAGTGCCCCGGTCACCGCCGATCAGCTGAAGGAACAGCTGAAAAACGTGCAGCAGGAAGAGCAACTCGGCTGGCTGACCGCAATCGGCAAATACTTCATCGGCATCTTCCAGAAGGGCGGCGAAGTGTTCGCCGGCTTCGTCACCGGCATCATCCCGACACTGGTGGTGCTGATGACCGCCTTCTATGCCGTCACCGAACTGGTCGGCGAGGAGCGCGTCCACGGCCTGGCACGCGGCGCCGGGAGGATCGCGCTGACCCGCTATACGCTGCTGCCTCTGCTGGCGGTGTTCTTCCTCACCAACCCGATGGCTTACACCTTCGGATCGTTCCTGGAAGAAAAGCACAAGCCCGCCTTCTATGACGCGGCTGTCTCCTACGTGCATCCGCCGCTCGGCCTGTTCCCGCATATCAACCCGGGCGAATACTTCGTCTGGGGCGGCATGCTGGTCGCGTTGCTTGACCTGGAGAAGCGGGGTGTCGTCGCCGGAGGCTATCACGTCAAGGTGGCGATCTGGTACGCCATCGTCGGCCTCGTCGTCATCCTGCTCAAGGGCATGCTGACCGAGCGCATCACCGCCATCATGGCACGCCGCCAGGGCGTCGAGCTGTAAGGGCGGGGAGGATATCATGGCCAAGACATACAAAGCCGTAAGGATCTCCCGGGGCTCCACAGGCTGGGGCGGCCCGCTTGTCATCGAGCCGACCGCACAGCGCGACAAGATCGTCTCCGTCACCGGAGGCGGCATCCATCCGGTGGCACAGCTCATCGCCGACATGACCGGCGCCACGGCCGTCGACGGCTTCAAGGCGCCGCCGATCGAAAGCGAGATGGCGGTCGTCGTCGTCGACTGCGGCGGCACCGCACGTTGCGGCGTCTATCCGCGCAAGCGCATTCCGACCGTCAACCTGACGCCGGTCGGCCAGGCTGGGCCGCTCGCCCAGTTCATCACCGAGGACATCTACGTTTCGGGCGTGAAGCCGGCCAATGTCACGATGGCGGACGGATCCGAGGCGGTCACCACCGCGGGGGGAGCAGCATCGATGAGTCCAGGCAACAACACCGCGGCCGCGGCACCACAGCCGCTGCCGAGCGAAGGCGGGGTGATCGGCCTGATCAGCTCGATCGGCCGCGTCATGGGCCGCGTGGTCGGCATCTTCTTCAATGCCGGTCGCCGCACGATCGACCAGGTGGTGCGCAACGTGCTGCCGTTCATGGCCTTCGTGACCATGCTCATTGGCCTGATCCTGTACACCGGCATCGGCGACGTGCTGGCCCAGCCGATGGGACCGCTCGCCAACAACATCGTCGGTCTGCTGATCATCTCGGCCATCTGCGGCCTGCCGTTCCTGTCCCCCATCCTGGGACCGGGCGCGGTCATCGCGCAGGTCATCGGCGTCGCCATCATCGGTCCGCAGATCGCCAATGGCACGATTTCGCCGGCGATGGCGCTGCCGGCGCTGTTTGCCTACAACACCCAGGTGGGCTGCGACTTTGTCCCGGTCGGCCTGGCGCTCGGTGAAGCCAAGCCGAAGACGATCGAAATCGGCGTTCCGGCGGTGCTCATCAGCCGCCAGATCATGGGCCCGGTCTCGGTGCTGATCGCCTGGGTCGTCAGCCTGATCGTGTTCTAAGCAAATTCCGGGAAAGCCTGAAACGGTTTTTCCGGGAAAAGCGCATAGCGCTTTCCGTTGGGAATTGCGCCAAAACAAGGAGATAGAGGGGTTCATCGTGTCGATGAACCCTTCGAGGAAAGTAGAAATGAGGTTCGCCACATGACGGTTCTGCTGAGGACACGGGTCACTTCCATCGGGCCTGAAGTGGCGGATCTTGCCGAAGGGGGCGTGCTCATCCTGTTCGCGGATGGCTCGCCGCCGGAGCTTGCCGAGGTTTCCGTGCTCCACAAGACGGAACTCGGGCCCAGCGAAGGCGCGCCCCAGAAGGGCGCGTCGATCACCCTTGGACCTGTTTCCGCTACAATCACGGCGGTCGGCTCCAGCGCCTGGAGCAAGGTGCTCGAGATGGGGCATGTCGTCATCTCGTTCAATGGCGCCACCGAGGCCGAGCGGCCGGGCGAGATCTGCGCTTCGCAGGTCGACACCCAAGCGCTCGTGGCCGCCCTGAAGACAGACGCGATCATCACCATCGCTGCCTGAAGCATTCGCGCCGCGACCCATGTCGGCGCGGCGCCACAACAGAGTATTTGCCATGGAACGCTCGACCATCGTCAGAGTGCATGAAGGTTTGCACGCTCGTCCCGCCACGCGCTTCGTCAAGCTTGCCAAGGGTTTCGAATCCGATGTCGAGCTGGTCAAGGACGGCAAGGCGGTCAGCGCCAAGAGCTCGGTCAAGCTGATGCTGCTGGCGGTGAAGGAAAACCAGGAAGTCACCGTGCGGGCGAATGGCGCGGACGCCATCGAAGCGATCGAGGCGCTGATCGGCTATCTCGAGAATCCGAAGGCAGGTCTCGACGAAGAAGATCCGCAACCGGCCGCCAATACGGGCGAGGACACTGTGCCGGCGTCCGAACCCGTACCGGCTGTTTCAGGCGTGGCCGGTTTGCGAGGCGTGGCGGCGAGCGAAGGCGTCGCCATCGGGCCTGCCTTCGCGCATTTTCCGCCTGACATCGCTGGACAGGGCCGCATGCTGCAGGCGGAGGAGATCGCCGGCGAGATCGACAGGTTCCGCGCCGCCGTCGCCGCCGTTCAGGCGCGCATGGACAAGGCGCTGGCGCAGGACACCCTGTCCGCCGGAGATCGCGGCATCATCGCGGCGTTGCGGGACATCGCCGCCGACGACAGCCTGACCGGCGAGGCCGAGAAGGCGATCAAAAGCGGCAATGACGCCGTCTCAGCCGTCATCACAGCCGCCTCCACCATTGCCGCCGATTTCAGCGCGGTCGACGATCATTATCTCAACGCGCGCGCCGACGACGTGCATGCGGTCGGACGACAGATCTGTCTGGCGCTGCTCGGCCAGGATGACGCCAGCCTCGAAAATATTCCCGAAGGCGCCATCCTGATCGCCGACGACATAGGCGCCTGGGACCTGGCGCGGGCGCCGCTGAAGCGCATCGGCGGGGTGGTATGCGGCCATGGCGGGGCCACCTCGCACATCGCCATCATTGCACGTTCGCACGGCATTCCGGCAGTGCTTGGCCTTGGCGACCAGGTCAATGCCTTGCGCGGCGCGCGCGAGGTGGCCGTGGACGGCAATGGCGGCCAGGTGATCGTCGATCCCGATGCGGCGACCCGCGCGGACTTTGCCGCCCGCGTCGAGGCGGCCGCCAAGGAGCGTGCCGGACTGGCCGTGTTCAAGACCGTGACGCCAAAACTCGCGGACGGCAGGGTCATCGAGGTCGCCGCCAATATCGGCTCGCTGGAGGAAATCGAGGCCGCGCAGGAAGCCGGCGCCATGGGCGTCGGCCTGTTCCGCACCGAGCTTCTGTTCATGCGCCATATGCATCTGCCCTCCGAGGACATGCAGGCCGAGACCTATGCGGCGCTGGCCAAGGCATTCGCGCCCTATCCCGTCATCGTGCGCACGCTCGACATAGGCGGCGACAAGCCGATCGCCGGCATCGAATTTCCCGACGAGGAAAATCCCTTCCTCGGCTGGCGCGGCATCCGCATGTGCCTCGATCGGCCCGACATCTTCAGGCGCCAGCTACGGGCGCTGCTCAGGGCAGCCGTGCACGGCAACATCAAGGTGATGTTGCCGATGGTCTCCGACATATCGGAGGTGCGGCAGACGCGGGTCCTGGTTGCCGAATGCGCGGCGGAACTGAAGGTGCAAGGCGTGCCGCATGCGGCGTTCGATCTCGGCGTGATGATCGAAACGCCGGCCGCCGTGCTGATCGCGCCGGCGCTGGCGAAAGAAGTGTCGTTCTTCTCGATCGGCACCAACGACCTGACCCAGTACATCATGGCCGCCGACCGGCTCAACCCGACCGTGGCCAAGCTCAACGATGTCGCCAACCCGGCCGTCATGTCGGCGATCGAGTTGACGGCAAAGGCCGGCGTGGCCGCCGGCATCATGGTGGGCATGTGCGGCGAGGCGGCCGGCCGCCCGGACCTCATCCCGGCCTTTCTCGAGATGGGGCTGACCGAGCTCTCGATGAGCCCGGCCTCGATCCAGCGCGCCAAGAAGACCATCACGGCCATGGCTGCCGGGCGCTAGTCTCGACCGGAACCGGCAGCTAGGGCAGATGGGCAAGCAAGGTGGCGAAGACAGGTGTCAATTCATCGGCTGGGCTCGCCTTGGCACAGGCCTTGACGATGCGGTCGTGACGGATGCCGGCCGCCAGAACCGCGATCTCCAGCATGTCGGGCTCCGGCGCACCGTCGCTGGCCGTGGTGGCCAGGCCGCAGGCCAGGACGACAGGCGCCAGGCAGGCTATGTCGAGCGTCCGGTCGCCGATCGCCTCCGGTTCGGCTTCGGCAAAGCGGACAGGACGGTGGTTGAGGCACTCGACCAGCAGCGCCGCACAGGCAGCGGCGACGGCCGGCAGCGCGGCGGGGGCGGGTCTGGCGGGTATCGCTGCCAGCAGACCGGCGTGGCGTTTTCGCATGGCCGCGTGGACGGCGGCGAAATCCGCCTCGTGGATCCGGGCATTATCGATCTTCAGGGCGGCGAGCACGGTCCTGGTCAGATAATACATGTCGCGCCGAAAGACGCGCTCGGCGCTCGACCGGCGTTCCTCGTTGCCGGGCGGGAAATAGATGCCAAGGCCTTTCACGGTCGTTCCGTCGATCTTCGTCGGGCGTTCATGCGGGACAAAGGATTCGGCGATCGACAAGGCCTCGTCGACGGCACTGGCGGCATGGCCGAGCAGGCCTTCGATGCCTTTGCCCGGGAACGGCGGCAAATGGCTGGTTGCTTCCCGCACGAGATTGGCATCGCTGTCGCTGTCGTGGCGGCTCTGGCGAATGATGTCGCGGACGTCGCGCAGCCGGTCCTTCAAATTGACGCGGACATCCCTGGAGATTTGTCGGAGCATCGCGAATCGCCTCGAAAACGTCTACCGGCCTCGGCCGCCGAGAGCCGGCCGCTGACCCTACATTGTTCCTATCGATTGGTAGATCAATAGGCGATATTAAACCAGCGTGGAGAATCGGCGAGGGACTCCTACATTGCCGAGCGGGGAGACAGACAGTTGGGCAGGCGACGGCAGGGCGATAGCGAAAACGGCGGGGCCGAGGCGCCCGAACAGGTCGTCAACGAGAGCCGTACGGACCGCCTCAGGATCCGCGCCGCCTGGATGTATTTCGTCGAGCAGATGACGCAGAACGAGATCGCCGACGTGCTCGGCGTCGGCCGCGTCACCATCGTGCGCATGCTGGCGGAGGCACGTTCGCGCAACGAGGTGAAAATCACCATCGAAAGCGAGTTGTCCGAGATCGTGCGGCTGGAGCGCGCGCTGGAGCGCACGTTCGGCCTGAAGCAGGCGCTGGTGGCGCCGCTGACCGCGCCCAATGCCGATCCGATCCCCGCGATCAGCGCCAAGACCGGGATTTTCCTGTCCGACACGATGAAATCCGGCATGCGCGTCGGCGTCGGCTGGGGTCAGACGTTGTTCTCGAGCCTGCCCTTCATCAGCGCCAAATCGCTCACCGACTTCAAGGTGATTTCGCTGCTGGGCGGTGTGGGCGTCGTGCGCCGCTACAACCCGGCCGAGTTCGCCTGGCGCTTCGCCCAAATCTTCCAGGGCGACGGCTATCTGATCCCGACGCCGGCCGTCGTAGACAGCGTCGAGACCAAGATCGCGCTGGTCGAGCGTTGCGGCCTGCAGGAAGTCTTTGAGATGGCCAACGTGCTCGATGCCGTTCTGCTGAGCGTCGGCGGTATCGCTTCGGCCACCACCTTCTCTCGCGGCGGCTTTCTCAAGGAGGCGGACCGCGAAGCCTTGGTCGCGCGTGGCGCCGTTGGCGACCTTCTGTTCCATTTCTTCGACCGCAATGGCGATCTGGTCGATCATCCCGTCAACAGCCATGTGATGTCGGTGGAGGTCGATCGGCTGCGCAAGGCGCCGATCCGCATTCTCACGTCCGGCGGCGAAGAGAAGACAGCGGCGCTGCTCGGCGCCATGAACCTGATCGCGCCGACGATCCTGATCACCGACGAAGAGAGCGCAAGGCGCATGCTCGAGGCGGTCAACGGAAGCTGAAGGACCCCGTGATGTAGTCCGGCTGGGCCCCGTATTCGTCGAAAACTGCGGCAAGGTCCGGCGTGTCCGCCAATATCCCGCTTAGAACCAGTGCGGTGGCGAGGTCGACGCCCTTGCCGCCAGCGATGTCATGCTCGACGCTGTCGCCGACGCAGACCACAGTGCGGCGGTCGGGCGCACCGGCCAACGCCAGTGCTGCCTCGAAAATCGCCGGACCGGGCTTGCCGATGCGAGTGACGCTGCCGCCCAGGCTCTCATAAAGGTCCGCCAGCCGGCCGGCGCCGAAGCGGGGCCCGACCGCCGTCAGCATGATCTTGTCGGGATTGGTGCAGAAGCATGGCACCTTTCGCGCCGCCGCCGGCGCAAGCAGCCGGCGATAGTGGTCGAGGTCGTAGCGGTCGCCCTCGCTGGCCGCGATCAGTACCAGGTCGGCGGTATCGCCGGCTCCGGTCAACACAAAAGGCAGGCCCTCGATCGCTGTGCGGTCATTATCGCGGCTGATCAACAGGCAGTTCGTGCCGGGCCGCAACGCTCCGGTCGCCGCCATTTCATGGAAGGATCGCCACGCCACCTCACCGGAGGAAACGAAATGATCCCAGCTTCCGGCCTCGAAGCCGAGCCTCAGCAAGCGGTCTTCGTTGGGCTTGGCGCGCCTGCCGGAGTTGGAGACCAGCACCACGGTCTTTCCGGCGCGCTTCAGTTCCGACAACGCTGCCACCGCGCCTGGATAGGGGGCGGAGCCGTCATGCAGCACCCCGAACTGGTCGAGCAGGAAAACCTGGTAGCGCTCCACCAGCGGCCCGATGCCGTCGAGGCGTTCGACCATTGCGGTACTCATAGCGGCCCGGCTTCTTTCAGAGATAGCAACCCTGCCCTGTCTGCCCCCTTCAGCGCCAGCCTGGCGGTGCCGGCGGCTGCCTCGTCGGAAAGGGCGGGCAGGAACGCGACGCCGAGCTTGCGCTGTCGGATCGCGCTCCACGCCGGATTTGCCGCGCCGCCGCCGACGCTGCGCACCGAAGTTAGCGCCGGCGCGCCGAGCTCACCAAGCCGGCGATAGCCGAGCGCCTCGATCGCGGCCATGCCTTCGAACATTGCCTTGAGATAGTCGGCATCATCCGCCGGGCGCGGGACCAGGCGCGGGGGGAGCGCCGGATCGGCGATCGGGAACCGCTCGCCCGATGTGGCGAGCGGATAATAGTCGAGGCCGGTCTCGGTCGCCGGGTCGATCATGGCACTGAGCTCGATGATGCGCGCGAGCGGAAAATGCTGCGCCAGCACCTTGCCGCCGGAGTTCGAGGCCCCGCCGGCCAGCCAGGCATTGCCCAGCCGATGGCTGTAGATGCCGTATCGCGGCGCCGAAATCGGCCGGTCGGACAGGACCTTGATGGTAAGCGAGGATCCAAGCGCCGTGACCCCGTCGCCGACCCCCGCGGCACCCGTCGCCAGGAAAGAGGCGCAGCCATCGGTCGTGCCGGCAATGACGATCACGTCGCGGGTCAAGCCGAACAGATCCGCCATGGCCGCGGTGAGCGTGCCCGTGACGTCGCCCGGCTCGACGACGTCAGGCAGCAAATCCATGCGCATTCCGGTCGCCGCGATCCAGTCCGGCCAACGGCGGGTCTCGACATCGTAGCCGGTTTTCAAGGCGTTGTTCTCGTCGCTGATGTCGAAGCGGCCCGAGAACTGTCCGGCGATCCAGTCCGCCTGATGCAGCACCGCCGCCACGCCCGGCAGATGCTGGAAGTGAAGCGCCTTGGCGAGGCCTGAGGTCGCGCCGTGCGCGGCGCTGCCCGCCGGCGCCTCGCGCGCGATCGCGGCCAGTATGTCGTCGTCGGCGACCTTGTCGTTGTACATCAGCGGTTCGGCGAGCGGCCGTCCGGCGACATCGACCGGCAGCAACGTGCCCGAGGTGCCATCGACGGCGATGGCGCGGACCGTGGTCCGGTCGATGCCCGCAATCAACTCCGCCAGCGCTGCCCGGACCGCTTGCCACCATGCCGCCGGGCTGCGCGGGTCCTGACCAAATGCGTCGAGGCGGACGGCGGTATGGCCGGCAATGGAAAAGTCCGGGCGCATGGCTACGGCGCGGGCGCCCGAGGTGCCGACATCGACGCCCACGACGAGGCAACCGGAGAGAGGCGAGCGGGCGACGGGCGACATGTCAGCCACCGGAGGCGTTCAGTTTCTGGCGGTACTGCTCGGCGTCCCAGTTGACGAGTTCGTCGTTCTCCGCCTCGGTAAGGTAATTCAAAGTCGCCGTAACATCGACCCGCGCCGTCACGTCGGCAAGGCAACGCTGCATGGCGTCGGCGCCGGCGCTGGCGTTGGCGCGCATCAGGACGCCGAGGCCGGGGAACAGGATCGATGCGGGCTGGGCGCCGCGGCGCCCGACGACAGCGGCGACGTCCTCGCCGCGCGCAGCCACCACCGAACCCTCGCCGAGGAAGATGACATGGTCGGGATAGAGGCTGCCGCCCGATGCCATGCGACGGCTGTCGGGATCGATGGCGACCGCGTGCGCCTCGATATCGGCGGGCAAGCGGTAGCCGGAGTTGGCGGCAAGCGCGGTCAGTGCCGCGATGTCGGGCGCGGCCGCCTCGCGCGGCGCCCTTGCCAGAAGCCCGGTGACGCGGCGCAACAGCGCCTCGGCCTCGGTAACGGTCTCGGCCGCGACGACGAGGCCGTGATTGCCCAGGATCAGGACATCGACGCCCGGCCGCAGCCTTTCGGAGATGCCCTGGGCCAGCGGCAGGCCCGGCCGCCGGTAGGGAACATAGGCCCATTGGATGCCTGCGAGCCGGCGCGCGGCCAGGACCTCGCAATCGGCCTGCACCGCAAGCGAAATGGTGTCGACGCAGTGGACATGCAGGACCACGCGCTGCGGCATCAAGGCATGCACCGTGGTCTCGATGGAGGGGCGCAGCCCGCGCGGGTTGAGCGCGCCGATGGCGAAGGCCTGCGGCTGGTCGGCGGCGGGATCGCGTCGTTCAACCGCCTCGAGCAATGGCGCCATCGCCACCGGCACCATGATGTCGTCGGCGAGCGCGTCCTTCAGCCACGTCCCGGAGGCCTTGATCCACAGCGTGTCTCCGGCTTTCAGCGACGTGTTGCCGCCGGCGCCCTGGGTCAAAAGCGGATCCTGTCCGATGGCGGCCGAAAGCGCCCGCAGCGCCGCCAATTCCTGCGCATCCGCCTGGGTCGCCATCACGCCTCTCCTCCAACAATCCGCCAACCGTCGAATGCGGTGGTCGGGCATTCGACGGGGTTGATATCGCAGATAAGAGTGAGTTCCGTCAACCGTGATCGGATACCGTCAGTTGCGGCTTGCAATCGAGCTAATGTTGAGTAAGTTACACCAACTGCCGTCGCAGAACGGCGTTTTTGGAGGAAACAGTTGAGCGACTCCGGCCGCCAGCGTCAGATCGTCGAACTCCTGCGCGATCGCCCCTTCGCCTCGGTGCGGGAGCTGCAGGAGCGGCTCGGCGTTTCGGCCGCGACGGTGCGGCGCGACATCGACCGGATCGACGAGGCGGGCGAGGCGCGCAAGGTCTATGGCGGTGTTTCGGCGCTCGACGGCACGTCGCATGCCGGCGTCGCCTATGCCCGGCCCTATGACGAGAATCGCGACCTCGCGGTCGAGGCCAAGCGGCAGATCGCCAATGTCGCCGCGACCATGGTGCGCGACGGCGACGCGGTCATCGTGCATGGCGGCTCGACCTGCTTCCATCTCGGGGTCAAGCTCGCCGAGCGCAACATCCGGCTCTACACCAACTCGATGCCGCTGGCGGCCTATCTGAGCGATCATGGCCACTGCAGCCTGACCGTTGCCGGCGGCGACCTGCACCGCGAGCCGGGGATCATTCACTCGCTCACCCATCCGGCACCTTTCTACGCTTCGAAGTTCTTTCTCGGCGCGCAAGGCATCGGCCAGGAAGGCTTGCTGGAATCGCACCCGCTGCTGGTGCGCTCGATCGTCGATCTTAGCCAGTGCGCCGACCAGATCGTCGTGCTGGCCGACAGCCGCAAGCTCTCGATCCAGGCCCGCAACGTCGCGCTGCCCCTGTCGCGTATCGGCACGCTGGTCACCGACGACGGTCTTTCCGATGCCGACGCGCGCATGCTGGAGGATGCCGGCGTCATGGTGCGGATTGCTTCCCCCATGGGAGCCATCGCATGAAGGTCGCGGTGCTCGACTTCGGCAAGACCAATTCGAAGCTGTTCGTCTTCGGCCAGGACGGACGCATTCTCGACGAGCGCCGGACCCAGCCGAAATGGACGCGCCAAGGCGGCTTCAGCGTGCTCGATGAGGCCGACCTCCACGATTGGGCGCTCGGCGCCGTCACCGCTGCGATCGAAAACCATGGCGTGGAAGGGGTGATGGTTTCGGGCCATGGCTGCACCTTCGCCCTGGTCGACGACGCGGCGCTGACGCATCCGATCCTCGACTATGAGCAGGAGCCGCCGGCCGAAATCGCCGCGCGGATCGATCGCCGCATTCCGGACTATGCCGAGACGTTCTCGCCGCGGCTGCCGCTGGGCTTCAATTACGGCCGCCACATGCTGTGGCTGCAGGAGGCCGCACCCGACGCTTTCGCGGCGGCGAAATGGATCCTTGGCTATCCGCAATATTGGAGCTGGCGCCTTGGCGGCAGGCCGGTTTGCGAAGTGTCCTATCTTGGCTGCCATTCGCATTTGTGGGCGCCGCGTCGTCACGATTTTTCCTCACTGGTCGACGCCGAGGGGTGGCGCCACCAGATGCCGGCCTTCGCGCGTGCCGGTACTGTCATCGGCAAGCAGGACTTCGGCAGCGCGTCGCGGCCGCTCGCCATCCACAACGGCGTCCACGACTCGAATGCCGCGCTCCACGCCTATCGGCGGCAGGGGCTGGGCCCGGTGACTGTGGTTTCGACCGGCACCTGGGTCGTCGTGCTCAATCCCGACTGTCCGCTCGAGGCGCTCGACCGCGGTCGCGACATGCTGGTCAATGTCGATGTGGATGGCGGCCCGGTGCCGACCATCCGTTTCATGGGCGGGCGCGAATTCGCCGCCATCAGCGCCGGCCGGCAAGGCCCGGTCGACGGCGCGGCGGTGCAGCGGGCGATCGATGCCGGCATGATGGCGCTGCCGAGCTTCGCGCCGGGCGGGCCGATGCCAAGCCGTTCGGGCCGGCTGGTCGGACGCACGCCAGATGCCGGCGAGCGTGCGGCCGTGGCCCTGCTCTATGTCGCGCTGATGCTCGACCTCTGCCTCGACCTCATCCATTCCAGCAACACCGTGATCGTCGACGGCGGGCTCAACACTGGTGGCCTGCTCGCCAGCCTCCTGGCGCAATTGCGGCCGGAGCAGGCCTTCATGCAGGGCGCTTCGCTGGAAGGCAGCGCCACGGGCGCGGCGGCTCTGGCTTTCGAAAGCGTCGGGCGTGAATTCGCCGCCGAGCCGCCGGAGCCGGTGAAGGCAGCGCGCTTCACCAACCTCGCCGGCTACCGCGACGGCTGGCGCGATCTGGTCGCCGGGACCGCCGGCAAGGCCGCAGCCCGATGAGCGCGGGGGCCAAGACTGAGGCAGCCGGCATGGGGATGGAACGCCACCCGGTGCTGGAAATGCGCCATATTTCGAAGACGTTCGGCGCGATCCGCGCCCTGCAGGATGTTTCGCTTACCGTCCATGCCGGCGAACTGCACGCGCTGATGGGCGAGAACGGCGCCGGCAAGTCAACGCTTATGAAGGTGCTTTCGGGCGCCTATCGTCCCGATCCCGGCGGCGAGATCCTGATCGATGGCATGCCCTCCGCGACCGGCGATCCGATCAAAGCGCGCGCCAGCGGCGTCGCGGTGATCTACCAGGAACTGTCGTTGGCGCCCAATCTGACGGTGGCGCAGAACATTTTCCTCGGCAACGAACCGCGCCGTTTCGGCATCGTCGACCGCGACCAGTGCAACCGGCGCGCAACCGAGATCATCGGCCGGCTCGGCGTTTCCTTTTCGGCGCGTGCCCTGGTTTCCGGCCTGTCGCTCGGTGAACGCCAACTGGTCGAGATCGCCCGGGCGCTGTCGACCAATGCGCGCATCATCGTCATGGACGAGCCGACCACGTCGCTGACCTCGCGCGAGACCGAGCGGCTGTTCGAGGTAATCGCGACGCTGAAGGCGCAAGGCATCGCCATCATCTACATCAGCCATCGCATGGAAGAGGTGTACCAGCTCGCCGACCGCGTCAGCGTGCTGCGCGACAGCGGCTATGTCGGCACGCTGGAGCGCGCCGACCTCAGCGCCTCGCGCCTCGTTTCGATGATGGTCGGCCGCGATCTCTCGGCGTTCTACAAGAAGGATCACCGCCCGCCGGGCGAAAAACGCGCCGTGGCGCTGTCGGTGCGCGGCATGTCCGACGGCAGGCTGCTGAAGGACTGCTCCTTCGACCTCTATCACGGCGAGGTGCTGGCGCTGGCGGGCCTGGTCGGCTCGGGCCGCACCGAACTTGCCAGGCTCATCTTCGGCGCCGACCGGCGCAGCGCCGGCACGTTGGAGCTCGACGGCAAGCCGATCGCCATCGGCTCGCCGCGCGAGGCGCTCGATGCCGGCATCGCCTACCTCACCGAGGACCGCAAGGAACTCGGCCTGTTCCTCGACATGTCTATTTCCGACAACATCAACATGGGCGTGCTGGCCAGGGATGCGCGCGCCGGCGGCTTCCGCGACTTCGCCGCCGCCGACAGGCGCGCTGCGAAAGCCGTCGCCGATCTTTCGATACGCACCCGCTCGGCGCAGGCCAATGCCGGTTCGCTGTCAGGCGGCAACCAGCAGAAGGTGCTGCTCGCTCGCCTGCTGGAGACCGAGCCGAAGGTGGTCATCCTCGACGAGCCGACGCGCGGCGTCGATGTCGGCGCCAAATCGGAAATCTACCGGCTGATCGACGATCTCGCCAACCGGGGCATCGCCATACTGATGATCTCCAGCGAACTGCCGGAGGTGATCGGCGTCGCCGATCGGGTGTTGGTGATGCGCGACGGCGCCATATCGGGTGAGGTGACGGCGTCTCCGGGCGAGCCGCTTCGCCAGGAAGCGATCATGGAACTTGCGACGGGAGCGGCCCAAGAAGGACCGAAGGAATGACCGACAGAACGACCGCGACGACGACGGTGGATCAGGCGGCAGTCAGGAGCCGGCGGCTGCGCACGGCTTTGGCCGCGCTCGGCATGCTGCCGGTGCTGGTGCTGCTGGCGGCCGGCTTCCAGTTCATCAATCCGCGCTTTCTCACCGGCACCAACCTGTTGATCGTCACGCAGCAATCGTCGATCAACATCGTGCTGGCGGCCGGCATGACCTTCGTCATCCTCACCGGCGGCATCGACCTGTCGGTCGGCTCGATCCTTGCCGCTTCCGCGATGGTGGCGGTGCTGGTGTCGCTGGTGCCCGACTGGGGCCTGCTCGGCGTGCCGGCGGCCATCCTGGTCGGTCTCGGCTTCGGGGTCATCAACGGGCTGCTCATCGCCTATATCAGGCTGCCGCCCTTCATCGTCACGCTGGGCTCGCTCACCGCCGTGCGCGGCGTCGCCCGCCTGCTCGGTGAAGACACGACCGTGTTCAACTCCGACCTGCCGTTTGACTTCATCGGCAATGGATCGCTGTTCGGCGTTCCCTGGCTGGTCATCATCGCGCTGACGGTGGTGGTGGTGTCGTGGCTGGTGCTGAAGCGCACCGTGCTCGGCACCTGGATCTATGCCGTCGGCGGCAATGCCGAGGCGGCGCGGCTGACCGGCATCAAGGTGCCGCTGGTGCTGCTCTTCGTCTATGGCGTGTCCGGCCTGCTGGCAGGCCTCGGCGGCGCCATGTCGGCGGCCAGGCTCTATGCCGCCAACGGCCTGCAGCTCGGCCAGTCCTACGAACTCGACGCCATCGCCGCGGTCATCCTAGGCGGCACAAGCTTCGTCGGCGGCGTCGGCTCGATCTGGGGCACGCTGATCGGCGGGCTGATCATCGCCGTGCTGTCCAACGGGCTCATCCTGGCCGGCGTCTCGGACATCTGGCAGTACATCATCAAGGGATTGGTCATCATCGTGGCGGTCGCCCTCGACCGCTACAGGCTCCAGGCAGGGGCAAGAACGTGAGTGACCTTGTCGCCGGCATCAAAGACCGGCTTGTGTAGCGCACCGTGAGAGGCGCGGGGCATCAGGAGGAAGTAAGCGTAATGAAGACCATCGCCAAACTGCTTTGCGGCGCCGCGTTCGCGGCCGTCGCCATTGCGCCGGCATCGGCCAAGGACCTGAACAAGGTCGGCATCTCGGTCGGCCTGCTCGGCAACCCCTTCTTCGTCGCCACCATCAAGGGCATCGAGGACGCGGCCAAGAAGATCAATCCGAACGTCGAGGTCACGTCGGTGTCGGCCGACTATGACTTGAACAAGCAGGTCTCGCAGGTCGATTCCTTCATCGCCGCCGGCGTCGACGTCATCATGCTCAACGCCGTCGACGCCAAGGCGATCGCGCCGGCGGTGAAGAAGGCGCAGGCGGCAGGCATCGTGGTGGCCGCCTTCGACGTCTCCGCGCCAGGCGCCGACGTCACCGTAATGACCAACAATGTCAAGGCCGGCGAGGAGGCCTGCCAATATCTGGTCGACCAAACCGGCGGCAAGGGCAACTACGTCATCCTCAACGGTCCGGCGTCTTCGTCGATCCTGGAGCGCGTGAAGGGCTGCAAGAACGTGCTTGCCCAGCATCCCGACATCAAGATCCTGTCCGACGACCAGAACGCCGAAGGCTCGCGCGACGGCGGCCTGAAGGTGTTCCAGTCGCTGCTGACCCGTTTCGACAAGATCGATGCGGTGTTCGCCATCAACGATCCGACGGCGATCGGCGCCGAGCTCGCCGCCAAGCAGCTCAACCGCTCGGAGTTCATCTTCACCGCCGTCGACGGCGCGCCGGACATCGAGAAGGAACTGGCATCCGGCAAGTCCATGATCAAGGCTTCAGCCTCGCAGGACCCTTATGTGATGGCCGGCCAGTCGCTGACGATGGCCGCCGACGTGCTTGCCGGCAAGAAGCCGGCGGAGCCGGTGGTGCTGCTCGATCCGAAGCTGATCACCGCCGAGAATCTCAAGGACTACAAGGGCTGGACCGCGGCCCGCTGATCAGTCCGATACGGGCGCGGGGGGGGGGCGCC
>NZ_JAIUID010000027.1:0-36272 GCF_020165435.1 Mesorhizobium sp. BR1-1-2
CCTCGCCCCCTCGCCCCCTCCGCTCCAGGCTTCGTGCTTTTCGGCGGGCGATTCTGAGTTCAGCGACCGTTGCGTGCCACCAGCCCCTGTCCGTTTCTGACGATCCGGCAGCACGCCGGGCCGGCCATGTTCCGATCAATTCAGCCAGTGTCGCCGGCCGCCAACGGCCCCAAACAAGATCGATGTGCGCACCCACCAAGTGCGGATAGGACGCTGTCAAATCCGCGGTTCGACAGATTCATTAGTGATTTCGGTAAAGATGACGATACCGCATTGCTGCGTTGCCACAGCCTTGCCAACAGGAGGTAAATCATCAGGTGGCAGGGGATAGCGATGCCGCCTGCGTTCAGCATGCCGCAACTTGGCGGCCTTATATTCCTCCGAATTTCTGGACGCTTCCCTTCGCCGCTTCCTCTTCTCTGGTTCCGCCCGGTGGGCGGACCTTTCGATGCTTGGCCAGCGGCGCCTCAACTCCTCGTAGGAGCGAAAAGGCACCTTCCAAGCCCGCAGTTCGCCATCCCAGCTGGCCCATGGAACGGCTTGCATTTCCTCAACAACCGCTCGCGATAGGGCGTGCGGATGCGCAGGTCGTCGGCGATTGCCAGATACCGGCTCGATAGAGGCTCGAAGGCGAAGGCGTCTCGTCCCTTGGCGTCATCATGCGCTGCGCGCGGAGCCGCCTCTTGTGCTAACCAGCGCTGGATCCGCCGCGACGCGCTTTTTCCCGGCACGAACCAACTCCTGCGCTCGTAGCTCCACCTGGCCCGCGGAAGTACCTGTCGAAACCGCTCAATCGCCTTTCGATCGTACGCAAAGCGCGCTTCGCACCAGGAATTGGCCGCGGTGCGGCAGGGCGGTCGGAATCTTCCATCAGATTGCGAATGGCAGCAATGCTCATAAAGAACGCGGCGCAGGCCATTTGGGCTCAACAACGCCACCGCGGGCTTCTATGTCACAGCCGCGAGCGGCCGCATGCGGAAACTTTCACCGCGCTGAACCGTTAATTGTGCTCCGGAGAGGGTCGATTGATGCCCAGACGAGACGCCAAGCATCCAGCGGTCCCACGGCGAGCGAGACCTCGCTCGCGTCCCCTTAAAGGCGAAGAGGCGGAAGTGGACCACATCGT
Organism: Mesorhizobium sp. BR1-1-2; assembly: GCF_020165435.1. Classification (NCBI taxonomy): domain Bacteria; kingdom Pseudomonadati; phylum Pseudomonadota; class Alphaproteobacteria; order Hyphomicrobiales; family Phyllobacteriaceae; genus Mesorhizobium; species Mesorhizobium sp. BR1-1-2. Next base: position 1,127 of record NZ_JAIUID010000027.1, read on the forward strand.
GGAGACCCAAAACATATCGCCAACCCAGGCGCGAGAGCTTGTGCGGCGTCACGGAAACGATTGGCGAAAGATCGATGAAGCTGCAAAGTCTTATAAGGACGACAGCTAGGCACTTCCGAGCCGGGCGACCGAAGTTGCCGGAGACAACCCGGCGAACGGTTTCGGCTTGAGATGGCGAATGATCACCATCGCAACCTTCAACGTAAACGGCGTCAACGGACGACTGCCGGTCCTGCTCAAGTGGCTCAACGAAACTACACACGACGTCGTTTGTCTTCAGGAACTAAAAACGTCGGACGAGAAGTTTCCTGTCGGCGCCCTCAATGATGCCGGTTATGGTGCCATCTGGCACGGCCAGAAATCTTACAACGGGGTGGCAATTCTTGCCCGCGGCAGACAGCCCTTGCAGCGCAGGAGCGGCCTGCCGGGCGACCCCGACGATACCCATAGCCGATATATCGAAGCCGAAGTCGGAGGACTGGTGATCGGCTGCATCTACCTGCCGAACGGAAATCCCGCACCAGGCCCCAAATTTGACTACAAGCTCAGTTGGTTCCAGCGTCTGACCAGCTATGCCCAGACACTGCTCAAATACGACACGGTCCTGTGCGGCGACTATAATGTGGTGCCCACAGCCTCCGATGCAGTGGTGCCGGCGCGCTGGCTGGCCGATGCCGTTTATTTTCCAGAGTCTCGTCAGGCTTACGCCGATATGTTGACGATGGGCTGGACCGATGCCGTAAGGCGCATCCACCCGGAAAAAGGTGTTTACACCTACTGGAATTTCTCCAACCGGCACGGTTACGATCGCAGCTCTGGCCTGCGGATGGATCATCTCCTGATCAGCCCCGCTCTTTCGCCTAGACTCCAAGGCGCCGGTGTCGATGTCTTAGTGCGCGGCTGGGAGAAGCCAAGCGATCATGCACCGGCCTGGATCGAGCTGAATTGGCCAGGCAAGAGCCACTGACCGGCCATGGGGCAAATTAACCCGAGCGGTTCATTTGTGATCGCGACCCGACAAACGCCCTAGCAGGCCGTTGAAAAAGTCGCTCGCCGTCGAGCCATGAGCGTGATTCGTTGGCTCCGAAGGGATTCGGAGGTGAAGGGTGCGCGGCGGCGACGATCGAACTGGCGAGTTGTTCAGCTACGTGGACCATGAGGCGCGGGTGCGACGAGATCATCCGCTGCGGGCCATTCGTGCGATCGTGAACGAGGCGCTGTCGGCGCTGGAGGGGGAGTTCGCGGCGCTGTATTCGTCGATCGGGCGGCCATCGATCCCGCCCGAGAAGGTGCTCAGAGCGATGCTGTTGCAGGCATTCTATTCGATCCGCTCGGAGCGGCTTTTGATGGAGCGGCTGGAATACGATCTCTTATTCTGCTGGTTCGTCGGCATCGGCGTCGACGATGCGGCATGGAACCCTTCAGTGTTCTCGAAGAATCGTGACCGGCTGCTGGAAGGCGACGTCGCGGCGAAATTCCTGGCGGCGGTCTTGGCACAGCCCAAGGTGAAAAAACTTCTGTCGACGGACCACTTCTCGGTCGACGGCACGCTGATTGAGGCCTGGGCCTCGATGAAGAGCGTCAAAGCGAAGGACGGTTCGGACGAGCCACCGGCGCAAGGCGATGGGCGCAACACCGAAGCGGATTTCCATGGCCGGAAGCGATCGAACGACACGCATGTCTCGACCGCCGATCCGGACGCCAGGCTATACCGCAAGGGCAAAGGCAAAGAGACCAAGCTGTGCTTCATGGGGCATGAGCTGATGGAGAACCGCCATGGTCTGCTGGTCGATGCCTGCCTGACGCTGGCCGACGGACATGCCGAGCGGGTGGCTGCGCTGCACATCATCGAGCCTCGTGCCGACCGGCCGGGCGCGGTCACGCTCGGCGCCGACAATGCCTATGACGCGGAGGACTTCGTCAACGAGTTGCGCTCGATGCGGGTGACACCGCACGTGGCGCAGAACACGAACGGGCGAAGTTCGGCGATCGATCGCCGCACGATCCGGCACGGCGGCTATGCCGTCAGCCAGTGTATCCGCAAGCGGATCGAGGAAGCTTTCGGTTGGATCAAGACGGTCGCCGGGCAGCCGAAGACCAAGTTGCGCGGTCGCGACCGCGTTGGGTGGGCCTTCACCTTCGCGGCTGCCGCCTACAACCTGGTGCGGCTGCCCAAGCTCATGGCGGTGCCGATATGACTGTGGCCGCAGGCTGCCAGTTGATCGGCCGCTGGCGCATCGTGGAAGCCGATCTGTGGGATCGCAGCTACCTGAACCTCGGCGGCCCCGCCATGATCGCCATTGGCGGCGACAACAATGGCGAGATCGCCCTTGGCGTCCTGCAAGCCGGCCTCGACCTCATCTACAGCCCGTCGATGGTTCACTTCACATGGGCCGGATGTGACGAGATGGACGAAGTCACAGGCGACGGCCACGCCGAACTGCTCGACGACGGCTCGATCGAGATCACATTCACCTACCACAACGGCGAGGAGGCCATCCTCAAGGCTATACGGCAGACTTCTTCAACAGCAGCCTGCTAGGGGCCGCGGTTCCGCGTCGGCCGCAATCCTGAGCATCAAAAGCAATGGCATGTCTTCCGTGGGAAGAGCGCGCCAACCGGCGCAAGGCTGCGCCACAAGGCCCAACGCTATTCAGAAAGCGGGTTCGGCCAGTGCGGAGAGATCTGATGAAGTTGTCTCATGACCGTTCGCGCACGGACCGGATCCGCAATCTAGCCCAGCTCGGGCTTCGCCGCTTGACGCGAGGCCTCATGGGCGTAAGCTTAGTGCGTAACTAGACTATATATTCCATAAAACTGGAACCTGGAGGAGAACGAATGAAGCGCGTACTGCAAGTCGTCGCGTCGTTCGCCGCATTGCTGCCGGCGCTGGCATGGGCTGAACCGCAGAAGGGGGGTGTGATCGACGTCGCCACCGTCGGCGAGCCTCCGACATTGGATCCAATGGCATCGACCGCCGATCTGGTCGGCATCATCACGCAGCACATTTACGAGACGCTCTATACGTTCGACAACAAGTGGGGCATCACGCCGCTCCTGGCCGCCGACCTGCCGACGATATCGCCGGACGGACTAACTTACACGATCCCGCTAAGGACGGGCGTCAAGTTCCATGACGGTTCCGATATGACATCGGCCGATGTCATGGCCTCGCTGAAACGCTGGATGAAGGTGGCGACGCGCGGCAAGCAGGCGGCGGACGTCATAAGCTCGCTCGACGCCCTCGACGAGAAGACGGTCAAGATTACGCTAAAGAAGCCCTACGCGCCGCTGCTGTCTCTTTTGTCGCTCAACAATGCGGCGGCCATCATCATCCCCTCTGAAAATGCCGACGAAGATCCGCTGACAAAGTTCATCGGAACCGGGCCTTACATGCTCAAGGACCGTAAGCCGGATCAGTTCATCCAACTCGCCCGCTTCGATGGCTACAGGTCCCGCGACGGAGAGCCGGATGGCTATGGCGGGGCAAGGAAACAATATCTGGACGAAATTCGCTTCGTGCCTGTTCCGGATCCCAATACGCGCGTCGAGGGCGCCGTCGCCGGCCAGTTCGCCTATGCCGATTCTCTTCCTGTCGAATCCTACGACAAGATTTCCGGCGGCAAGACAAAGCCACTTATCTTGAAGCCGTTCGGCTGGCCCGTGTTCGTGATGAACACCAAACAGGGACTGAATTCCGACGTCCGTATCCGCAAGGCCATCCAGGCAGCGCTGGCGCCTGAGGATATGCTGCTCGCCGCCTTCGGTTCCAAGGATTTCTATGCAGTCGATGGTGCCATGTATCCGGAAGGCTTCGCCTGGCATTCGAACACTGGTACCGAAGCCTACAAGCCCGAGGGCGACACCGAGAAGGCCGCCGCACTGCTCAAGGAAGCCGGCTATGACGGCAAGCCGCTGCGCATCCTGACCAGCCGCCAGTACGAATTCCACTACAAGATGGCACAAGTGGCTCAGGCCTATCTGGAGCAGGCCGGCTTCAAGGTCCAACTCGATGTCGTCGAATGGGCGACACTGACCAAGAACCGCACCGATCCGGCGCTGTGGGACATCTACATCACCCACAGTCCCTTTCTCGCCGAGCCGTCCCTCAACGGCTTCATGTCCGACAACACCCCGGGCTGGTGGTCGAGCGACGCCAAGCACAAGGTGCTGGACGCATTCAACTCCGAGGCCGATCCGGCCAAGCGCGCCAAGCTCTACGAAAACGTCCAGAAGGTGATCTACGACGAAGCGGCGGTTTACAAGGTCGGCGATTTCAACGCCCTGGCCGCAGAGGTGCCGAACCTCAAGGGCGTCACGCCCGCGCCCTGGCCCTATTTCTGGAATGCTTATCTGGAAGGCAAATAGCCGTACCTCCTGCCTTTCCCCTTTGCTTGGGGAAAGGCAGCCGGGCATCCGCCCGGCGAGGCCGCCGGCCGGCGGCCCGCTCAGACAACCAGCCACGGGACGATTTCAACACGGATGCTCCGCTCGGTTCTCAACAGGCTTCTCGGCATGATTGTGGTCATGGCCCTGGTCGCCACCATCGTCTTCGTGATCGTGCGGGTGACGCCCGGCGACCCGGCCGCGGTCATGCTCGGGCCCGACGCGACGGCCGCCGATATTGCCGCGCTTCGCACCAAACTCGGGCTTGACGGCTCGATCCTGGAACAGTTCTGGCGCTACATCGCCGGCGTGTTGCAGGGGGATTTCGGCCAGTCGATCTTCCTCAACGAGCCGGTCACCACGGCCCTTGCCCAGCGCGCTGAACCGACCTTCTTTCTCACGGTGCTCTCGCTGCTGATTGCCAGTGTGATCGCGCTTCCGGTGGGCATCCTCTCCGCTTACAGGCGCGGCTCGCTTTTCGACCAGGCAGCCACCACGATCGCCATGTTCGCGGCAAGCGTTCCGAGCTTCTGGCTGGGCCTGCTGTTCATCCAGTTCTTTGCCGTCAGGCTCGGCTGGTTCGACACGTCGGGATATGGCGGCCCCGGCGCCTCCTTCGGCGACCGCATCGCTCATCTCGTGCTGCCGGCGCTGGCGCTCGGCCTGGTCAGTTCGGCCTTGATCACGCGCTTCACGCGCGCCTCAATGCTGGACGTTCTTAACGATGACTACGTCCGCACCGCGCGCTCCAAGGGCATGAGCGAGTGGCGCGTGGTGCTCAAACACGCCCTCAAGAATGCGCTTATCCCTATCCTCACCGTGATCGGCCTGACGGCGGCGCTGCTGATTTCGGGAGCCGTCGTCACTGAAACCGTGTTCGGGCTGCCTGGGGTCGGCAGCCTGGTCGTCTCGGCGGTGCTGCGGCGTGATTATCCGGTCATCCAGGGCGCGCTGCTGGTTATCGCCGGCCTTTACGTGCTGGTCAATTTCATCATCGACATGCTCTACATCCTCGTCGATCCCCGGGTGCGCTACTGATGGCCGCGATCGCCCCCCCGCTGCATCAGGAAGCCCACCTGCTGTCACGGCTGCTGGGCCGCCCGACGGCGGCGATTGGACTGGCCGTGCTCGTGGCTATTGCAGTGGCGGCGATTTTGGCGCCCGTCATCGCGCCCTACGCACCGACCAAGCTTTCGATCGCGAGCCGGCTACATCCCCCGAGCCTCGAGCATCTGTTCGGCACCGACGATCTAGGCCGTGACGTTTTCACGCGCATGCTCTATGCCGCGCGCACCTCCCTCTCCGTCGGCTTCTCAGTCGTCGTCCTTTCATCGGCGATCGGCATCGTCCTTGGCCTGATGGCCGGCTTCTTCAGGAAGCTCGACACCCCCCTTTCGCGGCTGATCGACGCCATGATGGCGTTCCCCGATATTCTGCTTGCAATTGCCCTTGTGGCGGCACTCGGTGCAACGGCAACCAACGTCGTGGTGGCGCTCGGCATCGTCTATGCGCCGAGACTGGGGCGGGTTGTGCGCGCCTCAACCTTGGTGATCCGCGAACTGCCCTATGTCGAGGCGGCGCGCGCGCTCGGCGTGCCGACGCCCGTCATCCTGGTGCGTCACGTACTGCGCAACGTCGCCTCCCCCATCCTGGTGCAGGGAACCTTCGTCTTCGCCAACGCCATCCTGGCCGAAGCCGGGCTGTCTTTCCTCGGCGTCGGCATCTCTCCCGACATCCCGACATGGGGCACGATGATCGCGGTCGGCCGCCAGTACATGGACCAGGCCGGCTGGATCATGATGTTTCCGGGCGCTGCCGTCGTCATCACCGTGCTGGCCCTGCAACTGGTCGGCGACGGCCTGCGCGACCTTCTCGATCCCCGTCTGGCAAAGGACATCTGATGTTTGGCAACCGTTTTTCCGAAACGAAGCAACCGCTTCTGATCAGGGGCGCCAAGCCAGTGGCTTTCGGCGATCGTTTCGGCCCTACCATCGACGTGCTCGTCGACAAGGACGGATGCATCGCGGAGATCGGCTCGACGATTGCCGCCGGCGACGACGTGAAGGTGGTGGAAGCGAATGGCGCGTTCCTGTCGCCCGGCTGGGCCGATCTGCATGTCCATGTGTGGTATGGCGGCACCGACATCTCCATACGGCCCCAGCAGTGTGGGGCCAATCGCGGCGTCACCACCATGGTCGACGCGGGTTCTGCCGGCGAGGCCAATTTCCACGGCTTTCGCGAATTCATCATCGAACCGGCACAGGAGAACATCTATGCCTTCCTCAACATTGGTTCGATCGGGCTGGTTGCCTGCAACAGGGTGAGCGAGCTGATCGACATGCGCTCGATCGACATCGACCGCACGATCGCCACCATCGAAGCCAATCGCGACGTCATCGTCGGACTGAAGGTGCGGGCAAGCCATGTCATCACCGGCGGTTGGGATCTGACGCCAGTCAAGCTGGCCAAGAAGCTCGGCCGCATCGTCAAGCTGCCAGTGATGGTGCATGTCGGAGAGCCACCGCCCCTCTATGACGACATTCTCGGCTTGCTCACCGAAGGCGACATCGTCACCCATTGCTTCAACGGCAAGGCCGGCGGCTCGATCATCGAGGACGATGACCTCTACCGTCTGGCGGAGGACGCGGCGTCGCGCGGCATCGTGCTCGATGTCGGCCATGGCGGGGCGTCCTTCTCGTTCGACGTCGCCAAGGCAGCGCTGGAACGCGGCCTGCCGCCGAAGACGATCTCGACCGACCTGCATAACCGTTCGATCGACGGGGCCGTATGGGACATGCCGACGACCATGTCGAAGCTGCTCTCGCTCGGCATGGCGTTCGAGGACGTGGTGACGGCATCGACCGTGGCGCCGCGGCGTGCCATCCGGATTGCCGCCGACGAGTTGCTGGAAAAAGGCAAGCCGGCCGAATTCACGTTGTTCGATCTGGTCGATGCCGCGCTGACGGTGAAGGATTCACAAGGCGCAACCAGTGTGCTGCAACAGCTGTTCGAACCGCGCTACGCAATTCTGGGTGCGAACGCAGTCCAAGCCCATCGGCACGTGCCGGCCGCGGATGGCGGTGACGGCAGTCCTGCCTGTCCTCATTGCGGATGGAAATCTTGAGCGACGTTCCGGCCTCGGACGTGATCCTGTCGGTCCAGGACCTCAGAGCCTGGTTCGTGACACGCCGCGTCACCGCCAAGGCGGTCGATGGCGTCACTTTCGACCTGAAACGAGGGGAAACGCTGGCCGTGGTCGGCGAATCCGGTTCGGGAAAATCAGTCACCAGCCTGTCGATCATGGGGCTTCTGTCGAGACCAGGCCGGATCGCTGGTGGAAAAATCCTGTTTCGCAACCGAGCCGGAAGGGTCGACGATCTCGCGAGCTTCGCCGCGAAGGATTTCCGCCCTATCCGCGGTAAGGAGATCGCGATGATCTTTCAGGAGCCGATGACCAGCCTCAACCCCCTTTACAGCGTCGGCGACCAGATTGGAGAAATGATTGCGCTACACGAACCGGTCGGCCGGCAGGAAGCGCGCAGACGAGCCCTGGAAATGCTGCGGCATGTCGAGATCCCCGATGCCACATCGCGCCTGGACGATTATCCGCACCAGATGTCGGGCGGCATGCGCCAGCGCGTGATGATCGCGATGGCGCTTGCCTGCAATCCTTCGCTGCTGATCGCCGACGAGCCGACGACGGCGCTCGACGTGACGATCCAGGCACAGATTCTCGATCTCTTGCGACGGCTGCAGCAGCAGTTCGGCATGTCAATCCTGTTCATCACCCACAATCTGGGTGTCGTCGCCGAGATCGCGCACAATGTCGTGGTCATGTATGCCGGCCGCGTCGTCGAGCAGGCGCCCGTCAACGATCTGTTCGCGCATCAGCACCATCCCTATACGCGCGGCCTGCTTGCCTGCACGCCCAATGCAGCGCGCGACGTCGATGCGGCCGGCGAGCGCAAAACACTGTACTCCATCCGCGGCAGCGTGCCGCCCATCACCGCATTGCCGCCCGGCTGCGCCTTCGAGCCGCGCTGCGACTATGCAATCGCCCCGTGCCGGGCAGCCCCGCCACCGTTGATGCCGGCGGGCTCCGCAGGGTTCTCCCGCTGCATCCGGAGCGCCGAATTATGATTGCCGACGCTGAAACCAATACCACGACACAAGCAGCCCCCCTGCTCAGCGTCCAGGCACTGACAAAGCGCTTCCCCGCGCGCAACGGGCGTGTCGTACACGCCGTGGAGGACGTCAGTTTCGAGGTCAAGCGCGGCTCGACGGTCGGTCTGGTCGGTGAATCCGGATCCGGCAAGACCACGGCCGGTCGCGCCATCTTGCGCCTGGTCGAGCCGACCAGCGGCAAAGCCCTGTTCAACGGCGTCGATCTCTTCTCGCTGTCGGCACGCGAGATGCGGGCCTATCGGCAAAAGCTGCAGATCGTGTTCCAAGACCCCTTCTCCAGCCTCAATCCGCGCCTGCGTATCAGCGCAATACTCGGCGAAGCACTCGATGCCCGCGGCTATTTGCGCGGCAAGGCGCGGCAGGACCGCATTGCCGAGCTTCTTGCCCTTGTCGGCCTCTCACCCGATCATGCCTCCCGCTACCCGCACGAATTTTCAGGTGGCCAGCGCCAACGGATCGGCATTGCCCGGGCACTCGCGGTCGAGCCGGAATTCATTGTCGCCGACGAGCCGGTTTCGGCGCTCGACGTCTCGGTGCAAGCGCAGGTGCTCAACCTGATTGGCGATCTGCAAAAGCGGCTTGGCCTGACGCTGCTCTTCATCGCACATGACCTCTCGGTGGTCGAATATCTGTGCGACGAAGTTGTGGTCATGTATCTCGGCCGGGTGATGGAACGCGGCCCGAGCCGGCTGGTCTATGCGGCGCCGCGGCATCCCTACACTAAGGCCCTGCTGGCAACCGCGCCGGTGCCGGATCCAACGCGCCGGCGCATCCATGTACCGCTTTCCGGCGATATTCCGAGCCCGATCGATCCGCCGTCGGGCTGCGTCTTCCGCACTCGCTGTCCCGAAGCGATCGCAGCCTGCGCCGCCGCAATCCCGCCGATTTCGCCAATCGGCGGTGGACATCACGTGGCGTGCATACGCCACGACGAAAAAGCAGACTGACTGGAGTTCGCATATGACTTTTTCCGAGCCGACGAAGCGATCGGAAAACTCACCCTATGACCGGCTGAAGGCGCTGGGCATCACACTGCCCAAGGCGCCACCGCCAATCGCCAATTTCGTCACCTACGTTCAGGAAGGCAAGCTTCTGTTCCTGTCCGGCCAGGGGCCGACCGAGGCTGACGGCATGCAGCACACCGGCAAGGTCGGCGGCAACGTGACGGTCGAGCAGGCCTACGCGCATGCACGACTGACCGGCATCAACCTGCTTGCCGTGATGCATTCGTCGCTCAATGATTTGACCCGTGTGCGGCGGGTGGTGAAACTACTCGGCATGGTCAACGCCGTGCCCGATTTCGCCGACCATCCTGCTGTCATCAATGGCTGCTCGGATCTGTTCATCGACGTCTTCGGTCGAGCGGGGATCCACGCGCGCTCGGCTGTCGGGCACGGTTCGCTGCCTGGCCAAATCACCGTCGAGATCGAAGCCATCATCGCCATCGATTGAGTTGCCATCAAGGAGCACCGCCGCCATGCCGACTGACGATATCCGTCGCCGCCTTGACTTGAGACCGGTCATCAATGTTTCCGGCACGATGACCTCGCTCGGCGCGTCCATCGTAGTGCCGGATGCCGTCGAAGCGGTGGCGGCCATCCTGACCGAATTCGTCGAAATGGGTGACTTGCATCGCCGCGCCAGCACCGTGATCGCCGACCTGACCGGTGCCGAAGCCGGCTTCATTACGGCATCCTGCTCGGCGGCGATCAGCCTGGCAGTGGCAGCCTGCATGACCGGACCGGATCTGGCGGCGATCGAATGCCTGCCCGACACGGCCGGGCTGAAGGACGAGGTGGTCATCCAGTCCGGGCATATGGTGAGCTACGGCGCACCCATAGAGCAGGCGATCCGCATTGCCGGAGCCAAAGTCGTGCCGGTCGGCCAGGCAACAAGTGCCGCTGCCTACCAACTCGCCGGCGCCATTACCGAAAACACCGCGGCCGCCGTCTACGTCGTCTCACACCACGTGGTGGGCTACGCGCAAATCCCCTTGAAGATTTTCGCCGAAGTGGCCCATGCGCACAACGTACCGGTGATTGTCGATGCGGCGTCGGAATACGATCTGAAGGGCTTCCTGGCCGATGGAGCCGACCTGGTTCTTTATTCCGGTCACAAGTTCCTCGGTGGCCCGACCTCGGGCATCGTTGCCGGATCCAAGGCAAGGGTGCGCGACGTCTATCTGCAAAATCGCGGCATTGGCCGCGGCATGAAGGTTGGCAAGGAAGGCATCGTCGGCGCTGTGGCCGCCCTGCAGGCGTGGAAAACACGCGACCATGACGGCATCCGCGCCCGCGAACGCAAGGCGCTCGACTGCTGGCTCGAGGCGCTCGATGGCCGGCCGGGCATAGTCGCCGAGATCGTCCCGGATCCGACCAACAATCCCCTCGACCGCTTGAAACTGTCGGTCGACCCCAGGGAGGCGCGCATTGCCGCCTGGGATCTGGCCGACCGCCTCGCTGCCGGCGACCCTCCGGTCATCGTGCGCGACCATGAGGTCGAGCACGGCTATTTCTTCCTCGACCCCTGCAATCTGCATCCGGATGAGGAGCTTGTCGTGGCAGAGCGGCTGGCCGTGGAACTGGATCAGGCGCGCAAGTCGAACGTGATGGCGGCCACGTCCTTTGAGGAGCGCCTGCGCGCACGCGAAGCGGCGATCCTGAAATGGCTGGATTGATATCAGGTCTCGCAAACAGCCATTCCGTTCAACATTTGCCTTCAGAAAGATGTCCGAACCAATGACCAGGACAGTGGACCAAATTGAAGCGGCGCCAATCGCGGCGCCTGAGCCGCGCCGCTCGCGCACCAGCGGCATCGACCGGGCGCTGCAGATCCTCGATTATCTGCAGAAGGTGGAGCGGCCGGCGACCGCCTACGAGATCGCCCGCGACATAGGCGCGCCGCTGTCGACCATCTATGTGATCGTTGACGACCTTGTGGAAAAGGAGTTGCTTGACCGGCAGGACAATCGCCTGATTTGGCTCGGGCCTCGCCTCTACCACTATGGTTTGACCTATGCGCGCACCCTTGATCTTCTCAATGTCGCGATCCAGGAGATGCACGAGCTTGCTCACAGTTCGGGCGAAACCATCCAGATTTGCGGGCGCGATGGCGATCAAATGGTGGTGCTCGCCATGAAGGAGGGCAAGGATCACTTCCAGGTGACCTCGCGCGTAGGCACTCGCAGCCCCCTCAACTGGACCGCCTCAGGCCGCATGCTGGTCGGCCACTTGCCGGAAGAGGAACGCCGCGCCATTTTTGCGCGCTCGGCAACGGCGTCCCCGACCGGCCGAGCCGAAACGGATGAGGAGGTGCTGGCGAGCGCGGCGGCTGCGGCGCTCGAACAACGCCTCTCGATCCAGGCCGGTGAATCCGACTTCTCGGTGGCGTGCATCGCCGCCCCCATATGCGACGGCGAGGGGGCTTGCAGGGCGACGATTTCCATCGTGGTTCCCGATATCAAGCTGAAGCAGAAGAATCCGGATCTGGTCGACCTGGTCAAAGCCAGCGCCAGGCGCATCGAATCCCGGTTGGGCTGGCGCAGCGCAAGGTGACCAACAACGGCGCCCGATCGGCATCCCACCGGCGCTTTCTTGGCGTCTAGTCCAGGTCGAGGCGCGGCTGCCAGCAACTATGGACGCTGCAGCAGGTCCGGCTGAGCCCTGAGCTCGGCAGCGGCGGCCTCGTGGACGACATGGCAGTTGCTTAGAATATAGACGCGGGTCGCGAGCGCGAGAGTCGGCAAGGTTCTGCTCGACCAGCACGGTGGTCTGCCCTGCCAGCGCCAGTTCGCGGCAGGCGCGCACCATGAAAGGCCGGTGCGCCTTTTGCTCGAGATCCACGCACGCCTTTTAGAGGTGGGACATGCACAAGAGGCAAGCTTCGCAGGGAAATCATGGCCGACGTCCTCGGATTGAGCGTGCCACATCTTATCGCGTCCTGCAGAAGCTGCGGCGCCCAGCAGCTCATCACCAGCAATGCGCACCTCATCGAATTGACGGATCTGGCGGGCCTGCGAAGGTTAGCGCAGTACCAGCCGCTGGTGCTCGCCCCGATCCCTTTGCCGCGGCGCTAGGATTGATCCGGGCGGAGCAATCCGGATAACCGGGTTCGACGAATTAAGCTCGGTCACCGAAAATAACAGTTGCTGCCAAGTGCGAAGCGGTTGCCGATCATCGTTCCGTAGCGTGCGCCGGCGAGCGGGCGCATGCCAAGCGTCGCTTGGTCGCCAGGCTCGAGTGCGGCGCCGTTGGCAGCGATCACCGCCGCCAGTCCGCCCGGACCCTCCACCGCGACTTCCATCGCTGCCACGGACCAACAGGCGAGCTGGCCCGTGCGCCCAGGGCGCAACGGCTCACTCAGCTTGCTCTTCTGAGAAGGTTGGTCACGGCAATTCGGCTAAGCGAGGCACAAAATATTCAGCGGCCGGTTTTGTCCTCAGGCATGCGCTTCTGAACAAGCGGCAATGGCTTGCTCCTGGACCAGCTGCCGTGATACACCCCGAGCGCTGCGATGCCGTGCACTACGGGTTTCGCAGCGCTCCCACGAGGTAGGATTGTCGATGAAAAAGTCCGCGATTGTCGTCGCTGCAAACGACAACCGTACCGCACAGCCATCCGCTTCCCGGCGCAAATTCGTCGAAGCGGATGCAGCGCCGGCGGATTTACAGGCAGGAAGAGAAGAGCCGACAGAAGCCCGCACCCTGACAGCGTTGCAAATGTTTTGTCGCGTGGCGGGCGTCTAGATCGTCTCTGAGCCGGCTGCTTCATCCAGCCGGCATGGAACAGGCTCTAAATTGCCGACCCGCTGTATCTGGCCGCTTCCTTCCACAATGCGAGCGCAAGGGCAGGAGTCCGTCCTTTCACCGCATATTCGCGATCCCGGTAGCTTCCCGCCGCGATCCATACAGTTTTCGAACGTTGGTAGATCGTAATGCCCCGTGCGTTCGCCCGCGCGAACAGATCTGCGTCATTTCGATACATTGGTTCCAACCCCCGTGACCCCTCGAGGGGTAAGGTGCAACGAACATGCCAAGTTTACGCGCGTAGCTAATATTACACATCACAGAGCTGCCAGATGCGCCATTGAAGTGCACTTCCAGCCTCAGCGCTAAGGTGTCCCGTGGGTGTTTCCGCTGTATTGCACGTGAACTGGCGCCAGGTAACAGAATAGCGCGATCCGGAAACATTTGCTTAAAATTGTATTCCTTGGCCATCGGTGCCGGCGAACCCTCATGGCGGTTCGTCGCGCCAGATCACCCGACGCTCCCAACGGATCTCGACCAGCCTGCGAAAGCGGATCGTCTGCAATTCCTGGCCGACAGGGTGGAACAGCTCGGCGTTCATTGAACGCTTCTCGCCGCATGTCTGGCAACGGACCTTGGCGCGCACCTCGTCTATGGTGATGTTCCCAATGACCTCGCGCAATTCAGCCGGCTTGTAGAAGCGCTTGATATTGCAGTGGCCACAGCGGAGGCGCACCACCTGCCCTGCGTTATGGGCATTCAATAGTTTCCAAGGCACGCCGCGCGGCCATCGTTCGGGTTGTTCCGGCATAGCCTGAAATGAGGAACATATTCCTCCAAGGTCAAGGGGCGCTTGACATTTTCGTTCCTATTTTGTTCACCCCTCGCAGGATAACCACAGCACGGCGCTGACGGCGATCGGTATCTGAGGAGAGATCCGTGTCCGACCATGTATTGCCTAGCCAGAAAAAGCCGAAGCTGATCGTTGTCGTTGCGTTTGACCGTGGCGACGAAGGCGATCTCTGTAGCGCATACGGGCCGACGGATCAGCAAAGCGAGGAACGGGCAGTTCGTACGGCCAAGGCGCTGGCTTCCAAACATATCGGCGTCATTGCATGGAGCCGCGATGCCGACCCGGCGCTTGGCGACTACGGACCGCCCACAACGCTATTTGTCAGCGGCGACGTACCCGACATGGAATAGCCGCAAGGTTCGATGCGCGCTACGAGCTTTCGGGGCGCACCGTCTCCACGGCGAGCGATCCGGTCGGAAGCGGTCGCAGAAGCTCGGCCTCGGGCTTCGTCAGGTTAATCCAGGCTCCCCAATTCTCCGGTTGGAGGACTACGACCTGCCGATTGTGATACGGCGCGACATCCGGCCCAGGCTCGGTCGTCAACATGGTGAAGGTCGGCGGCTTGTTGCCGACAGCGTCACGCCAGAGTCCCGCGATGGCCATGAACGGAGAGCCGTTGAGCGTGAAGCGATGTTTTGCCTTGGGATATTTCGTGCCGGTGAATTCGAAGAAGGCGGAAGCAGGGATGAGGCAGCGTTTACTGCCGCCGAACTGACGCCCTTCCGAGCGGAAGTTGAACACAGGCCCGCCCTTCGGACCGGATGGTGGAAATCCGAATGTCATCGAAGCGAGCTCGATGGCGTCGTCAGCGGCGGCGCGCATTATCGGTGCCGGGTCGTTAATATGAATATCATCCGCCTGCGGCAGATCGAGCTCGGTTTGGTGGGTCGGGATTTCAAGCGCGAGCGATGCCATCATCCGGCAATATTCGGCCCAGAGTACATGCTGCTCGTAGTCATTGCACATGAAAGAGGCTCCTTGCTCATCCGAAAGTAATTCCGGTGAGCATTTTTTAGCGCCCACAAAGGCTTATCTTGTCCACGCCCTATTAACAAAGGTTAATTCCAATGGTTCGGGCGCGTTTTGCTGGTACATTTCTTTGGCGGAGCTCCAACCCGCAGGCCGGCGTCCCTCGGCAGGTTACTTACCCCCCCCGCCCCCCAAGAGACGCCGGCCACTTGCTCTTATGAGAATGCTATATTGAACCTCTATGTTGGGCAGCCTCAATCCATAGTGCGAGCGCAATGGCTGGCGATCGCCCCTTTACCTTCAAATTCCGGCCTCGATAGTCTCCGGCCGCAATCCATACTGTCTTCGAATTGATAGATTGTGACGCCCAGCGCACTCGCGCGAGCGAATAGCTCTGTCTTGTCTCGAGACATTCCGCTTCCGAGCCCCGTTGCCCCCTCATGGTTGCAGAAGCAACAACCATGCCACAGCTGCTGTGACATGGTGGCGAGCGCTACATGATGAGAGATTCAGCCGGACTCCGCACTGTCGGGAAAGAGCTTGACGAGACGAGATCTCGCCTCGCCGCCGCGTCGCTGCGCAGACCCTACAGTGAACCTAGCCATTGGGGAGCCGGCATGGAAGGCATTGTCGCGTTCAGGAAGCGCGCGCGCCCGAGATGATGATCTTGGCCGAGGTCAGCTCCGGACGGTCGTTCTCGGAGAGCTTGTTATAATGAAGGAGGAAAGACCTAGGTTGGCGGCAACGCCGACCGTCTCGACCGAGGCCGAGCCACCTTCGGGCGGGGCCAAGCGGCGCCGCTCTGCTTCGTCACAGTGTGTGATCAGGAAGCAAACTCCGAAGAGTCGCCCCCTCCAAAAGCCCGCCGAATTTCCACAGGTTGTCGGTGGCTGGCAAGGGCGTTAGGCCAAGCACAATAACTTCGCGGCGACTTTCCACTCCTGCTACGTCGGCTTTTGGGAGCTTCGGATGGCACTCAAAACGACCGAGAAAGGCGGCGTAAGATGCCGGCCGCTTTGAGGCGTCAACACTGTATCTGAACTGCTCGAATTTTAGGCTGCGATGTTCAGCCTTGTCGTCGCGAATGCATGCCTTCATACGTTCAGGAGCTATCTCCCGTAGCCGTGGCACCATGAGCGATCTCTGCGCCCTCCCCAAACATGCGCCGCGCGGCATCTGGGGCGCCGTGATGCTGGCGGTGGCGCTGGACGGCAACATAGACTGGAACGCTACGCAAGAGACTCTCGCGCGGCTCTGCGCATCGGGCGTTCACGGCGTCTATTCCGACGGCACGGCATGCGAGTTCCATTGCCAGACGGAAGCCGAATTCGACCGGCTGAGCGAGATGGTGGCGCAAGTCGCCGGCGCTGCGAAAATCCCTTTCCAGATCGGCATCAGCCAGTCCAACCCGCGCGTCGCACGCGAACGGCTGAAGCGTGTTGCGGGACTGACACCCTCGGCAGTGCAATTCACCTTGCCGGACTGGTGGCCACCGAGCGATGAGGAAGTTCAGCGTTTCGTCTCGGGTTTGGCCGACGCAGCGCCGAGCACGCCTCTGGTGCTCTACAACCCGCCCCACGCCAAGCGGCGGCTGAGCCTCGAAGCCATTGCCGCGCTGCGAACCGCGGTGCCCTCGCTTGTCGGCGCCAAACTACCCGGCGGCGACGCCAGCTGGTACGCCGGCATGCGGCGCGAACTGTCGGGCCTTTCGGTGTTCGTGCCAGGCCACGCGCTGGCAACGTTACGCAAACGGTGCGCATGGCAGCTATTCCAACATCGCCTGCCTTAGCCCGAAAGGAGCACCGCAGTGGTGGGCGCAGATACGAGCCGGCCAGCAAGCGGCGTTCGAGATGCAAGCACGCATACAGGCCTTCCTCGTGGACCACGTCCTGCCATTTCGGGCACGCTACGCCGTCAGCGACGCCGCCCTCGACAAGGCAATGGCGGCAGCCGGCAGCTGGAGTTCGATCAGGGCCCGGCTATTGTGGCCCTGTTCCTCGGTGCCCGACGAGGACATCCCACCGCTGGCGACGGCGGCACGCGCTGCCTTCCCCGGATGGTTCTAGCATGGCGCGCTTGCCGAATGGTGCCGACGGGGACTTTCGCTATATGGCGCAGCCGCGGCTGCTTTTCCTACTCGGGCGCTATGCGCGCGATCAGAAAAGTCGGCGTGACGATCTCGATGTTTTTCTTGCCGGTTTTGAAGCCGCCGACTCTGCGCCGACACGGTTTGGTCGGTCTGCGCTTTCGGCCGCGGCGAAACCGCCGCCTGGCGTCGGCCATCGGGCTGGGCGGTCATGTTCGTGCGCGGTTCGAGACCTCGCTATGGAATGCCGACGGAGGAATCGCGCGCGACAACGCCGAGTCTAGTGCAGAGCGGCCACTTGCATCGGCTCATCAGGCCGGCGTCATCCTTGGAATGGCATTTACCCTGCCCAGCCGCTAGGCCCGCCAGATGACCTAAAAGTCGGCGGCGGGACCGTTGTTGTCGCGAGGTCAGTAGCAAAAAAGACTTCTATCGGTGACCGCCCAGAATGCAGCCCTTTGCACCTCAAATCCTCGGGCTTCGTTCCCTTCAATCGCATCCGCCCATCGACACCGGCCGGGCATTCGTGCATTCACGGCCGGCAATTGGATGGACGGTGGAAATGCTGGATTCGGTCAGGTCGGTAGCTGTCGTCGGCGCTGGCATCGTCGGCGTCTGCGCGGCTCTTTATTTGCGCCGCGCAGGGCTCCAGGTAACTGTCATCGACCCTCTGCCCCCGGGCGGCGCGACGTCTTTCGGCAATGCCGGCATGGTGAGGCACGATTGCAACGTGCCACTCGCCATGCCTGGAATGTTGCGGCAAGTGCCGGGCTGGCTTGCCGACCCGCTCGGACCGTTGGTCTTGAGGCCACGCTATGCCTTGACGGCCGCGCCATGGCTGCTCAGGTGGATACGCGCCGGCAGGATGGACCGCGTCAACAAGGCGGCCGACGCCCTCGCTATCCTGCATCGGGACAACCTTGACTGCTATCGGGATCTTATCGGTGGCCCGGCTTTCGACGATCTGATCCGCAAGGTAGGCGGCATCCAGGTCTGGGAGAGCGAGGCGCACGGCCTGTCCGATCGCATCACCACCAGCATCAATGCGCGGCAGGGTGTCGTCACCGAGCCGTTGTCACGCCAGGATCTGCAGCGGCTGCTGCCCGGCATCTCGGCCATCGCCAGGCGCGGTCTGCTTTACCCGGACAACGCGCACACCATCAATCCGCTCCGGTTGGTCACGGCCATCTGCGATGGCGTGCGGCGGGCCGACGGCGTTTTCGCGGCGGAGCACGTGCTGAAGATCATCCCGCGCGAGGCCGGCGGCTACATGCTGATGACCAACACGGCGAACCGCAAGGCGGACGCGGTGGTGATTGCCGCTGGCGCCTGGTCGAACCGGCTGCTCGAACCGCTTGGCTTCAGCCTGCCGATGGAGACCGAGCGCGGCTATCATCTGATGCTACCATCGCCGTCGATCGAATTGCCGATGCCGATACAAATGAAGAACCGGGGTTTCGCGCTGACCCCGATGGAGCACGGTCTGCGGCTGGCCGGCACGGTCGAGATCGCCGGCCTGGAAGCACCACCCGACGAGCGGCGGTCCGAGATCCTGCTCACCCATGCGCGAGCCCTGTTCCCTGAACTGAACGGCGGCGAGCCGACGATGTGGATGGGCTATCGTCCTTCGCTTCCCGACAGCGTACCAGCGATCGGCCAGGTGCCGGGACACGGCTCCCTTTTCGTTGCCGCCGGTCACGGGCATACGGGCATGATCGGGGGCGGTTCGACAGGGCGGCTCGTTGCCGAGCTGGTGACGGGCAGCCCGACTTTCATTAATCCGACGCCTTACGCGCCGGACCGATTCTGAAAAGCGCTCAACTGTGCGCCGAACGCCGTTGGCGCAGGAAATCCATGCCCTAATAGGCCCAATAGGTCAGCTGCACCGCGGCGGTGCCGAACGGCCCGCCATTCCATAGCAAGCCGAAGGGAGCGAACAGGCGATAGCGGTCGCTGTCGCCTGAAATCGCCTCTGCGACGACCCGCGCGCCGATCGCCGTCGTGTTGAGGCCATGGCCGCCGAACGCGGTACAAGACCATACATTCGGCATCACCGGGCCGATCAGGGGCATCAGATGCCGCGCATAGGCCATCAGCCCTGACCATGCCGGCTCGATCTTGAGGCCTTCCAGTTGCTACAATCCCTATACCGGCCGGGGTGCGATTCCGGGTCTTCTCCCTCACGGCCCTCACAACGTCCGCGATGTGCTGGCCACGCATATCCTGAAGCAGACCGGCTCTTACGAACAGGCAAGCTATGCGATTCAGGACACGCCGGACATGGTGGCGCATCACTACGGCCGCTTCTTGCCACAGGACAAGGCTGCCCTCGCCGCCCGGATTTTAAACCAGGTGTGGGAGGCCGCGTAAGCCCTCCAACATCGGGAACCGCATACCCAGCAGGTGTTGCTTTCTGGGCAGATACAGGCTTGCTGACCGAAGAATCGTCGAAGAACGTGCGGCACCGGCGAGATCAGCGGTACCTGCCCCTGACCGAGGCCGCCCGCTGTACTCCTATCGCGATCGCGATTCAGATCTTATGCATCCAGATCCGATTATTTCCCAGCACCCCCGAGCAGGCCGCGCACGAAGGCCTTCTGGAAGAGCAGGTAGGCGAGCATCACTGGCAGAAGCGAGATAAGCGTCGCGGCCATAAGCGGACCGTATTCAACCTGCAGGCTGCTGGCGAAACCGGCGATAGTGACCGTGACAGGTCTGGCCTCGTCGCTCGTTGTCAAGGTAATGGCAAAGAGGAGATCGTTCCAGATGGCGCGACTCTGGATGATCGCGAGAGCGGCGAGACCTGATCCCGACGCCGGCAGAAGAAGTCGCCAGAAGTAAGCCGCCGGGGTGCAGCCGTCGATGAGTGCAGCCTCATACATCGACCTGGGTACCGACGCGAAGAAATTCCGCATGAAGAAGGTGCAGAAGGGAACGCTGTAGGCGGTGTGGACCAGCCACATGCCGGGAATAGTGTCGTAAAGACCGATCGCCCTGATCAGAAAAAACAAAGGAATTTGGACGATCTGGAAGGGAACGAGCATGCCGGTGAGCAGGAAAAGATAGACCACCCTTCCGCCAGCTCCGCGCATATAGGCAAGCGGATAGCCAGAAATCGCCCCCACCAGCAGCGACAGGGTCACGGATGGCACCGTGATCGCAATCGAGTTCAGGAAGCTTCGCCCCATCCGATCGTAGGCGATGGCGTAATTCTGGAAGAAGAGTTCGTTCGGCAACGCGATCACTCGCGTTATTTCGGACGGCGATTTGAGCGACGTCAGGAACGCAACCACCAGGGGGGCGGCAAAGATCACTGCCGCCGCCCCCAGGATCGAAAAGGGCAGAACCGTGCGCTTGGCGGTTGCAGTGTTCATCTATTCCGCCTCGCTGTCCTGAACGCGTTTTGCCAGCTGATAGATGTAGGGCATGATGATGAACCCCGCGATCACCAGAAGGCAGACCGAAATCGCGCTGGCGCGGCCCATCTCGAATCTACCGAACGCGGTGTCGTACATCTGCGTGGCCAGAACCTCGGAAGCGTATGCGGGGCCGCCGTTGGTCATCGCCCAGACAATGTCGAACAGGCGCATAGCGTCGACCGCGGCCATACCGAGGACAACGATCGTGGAGGGCCATAGAAGCGGGAAGCTAACCTTCCAGAAGACCTGCCAGGGTGTCGCCCCCTCGATCCTCGCGGCCTCTATGTACTCGACCGGAATGTTGCGAAGCCCCGCGAAGAACACCAGGAAAGCAAAACCCGTCGTCCACCACATCATCGAACCCATAAGCGCGAAATTAACGATCGAGGGGTCGCCAAGCCAGTTCTGGGCCAGGCCGCCCAACCCAACCGACCGCAAGACCGCCGTCAGCAGACCGTTGGTCGGCTCATACATCCAGCGCCAGATCGCGGCTACGGCCACGGCCGGGATTGTGAAGGGCAGGAAGAAGATGACCCGGAACACCGATTCACCCTTTATGCCCCTGTCGAGCAAAGCGGCCAGGAGCAAGCCGAGGCTCGTCGGCCCAAGCAGGAGGAAGACGAGCCACGAAATGTTGTTCAAAAGGGCGTGGAAGAAGCGCGATTGATGAAGCAGCACGACGTAGTTCTGCAGCCCGACATACTTCGGAGAGGGAGAGAAACCATCCCAGCTGTGAAGCGACAAATTGAATGTCGAAATGGTGGGATAGACATAGAAAACGGCAAAGAGAGTTACGGGAAGCGATAGAAAGACTGCGTGGGTCACCCCTGCGGTTTGAAACTTCCGGCGCATGAGTTGGAAGTTCGGCATGTCGGATTGTTCTCTCGGCGAGCGAAATTAGGAAATCGTAGAGTCAACGTCCCGGGATGTCGGGGCGCCCTGGGGGGGGCCCCCCCACCACGGTATCACCACTTCTGATAGGATCCCTCCGTCAAAGCCTCCTGCCGCAAGCCCTCAAGCGTCGTGATCATCTCGTTTTCGTTGGCGTCCGAGGGGTCGATCGCGAATTTCTCGATTTGGACGCCCAATTCCGTGCCAACCTTGGTGGGCAGCAGGAAAAACAAATTCGGCAGCACAGCGTTGGCCTTTGATGCATCCGCCAGCTCCTTCGCGAATTTGGCACCGACAGCATCATAGATCGACGGATCAACCGTCACGTTTGGTGCAAGTGAACCTTTCGGAACGGCAAACGCCGCCTGACCTTCCGCCGACGCAGCGGAGATCACGAACCTTTCAGCGGTTTCAAGCGTGTCGGCCGGTCCTTCCGGAACCGCGAAGGCATCCATCTGGAAAATCGCCTTGCCCTCTGTCCCTGGTGCCGGAAACACATCGAACTTCTCAACAGGGGCGAAACCCGCCTGTTTGAAATAGGCGGCCGCCCACGCGCCCATCATGAACATCCCGGTATTCCCGTTGACAACATCGTCGGCCGTTTGCGTCCAGGTCTTGCCGCTCCAGTTCTTGGCGTAACACGTCACCATCGTGCTGCGGTAAAGGTCCAGAGACTTGCGGAATTCCGGGGTATCGAAGCCGAGTTCACCACTCGCGATCTTGTAGTAGCCCTCGATTCCGACAGTGGATACGAGAGGCGCGTAAAAATTATACAGGCTCCAGAACGGACCTCCGGCGTTGCCCAATGGTTCCACACCTGCAGCGCGCAGCTTGTCGCAGGCGGCCACCAAGCCATCGTAATCCTTAGGAGGCTCCAGCCCGGCCTTTGTGAAGATCGCCTTGTTGTAAAAGATGTTGTTGATCAGCGACAGGTCATACGGAATGCCGTAAGGCTTGCCGCCTATCTTGACGACGCGCTGCACGCCCTCCGGAAAAATCTTGTCTCCGTTGATCTTTGCCCAGGTCTCCGAAAGATCATGAAGCTTGCCACTGTCGACGAATGTCTTCAGCTCCGACGCCATCGAGCTCTGATAGGCGGCGGGCGGGGTGTTTCCCATGAATGCGGTCTGCAATTGACGACGCATTTCGACGGCGTTGCCCGGGATCACCTTGCCGACGATCTGGTTGCTGGGATTCTGTTTATTGGCAAACGCGATCAAGGCTTCGATGCCTGCCTTTTCGGACCCTGCCGCGTAATAATGCCAAAGCTCCTTCGTGCCGTCGGCCCTGGCCACCGATGCGCTTGCGACCACGCCGAGCGCCACGCCGACCCATTTCGATTTACGCATTGTTCTACCCTCCGTTGAGCCGAGCGTTTGTCGTCGGCATATATTCTGTAAACAAGAAAAACCTACGCTCAAAAAACTACGTGCGTCAACAGATTGCGGTCGAAATATCCGGGTGGAAGTCCATCGCCGGAAGGGCAATCCGCGTAACACACTGTTACAATAAGATAATTTTTCCGTAATAAAATGGTCTGGCATTCGTCGATTGACAAATCACACGGCCTGCTCGTATGAATTATTCTCAATGCAAGAAAAACATCGGAGCGGGGCTTGAGCAAGTCGTTCATCAGGCATTTCAATGCCAATGCGATCTTTCACAGGATTCGCATCGAGCCGAACGTTTCGCAGCGCGACATCGTCGCCAAGACTGGCATCGACAAGTCCGTCGTCTCCTCCATTATCAATCAATTCAGCGAGTTGGGCCTGGTTGAACGCAGTCCTGTGGCAACCAGCAACAAGCCTGGTCGACCTGTAGAGGGCCTCACCATCTCTCCGGCTAGCGGATTGATCGTCGGCGTGCAGATCGAGGCCGACACAATCGGCTATGTCACTGCTGCGCTCGATGGAATCCCCATGCACTCCAAGGTCCAGGCGTTTGATGGAAAGCTGGGCGACGTCGTCGATCTCGTCGCTCGGGGTGTGAGGGAAATAGTCCGTGAATGCGGCCGCGACGGCGAGACGCTCGGTGTCGGCATTTCGCTTCCGGGCCTCCTAACCGACGAGGGCGTCTTGCTTCACGCTCCAGTCCTTGGATGGCGCGGCGTCCCTGTGGTGGACATGTTCTCCTCCGCACTGGATGCTCCCGTCTTTGCGGGCAACGACGGCAAGGCGGCCGCGATGGCCGAATACATGTTCGGTGAATGCGTCGGCGTCAGAGATTTTATTTATCTGTTTTCGGGCTCAGGCGTCGGCGGCGCCTTGTTTCTTGACGGCAACATCTACCGCGGCGCCAGCGGATTGGCGGGCGAACTGGGACACATCAAGGTTGTCCCGCAGGGCCGCTATTGTTCCTGCGGAGGCTCGGGTTGCCTTTCGCCTTACCTTTCCGAACCCGGGCTGGCGGAGGAGATCGGCAGGCTGACCGGCAATCAGCCATCTTCATTCAAGGAGATCATGGAGCGCGCCAGCGCGGACGATGAGGTGGTTGTCGGCGTCCTCGACAATGCTGGCGCGATTCTAGGCTCGGCGATTTCCAGTCTCGTAAACATCTTCAATCCGCCATTGGTTTGCCTCGGTGGCGATATGGCGAGCGCCGAGCCTTATCTGCGACCGGCGGTCGAACGTGCCCTGCAACGGCTGGCACATCCCTCGATGTCAGTGCAGACCAAAGTCATTTTCTCGCACTTGTCGACAGTCAGTCCGTTTCTCGGCGGCGTCGCACTCGCCCTCGACGGGGTCACGGGCCTCGATTCTCCACACGTCCTTCCGTGAGTTCAATTCAAGTCAGTTCGAAAGTCAGAGAATGCGCATAGGTATCGTCGGCCTCTCCATTGAAATCATGCTCGCCTCTCCGGTCCCAACCACGTGGGATGCGATACAACATTATACCGGCAGGGACATGTCCGAAGGTGACGTCTGGATGGTCCGAGGCATGCTCGCGCGCATGGCGAAGGAGAGTGACGTCGAGGCGGTCCCGCTATACTGGGCCACTGCGCTGCCCGGCGGGCCCCTGGAGCTGGCGGCATATCAAGACGTCAAGGAAAAGACGCTCGCGCTCATCAGCGCACACGGGCCGTTCGACGGGATGCTCGTTGCCAATCATGGTGCGTTGGAAGTCCAGGGGCTAGACATCGACGCAGACACCGACTTCATTCAGGCTATCAGGAATGTCCTTGGACCTGATGTGCCGGTCGGTGTGTCGCTCGATCTCCATGGCGACATGACTCCGGAACTTCTCGAGGCGTCGACGGTCATCAGCGTTCTGCGCACCGCGCCGCATCGAGACGACAGGCAGACGGGGTACCGAGCCGCCGACCAGCTTATCCGGGTCATTCGAACCGGCATCACGCCCAAGAAATCCGTCGTGAGCCTGCCAATTCTCATCCCCGGGGAGACGGCGGTCACTGCCTTGGAGCCCGCGAAAAGCCTCTATGGCTCCTTGCTGGAATACGACAGCATGCCGGGTATGATGGAGGCGAACATCCTTGTGGGATTTGCTTGGAACGACAGGCCCTGGACCGCGGTATCGGCGATTGCGGTAAGCGAAGGCGACGTCGAATTGGCGCGTACGCAGGCTACACGGTTGGCACAAGCGATATGGGCGAAACGCGCAGAATTCAATCTCAAGATGGAAACCGCGGAAGTTCGGCAGGGACTGAGGCTCGCCGTCGAGTGCCCGCAGCGCCCCGTATTCGTATCCGATTCAGGGGATAACACGACGGCGGGTGCGGCCGGAGATTTGACCCTCGTATTGCAGGCAGCGCTCGACGACGAACAGGTTCGCGATGTCGTTGTCGCCGGCATTACGGCCCCCGAAACTGTCCGCAAACTCGTCCAGGCCGGCGTCGGCTCGACGGTGAAAATCGAATTGGGAACCGAGCATCTTTCCCGTCCGAAGACAGCGCGTCGCGTCAGCGTGCTCGTAGAGGCATGCGGAGAAGAGCTGGTGCTGCCGGGATTCCAGCCTTACCGATCCAAGGAGGGCGCTTGGGCCAAGGTGCGAAGCGGCAATGTGATTGCAACATTCCACGCCAATGCCATCGGCATAACCACGCCGCACCATTTCATTGCAATGGACATCAGTCCAACCGAGCACAAGGCGTATGTCGTCAAGCTTGGGTATCTCCACCCTCAGCTCGAAGACGTCTCGGCTCGTCATATCCTCCTGCTGAGCGACGGCACCTCGCAATTGGACATGACGCAGCTTCAATGGAACCTGCTGCCCCGTCCGACCTACCCCCTCGAAGAAGATTTCGAATGGGACGCGCAGGCCCGGATGTACGGCGATTGATCTCCCTCGCAGCCAATTTCAACAGCTCTCACGCCGGCGCAAACAAAAGGATGCCAAATGACCATTTCCCTCACATCGGTTCAGTTGCCGGACTTCGGTATTCTCGGCGAAAAGCCGGATGTTCCCGTTGAGATATATGATGCGCGTGCCCGCGCCGCCTACGACAAAGCGGGGTGCGACTGGTTGGCGGTTTATGCCGATCGCGAACATTTCGCCAACATCGCCTTCCTGACGGGTTTCGAGCCGCGCTTCGAAGAAGCCTTCCTTCTTCTTGGGCCAAACAACAAGCGCGTGCTGCTCACAGGCAACGAATCCGAAAGCTACGCTCCGCTCGCGCGCTTGCCCGGAGTGACAGTGCTTTTGAGCCAGACTCTGAGCCTCATGGCGCAGGATCGCTCTCGTTTCCCGCGCTTTTCCGACCGTCTGGGCGACGCTGGAATCAAGGCAGGCGACACCGTAGGGCTGGTGGGCTGGAAGTATCTCGAGCCATTTGAAGACGACGCTTCTGAAACAGCCTATTTCGTCCCCGCGGTCTACGTGCAGGCGTTTCAGCGAGCGATCGGCCCTTCAGGCGGGCTGCGGGACGCCACCCATGTTCTGATGCACCCGGAAAACGGCGTCGCCGTCACCATCGATGCTGATCAGATCGCTGCGTTCGAGTGGGCTGCGACACGCAGCTCGCTGGCCACATGGAGGATCGTTTCCGGGGTCCGGGAGGGTGACAGCGAGTTCGATGCCGTCTCGCGCATGGGATATGCTGGAGACCCGCTGAACGTCCACACCATGTTCGCGTCGGCCAGCAAGGGTGAAACCGTGATTGGCCTGCGAAGCGCAACGGGCCGCAAGCTCAAGCGTGGCGACGGTGTGACGACCGCTATCGGGCATTGGGGCGGTCTTTCCTCCCGAGCAGGCCTTTTCGATGTCGCCAACGACGAGTTTCTCGCGATCGCCAAGGGTTATTTTCAAGGCCTGATTTCCTGGTACGAGACGGCTGCGATCGGCGTCGAGGGCGGCCTTCTTCATGAAACGGTAGTATCGACGCTCGCAAAATCGAAGCTCGGGCCTGCTCTCAATCCGGGACATCTCGGCGGCTACGAGGAGTGGACACATAGCCCGGTTCGGCCTGGCTCGAAGGACCGCATCCGGTCGGGCATGCATTTTCAGGTTGACATCATCCCGACGCCGATCGCCGTCGGCTGGGCTCTGAACTGTGAGGACGCCGTGGTGTTTGCTGACGAAGCGTTGAGGTCCCAGATTGAGGCCAAGCATCCGACGACGTTCAAGCGCATCGCCGCGCGCCGCGATTTCATGAAGAACGCGATTGGCGTGGAACTGCCGGCGGACATCCTGCCGCTTTCCTCGACGCCACTCTACTTCGCACCTTTCTGGCTCAAAAGCGACAACGTCCTCGTCCGCGACCGATAACCACCAAGATCCAACACCGGAGGGCCTATGGCCGCCATCGAACTGAACAAAGTCGTAAAAGCCTATGGGGACGTTCAAACCGTCCACGGCATCGACCTCACGATCAAGGACCACGAGTTCGTGGTGCTGGTCGGCCCTTCCGGATGCGGAAAATCCACCACACTGCGCATGATCGCCGGGCTTGAGACAATAACGGACGGAGAAATAAAAATCGGCAAGCGGCGGGTCAACGATCTCCTGCCGGGAGAACGTGACATTGCGATGGTTTTCCAGAATTATGCGCTTTACCCGCATCTTTCGGTTGAGGACAACATCACCTTCGGGCTGCGTTTGAAGAAAACGCCACGTGGTGAAATCCAGACGAGACTGATCGAGACCGCCCGGATCCTAGACATCGGCCACCTGCTTAAACGCAAACCAAGGCAACTCTCTGGCGGGCAGCGTCAACGCGTTGCAATGGGGCGCGCCATGATCAGAAATCCGGCGGTATTCCTGTTCGACGAGCCGCTCTCAAACTTGGATGCCAAGCTCCGCGTCCAGATGCGCGCGGAGATCAAACAGATCCACGAGGCGGTGCCGACCACAACGGTCTATGTCACCCATGACCAGATCGAGGCGATGACGCTTGCCGACAGGGTGGTCGTCATGAATGCCGGCAAGATAGAGCA
Organism: Mesorhizobium sp. BR1-1-2; assembly: GCF_020165435.1. NCBI lineage: Bacteria > Pseudomonadati > Pseudomonadota > Alphaproteobacteria > Hyphomicrobiales > Phyllobacteriaceae > Mesorhizobium > Mesorhizobium sp. BR1-1-2. The sequence goes on from NZ_JAIUID010000027.1 coordinate 29,049, forward strand.
GATCGCGCCGCCTCAGGAACTATATCTGAAACCGGCGACCAAGTTCGTAGCCGGATTCATCGGGTCGCCTGGCATGAATTTCGTCAGCGCGGCGCTAGAACAACATCGGGAACAACTGATTGGCGTCCTGTCCGATGGCTCGCGTCTCGACCTGCCAGCTGGCATTTCCAGATTCGCCGAGGCGGTGGGGCAGACGGTCGAGCTCGGTATCCGGCCCGAACACTTTTCTCTCGGCCCAAACGCAGGCCAAGTGGCGACCCGCATCGAAGCCGTTGCAGAGCTTGTCGAGCCTCTTGGAATGGATACGCTGGTACACTTCATCATCGCCGGCACGAAGGCCGTTGCGCGCGTGTCGCCTGACGCCTCGTTAAGACGGGGAACCCGGCTTACCCTGTATATCGATCCCAAAAGCATCTACGTCTTCGACCGCGAAAACGGGAGCGCTCTATATGGCGACTAAGGACATCTGTCCTGAGCGACGTGATATGGATGTACTGTCGAGGGTGGTTGACTTCATCATACCCGCGGATGATTTCCCCTCCGCTGGGCAAGCGGGGGTAGATAAATTTCTCCTGGGGCTCTGGAGCAGCGGTGCGGAATCGTCCGGACCTCTCGTTTTCAAAGGCTTGAGAAAACTGGATCGGGAATCGCACACCGTGTTTGGCGTTGCATTTGTCGATGCTACCGCAAGACAGCAGGACGAGGTTGTTCTGCGGCACGCTCGCGCACCTTGGTTTGTCACGCTCTGTGAGTTGGTCGCGGAAGGCTACTACTCCAACCCGGGCAACGGTTCCAATCCTCACGCGGTTTCATGGCGGATGATCGGGTACGAACCGGGGCTTCCCGATGGGCCAGACGGGCCACCGTCGAGTACGCAAGACATGGTTCGCGGAAAGCTATGTGCATGAATCCAGCATTTGACGCAGTCGTCGTCGGCAGCGGGGCGGCGGGAGGGATTGTTGCCTGTGTGCTCGCGGAAGGTGGCAAGACCGTGCTGCTGATCGAACGGGGAAAAGAGCGGCGCTACGATAACAGCGGATATCGCGATCACCTGCGGAACCATAGACTCTCACGTTACGGACATAACACCGGACCGGATATCGAAGGCAATCCGCGGGTTTTTGTGGATGCGCAGGGAAATTCCCATGTCGTGCGATCTCACGAGGCGAACTACCACGCCAATGCGTCGGCACTCGGCAGCGGGACCACGGTCTATGGCGGCCTTGCTTGGCGATTCCACCCGGACGACTTCCGCATGGCTTCGCGCTACGGGGTGCCGGAGCGGTCGTCTCTCGTCGACTGGCCGTTCGACTACACCGAACTCGAGCCGTGGTACGAGCGCGCGGAACACGAAATCGGGGTGAGCGGGCAAGGCGGACAAAATCCGCAACAGGGCATTCGCAATCGCGATTATCCCATGCCGCCAGTACCCGGCAATCCCGGGACCGACGTTCTCAGGAAAGGCGCGGACGCGCTTGGCTTGAATACGTTCGTGCCGCCGCTCCTGATCAACACCGTGCCTCGTCTTGGCCGCAAGGCTTGTATCCAATGCGGTTCCTGCGTGGGTTTCATGTGTCCGACGGACGCCAAGAACGGCACACAGAACACTGTGATTCCAAGGGCGATAGCCACCGGCCGATGCACAGTGCTTGCGCAAACGACGGTCGACCGGATCGCCACCGATGCTGAAGGCAAGGTCGTCGGGGTCTATGTGGTTGCGCTTAACGCGGAGGGAAACCCAAAGCGCAATTTCATCTCCGCAAGGACGGTTGTGCTCTCCGCTGGCGCAATCGAAACCGCCAGGTTGCTGTTGCTGTCGAAGACCGACAAGGAGCCGCACGGATTGGGAAATTCCGAAGATCTGGTCGGCAGAAATCTCCAGGGCCACGTCTATCCGACCGTATTCGGTCTCTTCGATCATGCGGTCCAGGATTCCAAAGGACCCGGCGTGACGATCGCAACGTGCGATTTCAATCACGGCAACGAAGGCGTAATCGGCGGCGCGATGCTGGCCGACGACTTCGTGATGCTGCCGGTGATATTCTGGAAGGCAGCGCTGCCGCCCGATCTTCCCCGATACGGCCTCGAGGCCAAGCGGTTTATGAGGACAAATTTTCGGCGTGTGACGCAAATAAAGGGACCTGTACAGGAGATCCCCTCGCCCGGTTCTCGGGTCACATTGGATGAACATTGCCGTGATCTGTTTGGACGCCCTGTGGCCCGTCTCTCTGGCTCGATCCACGACGAGACCAAGAAAACGGCAGCCTATATCCATGACAAGGCTGACGAATGGCTGCGGGCGTCGGGAGCCTTGAGCACATGGGGTGCGCAGCTGTCCCCGCAATTGTCGGGAGGGCAGCATCAGGCTGGAACCTGCCGGATGGGCCATAGGCCGGAGAACTCCGTCACCGATGCTTTCGGCAAGGTGTGGGGACATGAGAACCTGTTTGTCTGCGATGGCTCGCTGCATCCGACGAACGGCGGCTATAACCCGGTTCTTACTATCATGGCGCTGGCGTTTCGCAACGCGACCCGCATCGCAAACACAATCTGAACAAAGCGAGAAATCGATCATGCGAACACGCGTCGGAATCGTCGGCTGCGATCCTGCGTGCCAACAGGTCCGCGGCGGCTGATGGCGAGCCAGTGGCAGGGAGCGCAGCTCTGGTGGGCTTTTTCGCGCGAGGGAGATCCCGCAAGCGTCATCGGATGCGAACTGCGCGAATGGTGCGAGGTGATGCTTACACGCGAGACGCAGGTCTAGAACGTAGCGCCGGAATCCGCAGCGCTGTTTCGTAACGAGCGATCTCTGTTGTTTCGGCCCACCTGTAGTCCGAAGGGATGCCGCAAGGACGTCAGCTTTTGGCGATTTGCATCGCCGATCTCAACGTCTGAAGTGAAGGCGCATAGCAGCCATATCGGCAAGGGCCCGAGTGCGGACAGGCGGGTTCTGGCGTAAAATGTCGATGTCCGGTGGTCCAGACCGCAAGGCTTATAGCTGAAACCGGTCCAACGTCGGGGATGCGCAAGGACCAACCGTGCAGTGGTTGAATGTTGGCCGGCGCTTCTTGTCGACCATGTAGGAACACCGAACTATCCCAGGGTTTGACTTGCTAAGGCATAGGTCCTTGGCTTAGCCGAGCCGCCAGAGGGAAGCCATCCGTACGAGCCACTTCCTCACTGGTCGTTTGGAGCGTGGCGGCGAATCTTTCGAGGAGCGAAAAGTCCGTTGTCGGAATATTGCCTGAGTCCCATTGCCATCTCCTGAAGCAATATCTCGCCGCCTCTATTGGCCAGCCGGATGCCTGGGGTTCGAGCTCCCATGGGCCTTGCTCATGCGTTCTCCTCCTCGCCAACATCGGGGTCGTCAGGGACGACTTCATCAAAGATGAGCGACCAATCGCGTTCCCTCTTGTCGTCGCCGTTCTCGACAGCTTTGGTCGTCAATCCCTTCAGTCTTTGCGCCGCGGCGGCGAAACGAGCCTCTATCGCCGGCTTGGAGGCGAGTAGTATCTCACTTTGCTTTGCAGCCTTGGACGAGGCTGTCGTCTGCGGTGCGCCGAAACCTGCGGTGACGTGAACCTCCGACATCTCGACCTTCGAATCGATGCCCTGGGTCGCCGGGACACCCATTCGGGGGAGGAACTCGACCGCCGGTACATAGGGGAGGTTGGATCTGGAGAACCTTTCCATCTTTGCGAACGGTGCAGTTGCAAAGAACCGCAGCTTATCGGCCAGAATTGGCCTCTGCCCTTCCACCAGCACAATCATCTTGCCGGCATGCATTTGCCTTACCTCCTGTGGCATCATCAGGTCACGTTCTCGCACTTGCTCGACCTTGGTCCGGCGATGAAGGCCCATGAGCTCAATGCTGCGCGATTCGGTCCTGTAGCGAACCGTTCTTCTGCCAAGCGCCTTTGAAACATATTCGGCAGTGACCTGATCGTTGGCGCCAAGGACAAGCTGATAGCCGCAGTTTCCCATTAAGGAGTGACGCGAGGTCTCGCCGTAGATTTCGTCGAGGTTCTTGATGTCCTGGATGATGAACGCCATTTTTATGTTATAGCCGGCCACGTAGGGCAGCTTGCTCGTGATCTCGGTGACCTTTCTCAGCTGCCGAAACTCGTCCAACAGGAAATAGATCGGCAAGGATTTCGGATCCTGCGCCAGCAGAAGCGTGTCGAGGGTCTGCTGAACGAAGAGTGACAGCAGCGGCTTCAGCATGGCGACGTCGGTGATGTTGGGGGCCAGATAGATCGAGATCGGGCGGTGCTTCAGAGCGCGAAGGTCCATGTCGGTGACCGTGGTGGCGGCGACAACGCGCTCGTTGCGGAAGGGCCGCAGCGCCTTCTGGATGTCCAGCAGGGCGGACGCGGCAGCGCGCTCCGAGAGCGCGATATAGGCATTGAAGCTTTCCACCGTGAACCGCGACAGATTGCCTTCCTTTTCCTTGATGAAGACCATCAAGGCCTGGAGATTGACGCCGCTGTTGAAGAAGGATGTCACCTCGCCAAGGTTGCGCCGGTCGCGGTAGACGTCGCTCTCTGTCACGTAACTGATCGCGCCCGCCAGCACCAATTGGGCGGTGGCCTGCCAGATCGCGTTCTCCGATTCCACGCTCTCGGGAACAAGAATGCTGGCGATGTTGAGGATGTCGGTCGTCCGGTCGCCGCGGTCGGGCCTGATGAAGTCGAGCGGATTGTAACGATGTGTTCTGTCGCTGCCTGGCGCAAACAGGAACACTTGGTTCCCCTTTGCCTTTCGGTAGCCGGCCGTGGAGCGGAAGATCTCGCCTTTCAGGTCGGTGACGATCATCGACCCTTGGTGGGCGAGTGCATTTGGAATGACGTAGCATGTTCCCTTGCCCGAGCGGGTCGGTCCGATGACCAGATGATGACGCTCATCTTGGACGCGAAGGATATAGCGACCGTAGCGTCCAAGAATGTATCCGCTACCTCGGAACCACTTGCGGCGCCGAAGCGAGAAGGTGTTTTGGAAGCCAGCATCGCCAAGCGGTTCAGAAACAGATCGCAACCCCAGAGCGGCAATCGATCCGGCGGCGATGAGCGAAACAAGGCCTGCTCCCAGGCCAATACGCCGCAACACCAGATTCTCGGGATAGCGGGACAGTTGCTGGAGCGCGGCCAGCGGATTGGATGTCACCGTTGCTTTGAGGATGCGGCCGTCGCCATATTGGATCTGGAGTGCCAAACCGTAGGCCAGCAGCCAGATGACAACGCCAATCGCGAGGCAGAAGACGACGTAGGCGATGCGCAAGGAGCCCGTCATGATCGGCTCATTCTGGAAAAATATAGTTCCGATACACCGCGTCGACCGCCATCGCGTCGAAGCTGGATGACGATTGGAATAACGCTACGGATGTAGGAGATCAGATCAGCCTTCGGGTAGGCCGCGGACAGGCCTGATTGCATCACCATCATGGCAAGCTGTTCATAGGCACCGCGGGGCGTGTCGGCATGGACGGTCGACATCGAGCCTGGATGGCCCGTGTTGATCGCGCGGAGGAACGAAAACGCCTCCGCTCCCCTCACCTCTCCGACAAAAAGGCGGTCCGGCCGCATGCGCAGCGAGGCCTCGAGCAGGTTCTGGATGGTCACGGCGGCTGTGCCCTGGTCGCCTTTGGATGAAAGCAGATGAACCGTGTTTGGCTGGGGCGGAGACAGCTCGCGCGTATCTTCCAGCGTGATCAAGCGCTCGCGCCGGTCCACGGCTTTCAGGCAGGCATTCAAGAATGTGGTCTTGCCGCTTGACGTTCCACCACTGATCAGAATGGAGACACGGCTCGCGATTGCCGCACGGATAAAGCCATGAATGTCGTCCCTGCACAGAAGCTCGATCATGACGCGATCGGCGCTGCTCCTGCCAGCGATCGCCACCGAAACCTGACCGAACGCGCCCTCGTCGCGGTAGTCCTCGAGCGTGAAGTCGCCTACGACCTGCTTGCGGATTGAAACCGCGCCGCCATCGGGAGCCGCTGGCGGCAACACGAACTGGATGCGTTCTCCCGACGGAAGCGCGGCGCTCAAAATCGGGTTGGCGGAGCTGATGAATTGGTTCGTCGCAGCCGCGACCCGTTCGCCCATATTGACGATGTCACCGGTGGTGAGGCTTGGAATGTCGTGGAATTCCATGTGGCGAGCACCTAGCCGCTCGACATAGACATGGCCGGGCTTGTTGATCGAGATCTCAACCACTCTCGGGTCGGCCAGCAGGTGCTTCAACGGTTCGAGAGACCGGTAGAGAAAGTAGTGTTGGTCATTGTTGGCAGGCTCAGTTGAAGCCACGCTCATGACGAATTTCCTTCAACGCTTCTGAGACCGGGTCGTCGTAGAGGGCTGAAAAATCGAGGTCCTGGCGCACGAACACGAATATGCGCTCGCCCTGCGGCACGCTGATCGTCGGTGGAATTTTCAGGCTCTCGCCAAGCGCCTGATTGGCCATGTCGGAGAACGTCTGGGCAATAGTGGCGCGGGCAAGATCTTCGGCGCGGGGCCCATCGTCGCTTCCGCTCGTAGCTGCCTGGCTGCCATAGCCGGCCAGATAGCTTGCGCCCCCGCCCACGATCGACAGCAGAACGGCTGCGCCAAAGCGTTCACGAAATTTGGTGTCGACGCGGCCGGTAAGGCCCGAGCGGCCAAGACTGTCGGCGCCCATCGAGTTCAACCGAATACTGACACCGTCATCGCGAAGCAATCGCGTCCAGATGACGAAAATGCGCTTTTGACCGCGGATGACTTCCGACTGATATTCGCCGATCAGGCGCGTGCTAATGGGAATGAGGATACGCCTGCCATCGAACGAATAGACATTGTCGGCGACGATGGCGCGGATTTGACCTGGCAGATCGCTGACGATCGCCGTTTCCAGAATACCTGGAATGAGGGAGCCTTCCGCCACCAGGGCGTCGATGCGGGGAATTTTCCTGGCCCTTGCCGACCGATCACCGATGCTGGCGGCGGCCGCCAGGAACTTGCTGTTGCGGTCCTCACCGGCGACCGCGGGTCTCTGCCCCATGTCGGCTGTTGGACTTTCTTGATCGCGGCCTGAGCCTTCGTCGTCAAAGACGACCATGTTGGATCGAAAGCGTTTCGGAAACTCATCCTGAGGCGCGGCGGTCTCGGCTGGGGACACCGCAGGCGATGGCGGCGGAACAGTGAACTGCGTTGTAGAGGACTCTGGCTCTGGCGGCGGCGGGGGTGGCGG
>NZ_JAIUID010000028.1:0-24992 GCF_020165435.1 Mesorhizobium sp. BR1-1-2
GGGCAAGCTACGGTCGCGCGGCATGGCAGAAATATTCCAACCGTTGCGTTCCTTCGCGCCCCCCTCTGTCCTGCCGGACATCTCCCCCACTTGGGGGGAGATCGGATGTCATCCCGGCTTTCGCCAATCTCCAACGTTGCAGGATTGAGCGAAGCGCCGAGGTTGCTGATCTCCCCTCTTGTGGGGGAGATGTCCGCCAGGACAGAGGGGCGCGCTGTCCCGCCGGCGTCAGGGAGAAGGGCGCGCTGAGATCGCGGCTCACGCCAGCGCCTCGTCGACGATGCGGCCAAGCTCGGGCGCGATGTAGGACAGATCCTCCTCGTCCTTGATCAGCACGCCGATGGCGCGGCGGAAGGCTTCCGGCCAGGGGCTGCCGCCTTTTTCCAGGATGGTCGCGGCATTCGCCCATTCGACGGCCTCGGCGATGCCGGGCGGTTTGGCGAGTGGACGCGCGCGGATGTTCTGCACGGCGGACGCCACAGCGCGTGCCGTTGCCTCTGCGACATCGCCGGCGCGCAGCATGATGATGGCCGCCTCGCGCTCGGCATCGGGATAGCCAATCCAGTGATAGACGCAACGCCGCCGGAGCGCTTCGGCGAGTTCGCGGGTGCGGTTGGAGGTCAGGATGACGATCGGCTGTGCGGTGGCGCGGATGGTGCCGCGCTCGGGAATGCTGATCTGGAAGTCGGAAAGAAACTCCAACAGCAGCGCCTCGAATTCGTGGTCGGAACGGTCGATCTCGTCGACCAGCAGGATGCGCTGCTCCGGCGCCTTCAGCACCTGCAGCAGCGGGCGGGCGATCAGAAAGCGGTCGTCGTAGATATCGACTTCTTGCTCGCCGGCATGGCGGATGGCGAGCAGCTGGCGCTGGTAGTTCCACTCATAGAGCGCATGTGCGGCGTCTATGCCTTCATAGCATTGCAACCGCACCAGATCGCGGCCGAGCAACTCGGCGATTGCCTTGGCCGCTTCCGTCTTGCCGACGCCCGGAGCGCCTTCGAGCAGCAGCGGCTTACCCAGCCGGATCGCCAGGAAGATGGCCGTCGCCAGGCTTTCATCAGCCAGATAATGCGAGGCAGCGAGGCGCTCGGCGACCGCTTCTGGCGAAGTCGCGACCGTTTCGGCGTTTACCTCGGGCATGTCGGTCCTCAGGTCGTCGCTTGCGCCTTGAGCGCGCGCAAAATGCGTTCCGGCGTGATGGGCAACGTGTCGATGCGCACGCCGACAGCGTCGAAGACGGCATTGGCGACCGCCGGAATCTGTGGATTGGCGCACATTTCGCCAGGCCCCTTGGCGCCGTAGGGACCATCTGCCGAGGGCCGCTCCAGCACGATGATCTCGGTCTCGGCGAGATCGCCGGGACCCGGCATCAGGTACTGGTTGAAATCGGTGCCGCCATGGTCACGGTTGGGATAATAGGGTTCGGTCGCTTCGTAGAGCGCGTGGCTGATGCCCATCCACGAGCCGCCGACCAGCTGCTGCTCGACCATTTTCGGGTTCAGCGCGCGGCCGATCTCGAAGACGTTCTTCACCGTCAGCACGGTGACTTCCCCGGTCTCGTCGTCGACCTCGACCTCGGCCACCGTGCAGGCATGCGCATAGCAGGTCGATGGCTTCATCGCGCCGGTCTCCTTCTCCGGATAGGAGCGCGGGATGAGAAACATGCCGCGTCCCGAGATCGAGCGGCCGCGCTTGAAATGCGCCGACAGCGCGACGTCGAAGATCGAGATCGATTTCTGCGGCGCGCCTTTGACCAATATGTTGCCCTGGCCGTCGGTCTCGAGGTCGGAGGCGTTGACCTCCAGCTCCTCCGCGGCCACTTCGAGCATCACCTGGCGGGCTTCCTTGGCCGCCTGGATGACGGCGTTGCCGGCGCGGTGCGTGCCGCGCGAGGCGAAAGTGCCCATGCAGTGCGGGCCGGTGTCGGTATCGGCGGTGTCGACGACGACGCGGTCCGTCGGCACGCCGATCGTCTCAGCGCAGATCTGCGCCATGATCTGCTTCATGCCCTGGCCGAGATCAACCGATGACAGCGTCACCATGAAATTGCCGGTCGGGGTGGAGTGCACCAGCGCCTGGGTGGGGTCGCCGCCGAGGTTCATGCCCGTGGGATAATTGATCGCGGCAACGCCGCGCCCGCGCCTGATCGCCATCTCAAGCTCCCTTCGCGTAGGAGGACATCGCCATGTACTTCTCGGCCACGGGCCAGTTGGCCGCGCGCGAGGCTTCCTGCATGCACTCGATAAGGGCCGCCCCTTCGGTCGGCTGGCGATGCGCCTTCATATCGCCGTCGCGATAGGCATTGATAAAACGGAATTCGAGCGGATCCATGCCGATCAGCCGCGCCAGCTTGTCCATCTGCACCTCCAGCGCGAAGTCGCCGATGGTGACGCCGAAGCCGCGCATGGCGGAGGAGGGGGTGCGGTTGGTGTAGACGCAGTACGTATCGATCCAGACATTGGGGATGGTGTAGGGGCCGGGATAGTGCCCCGCGCCCTTCTGGGCGCCATAGGGCGAATGGCGGGAGTAGGCGCCGGCGTCCGTGTAGCCGGTGACCTTGCGGGCGACGATGCGGCCGTCCTTCATCACGCCGTCCTTGATGACGACCTTTTCGGCCGCGCGAGGTGACGAGATCTGCATCTCCTCCTCGCGGCTGTAGATGAAACAGACTGGTCGTCCGGTTAATTTTGCGCCGAGAATGGCGATCGGTTCGACCATGACATCGACCTTGCCGCCGAAGCCGCCGCCCACCGTGCCGCCGACGAAATGCAGCTTGCTGCCCGGCATCTGCAAAATGATCGACGTGTTGTCGAGGGTGAAGAACATCGCCTGCGTGTTGGTATAGCAGGTGAAGCGGTCATTGCCCTCCGGTGCCACGATACAGCCGGTGGTCTCGGTCGGCGCATGCTCGATCGGCGAGGAATGATAGCTCTGTTCGAGGACGTAGTCGGCCTCGGCAAAGCCTGTCTCGACATCGCCGAAGCGCACCTTGCGGCACTCGCCGCTGTCATAGAGATAGTAGTTCTGGCCGTGATATTCGTTGACGAGGGGCGCGCCGGGCTTCAGCGCTTCCTCCATGTCGAAGACGGCCGGCAGCACCTCGTAATCGACCTTGACCTTGGCCGCGGCTTCCTGGGCGGCGCGCTCCGTCTCGGCCAGCACCGCCACCACAGCCTCGCCCTTCCAGCGCACCTTGCCGTCGGCCAGAACCGTCTCGTCCTCCGGCCCGATCTGGATCAGGATCAGGATGGTGTAGACATTGTGCGGGACGTCCCTGGCGGTGAGAATTTTCACCACGCCCGGATGTTTTTCCGCTTCGGAGGTATCGATCGACCGGATGCGGGCATGATGGTGCGGGCTGCGCACCATCTTCAGATGCAGCATGCCGGGAAAGTTGCGGTCGGCGAAATAGGCTGTCTTGCCGGTGACATGGCCGGGCGAATCCGAGCGGGGCCTCGGCTGGCCGATCTCGTTGAGGTCATCCTTGCGGACGTCCGAGAAATAGCTTTTGCGCAGTTCCATCTTGCTTCCCTCAGGCCGCGTTCTGCGAGTTGGCGCGAGCGGCGGTGAGCACCGCCTGGATGATAGGCTCGTAGCCCGTGCAGCGGCATATGTTGCCCGACAGCGCTTCGACGACGTCGTCGCGGCTGGGATTGGGGATGTGGTCGAGCAGCACCTTGGCCGCCATGAGCATGCCCGGCGTGCAGAAGCCGCATTGCGTGGCGAAGGCGTCGAGGAAGGCGCGCTGGAGAGGATGCAGAACGCCGCCTTCGGCAAGACCCGACGTGGTGGTGATGGCAGCGCCGTTGCAGGTTTCGGCGAGCGTCAGACAGGACAGCCGGAGCTCACCGTCGATGATCACCGAGCAGGCGCCGCAGGTGCCCTGATGGCACCCGCCCTTCGGCGAAGTGTCGCCGATCTTGTCGCGCAAGGCGTTGAGCAGCGTGGTGCCGCTGTCGATGAATTCGGCCTTTTCAGAACCGTTGAGCGTGAATTGAACCGGGACCTTCGCCATTCTTCCTCCTTGCGCGCCTGCCCCGCAGGGCAAGCGCGCGCCCCCGAAACTAGCTGAGCAGCAGCCGACCAAGATGAACCGGCAGCACTTGCGCGCGATACCAGGCGCTGGCGATCGGGTCGGTAATAGGTTCGATGCCGTCGTTGGCGGCAGCCAGAGCCAAAGCGACGCCGTCCGCGTCCAGTGTCCTGCCGAGCAGCGCTTTCTCGGCTGTCTTGGCTCGCATCGGCCGGTCGGCCATGCAGCCGAGCGCGATCCGCACCGAGGATATTGTGCCGTTGCCGGCCTGTTCCAGGATAGCGGCGATACTGAGCACCGAGACGCCCTTGGGCTTTACCCGCGAGACCTTCACGAATCGAAAGCTTCCCTGTGCCGGCCACGTGAAGCTTACAGAGGTGACGATCGCGCGGCTCCCGTCCCGCTTGGCCAGAAAGGCTTCCATCGGCATTTCGCCGTCATTGGTGCTCACGATGGCGTCCAGCGCCAGCAGGGCGACCGCGAAATCGCCATAGGGACTTGGCGCAAACAGATTGCCGCCGACGGTCGCCATGTTGCGGATCGCCGGACCGCCAACGGCACGCGCGGCCTTGGCAAGCTGGCTGAGCTCGGGATGGCGGGCGATCGCCGCCATGGTCACCGAAGCGCCGATGCGGATCGTGCCGCCGGAGACCGCGATGGCCGACAAGGCCGGGTCGGTCGACCTGACAAGGCCGGAGACCGAAACATCGCCTTCATTGGCGGCGCGCAAGACGAGCGTGCCGCCGCCGAGATAGCGCGTGCCGGCGGCTTTCAGCGCCGCGCTGGCGTCTTTCACCGTTGCAAAACTCTGCAATGCCAGCGCCATGGCCCGCTCCTCAACCCTGGCCGGCGAAATGGTTCTTCAGGGCGTTGAAGCCGCCCTGGAAGACATTGGCGCCCATGCCCTCGGCCAGCTTGTCGGCTTCTTCGGGTGCTGCGTCGAAGCTGGCGGTCCATTCGGCATAAGTGCGGTCGCCGTCGGTGACGCGCCGCAATTGCAGCGTAGCCTTGTGGTTGGTGAGCGGCTGCGGCGTTTCCAGGATCGAATAGCTGACGAGGAAATTCTCATCGGAGAAATCGAGCAGCTTTTCGCGCAGCCGCGCGCCGCTGGCCAGTTGGAAGTTGCGCACGCAGCCGATCGTGGTGGCGTCCTTGCCGTCCTCGATATGGCTTTCGACCATGCGCGGATGCCAGCTCGGCAGTCCGTTGAAGTCGCGGATGCGCGCCCAGACCTTTTCGACCGGCGCGTCGATGACGGTGGAGATGGTGACATCAGCCATATGCTCTTTCCCTTGCAAACGTTCTGCTTGGGACGGTAGGCCGACCGTGGTCGCGGTGCTTATCAATGCGTCTTGGGCACGTATCAATCAGTCTGAAAATAGCCGGTTTCCGGCCCCTCAGGACACGGCTCGCGCCGCTTCGCGATAGAGCGTCGGCGGCACGCCGACATGGTCACGGAAGAAACGCGAGAAATTGCCCTGGGTGGTGAAGCCGAGATTGCAGGCGACCGATATCAGCGGCTCATGCGACCACTGGAGCTGGCGCACCGCTTCCTCCATGCGCAGCGTGTTCCAGTAGACGTTGGGCGTCAAACTGGTCTGTTCCTTGAACAGCGCGAAGAAATGCGGCCGCGAGAGGCCGACGCTGCGCGCCACGTCATCGAAGGAGATACGCTCGCAGACATTGGCTTTCATCAACTGGATCGCCTTGCGGACGCGGAAATCCTGCACGGTGTTCACGCGGCCGCGCGGCTCCTGCGGAGCCGAAGCGTCGGCGGCATCGAGCACCGAATCGATGAAGCGCTCGATCTCGTAGTTGGCGACATCGTCGATGCTCTCATTGTCGGTCAGATGATCGAGCAGGCTGGCAGCAGCCTGGTGCAGCCAGGGTTCGAGCGTGATTGCCGCCTGCGTGAAAAGCGGCGCGGACGATGGCAGGTCACGGCGCCGCCGTGCCCAGTCGGGGTCGATGTAGAAGGCGAGGAACAGGCCTGGTGTGCCGTCCTGCGACAGCACATGGCTGTGCGGCTGCAGCGAGTTGATGCCGGCAGCCGTGCCAGGCCCAAGCAGAACCGTCTCACGACCGATGGTCATCTCGCCGGCGGTGCCTTCCAGCCAGATGATGAGATGTGCCTCGACATGGGCATGGGTGACGAAGTCGCTCGCGACATTCAGGACAGAAACATGTCCGAACCGGCCCCAGTAGAGCCTGATCGCTTCCGTCATGGGTATATCCTCCCGCAGGCGACTGGCCTCCCTTCGCCTGCTTGGGGATTGTGCGGCCGGTTTTCCGTATCCGTCAAGGCATAGCCGCACGGCCGGTATTTGCGGCAGGCCGCTTCAGCCGATTTTCAGACTGAGCGATAGGACCCGAATGAACGGCGCTTCGGCAAAGACAGGCTTTTAATCGCTGCGCCTGAAGTTGCGGATGCGGTCGAACAGCACCGCCAGCAGGATGGCGCCGCCGATGAAGGTGCCCTGCCAGAAGGCGTTGATACCGAGCAGGCCGAGGCTGTTGCGGATCACCTCGATGAGGGCGGCACCCACGATGGCGCCGAAGGCGGTGCCGACGCCGCCGGCGAGATTGGCGCCGCCGATGACGGTGGCGGCGATGACCTGCAGCTCCATGCCGTTGCCGAGATTGGTGGTGACGGCGCCCAGCCAGCCGGTCTGGATGATGCCGGCAATTCCCGCCGACAGCGCCGAGATCATGTAGACGGCGACCTTGATCTGGCGCACCGGAACGCCGGTCAGCGTCGCAGCATGCTCGTTGCCGCCAATGGCGAAGATATGCCGGCCGAACTTGGTCCAGCGCAGGATGAAGCCGGTGATCAGCGCCAAAAGGATCATGTAGAGCACCGGATTGGCGATGCCGAAGAGCCAGGCGCCGCCGCCCAGCGCCAGCAGCTTGTCGTGATCGGGCCCGAACTGGAAGACGACGGTGTTGTTGGAGGCGACCATGGCGAGGCTGCGGGCGATCGACAGCATGCCGAGCGTCACCACGAAGGGCGGAAAGCCGAGATAGGCGATCAGAATGCCGTTGAAGCCGCCGATGACGAGTGCGGTGGCGATGGAGGCCAGGATGCCGACTTCGATCGAAAACCCGGCATGCATGGTAACGGCCAGCACCATCGAGCAGAGGCACAGCACCGAACCGACCGACAGGTCGATGCCGCCGGTGATGATGACGAAGGTCATGCCCAGCGCGACAATGGCGACGAAGGTGACGTTGCGGGTGATGTTGAAGAGGTTCTTCGGGGTGGCGAAGGCATCCGTGGCAAAGGACAGGAAGATACAGGCGAGGATGACGGCGATCACCACCCAGAACGTCTGGCTGGAGAGCAGCCGCGACAGAAAACTGTGCTGTTTCTGCGCGATCGTCTGATCAAGGGTGACTGCCATTATCGACCTTTCCTGCCGGCAGCGAAACGCGCCAGCGCAATGAATCCGGTTTTGCCGCTCTCACACCACCTGCTCGATGGCGCCGGTGATCAGCCCTGTGACCTCCTCGGGCGAACTCGAGGCGATCGCCTTGTCGGCGACTTTCCTGCCGCGCCGCATGACGATAACGCGGTCCGCGACGTCGAAAACGTCGGGCATGCGGTGGCTGATCAGCACAACGGCGATGCCCTGGTCGCGCAGATGGCGGATCAGGTTGAGGACCTCCGCCACCTGGCGAACCGAAATCGCCGCCGTCGGCTCGTCCATCAGCACGATCTTGGCTTGCGACAGCATGGTGCGGGCGATCGCCACCGCCTGGCGCTGACCGCCGGACATCTGCTTGACGAGGTCGCGCGGGCGCGTCTCGGACTTGAGCTCGGCGAATATCTGGCCGGCGCGCTTGTACATGGCGGCATAGTCGAGGATACGGAAGGGCCCGACGCCGCGGCGCAGTTCGCGGCCGAGATAGACATTGGCCGCCGCCGTCAAATTATTGCACAGCGCCAGATCCTGGTGGACGATCTCGATGCCGTGCTGGCGGGCCTCGACCGGCTTGTGCAGGATCAGATCCTTGCCGTCCATCTGCATGGTGCCGTGGCTCGGGCGGAAATTGCCGGCGATCATCTTGACCAACGTCGACTTGCCGGCGCCGTTGTCGCCCATCAGGCCGACGACCTGGCCGGGCTCGATCGACAGCGACACGTCGTTCACCGCCTGGATGGCGCCGAAATGCTTCGAGATGTTGGTGAGTTCGAGAACCGCCACCAGCCTTTTGCCTCCCATGTCTGGCCGTCTGTCCCGGGAAGGGGCGACAGCTTCGGTTCGCTCCCCCAGCTCCTCCCCGGAAGCAGCGACGCGGTCATTTACGCAAATGCCTGCACGGGCGTCAATTGTCTGACGAATAAGATTTGGGCAATTGTCGGACGAATGAGATCCTGCCTTTCTGGAAAAATCCGTTTTGTAGGACAAATAGCAATTGACGTTGGCGGCAAGCCGTTATTAGTTGAGCGTCGGAGGAAGATATGCCGGCTTTGACGACGTCGTTTGGCGGCGCAACCGGTGGAGGATTACCGATCGTGCCGGCATCGTTGCCGGCCTGGTCGCATCTGAAAATGCTTATCGGCCTGGCCTGACGGCACGAGCGCTTGCTTCTGTCATCTCGCATCAGGGCGATCTGTGTGGCGGGCACGCCGTGTCCGTCTGTTTCCAAGGGAGGACTGACATGAGGAAAACAGTTTTGCTCGCCGCCGTCGCCGCCATGGCGTTGGGCGCCGGGCCGGCTTTGGCCAAGAAGCAGCTCGTCATCGTGGTGAAAGGTCTCGACAATCCGTTCTTCGAGGCCATCCACCAGGGCTGCGAGAAATGGAACAAGGAAAACGCCAGCTCGGAATATGAGTGCTTCTACACCGGTCCGGCGTCGACTTCCGACGAGGCCGGCGAGGCGCAGATCGTGCAGGATATGCTGAGCAAGCCCGACACGGTGGCGATGGCGATTTCGCCGTCCAACGCGCCGCTGATCGCGCAAACGATCAAGAGCGCCAACCCGTCGATCCCGATCATGACCGTCGATGCCGACCTTGCCAAGGAGGACGCAGCACTTCGCAAGACCTATCTCGGCACCGACAACTATCTGATGGGCAAGAAGATCGGCGAATACATCAAGAAAGCCAAGCCGAATGGCGGCACGATCTGCACCATCGAGGGCAATCCGGCGGCCGACAACATCCTACGCCGCGCGCAAGGCATGCGTGACGCGCTGTCGGGCAAGGAAGGACTTGCAGCCCTTGCCGGCGAAGGCGGCTGGACGGAAGTGGCTGGCTGCCCGGTGTTCACCAATGACGACGGCGCCAAGGGCGTGCAGGCGATGACCGACATCCTTGCTGCCAACCCCAAGCTCGATGCGTTCGGCATCATGGGCGGCTGGCCGCTGTTCGGCGCGCCGCAGCCCTATCGCGATCTGGTCGGACCGCTGAAGGACAAGCTGGCCAGCAACGACTTCGTCATCGGCGCCGCCGACACGATCGGCGACGAGGTGGCGATCGCCCGGGATGGCCTTGTCACCGCGCTGGTCGGCCAGCGGCCGTTCGAGATGGGCTACAAGGCGCCGTCCGTGATGATCGACCTGATCGAAGGCAAGAAGGTCGACGATCCGGTGTTCACCGGCCTCGACGAATGCACCAAGGATACGGTCGACACCTGCATCCAGAAGTAGGCGTCTCGATCGGGGCGCTCGCCAGCGGGCGCCCCGCCACCTCTGCTGACGAACAGGGACACGCATTTCAGGGGCAGCGGCTCCGGCTTTGGCGCGCCCGAGGTTCGAATTTTTCGGCAATGGCATCGGCGGACCGACAGTTCCTGACCGGAACAGGTACGGCCGACGCATTGGAACGTGGATGCCGGACGAGAAGTCAAACAAGCGCGCCATTCGGACCAAGGCACAGGCCGGCCGCCGTCCGGCCGCCATGCGCCGGCCCGATGCGGCGCACTTTCCCGGTGCCAGCGTGCACGCCTCGCTGGCCAGCGAGATCGGGCTCAGGATCGTGCGCGGCGACTATCCGCCCGGCACCATCCTGCCCAACGAAGCCCAATGGTCGCAAACGTTCAATGTCAGCCGCTCGGCGGTGCGCGAGGCGATCAAGATGCTGATGGCCAAGAGCCTGTTGGCGTCGCGCCCCAAGATCGGCAGTTGGGTCGAACCGAAGGAGCGCTGGAACCTGCTCGATCGCGACGTGCTCGCTTGGTACGCGACCGCGCCGGACCGGGAGGTGTTTCTGCGGACCGTGCAGGAGTTCCGTCACATCATCGAGCCGGAAGCGAGCGCCTTTGCCGCGGTGCGGCGCAGCGACGAGCAGATGGCCGAGATCAGCCAGGCCTGCCGCGAGATGGGCGAGGCGGCAAGCCTGCAGGAGCGCATCCGCGCCGACACGCGCTTTCATCTCGCCATCCTGCGGGCCTCCGGCAACGACCTGCTGGTGCCGCTCGGCGTGCTGATCGAATCGGCGCTGGATCACCTCTTCGTCTTCACGACTCAACAGGTCGGCGACCAGCGGCGGGCACAGAAGCTGCACGAGGCGATCGAGAAGAACATTCGTTTGCAGCGACCCGCGGCGGCGCGCAACGCCGTGCACAAGCTGCTCGCCGATACCGATGAGAGGGTCGGAAGGGGGCGGGGGTGACCGGCGCTTGCGCTTGGTGATCGCCTTTCCCCGGGGCAATGCGTAGCCCTTCGTCGGCCCTTCGCAGGCTTAAGGCGTTCGAAGCTCGAAAAGCCAAGCTGTTGGCCCTTCATCCGCTGCGCGGACCGCTTCTCACCCCTTAAATCGTCTGTTTCTTTCCATCCTTCATCGGCATCAGGTCGACACCGTTGACCTTGCCGATATGGGTGGCCAGCATCGGCACGTACTGCTCGGCCGGGCCGGTGGCGAAGGCCCCGGCGAAGGCGTTCTTGGTGGCGTTGCCGAGCGGGTTGGCGATGCCGGCAGAACCCGCCATCGATTCGAGATAGGTCAGGTCCTTAAAGGCGTTGGCGACGGTGAATTTGTGGGCGTCGCGATCACCCTCCAGCGTCCAGCGCATGAAGGTCTGGTAGAAGCCGCAATCCATGCGGCCGTTGCGGATGACGCTGTCGAAACGCGCCGGCGATATGCCGACCTTCTCGGCCAGGGCCAATGCCTCGGAATAGATCGCGGCATAGCCCAACGAGACGAAATTGTTGAGCAATTTCATGCGGTGGCCGTCACCTGTGTCGCCGATATGGACGATACGGCCGGCCCAGGTTTCGATCACCGGTTTGACCCTGGCAAAGACGTCGTCGGGGGCGCCGACCATGGCGTCGAGCGTGCCTTCCCAGGCCTCCTTGGGCGTGCGGCTGAGCGGCGCGTCGACATAGTCGACGCCGAGCGCCTTGAGCTCGGCGGCGAGCGCCACGGTCGAGACGGGGTCGGAGGTAGAGCAGTCGACGACGACCGCGCCTTTTTTCAGTCCCTCCTTGAGACCGCCGGGGCCGCGAATGATGGCTTCGACCTCGCTTGAACCGGTGACGCAGATGAAGACGATTGTCGATGCCGCCGCCACGTCGCGGGAGGTCGCGGCTTCGTGGGCGCCCCGGCTAGCCAAATCCTCCGCCGGCTTGCGGTTCTTGCGGCCGAGGAAGGTCAGGTGATAGCCTTTGTCGACGATGTTCTTGGCGATGCCATGGCCCATCAGGCCAAGGCCAATGAAGCCGATCTTCTCGCTCGCTGCGGTCGTGTTCATGCTGTCTGTCCTGTTTTGCGATTATCGATAATGTCGCTGCTGTTTTAGCCGTATGCGGTTGCAGAAAGCAATATTGTCTGACAATACACATAATCCCAGGGCTTTCGTGGAGACCAGAATGACGAAACGGATCATGTTCACCGGCGGTAGCGGCAAGGCTGGGCGCCACGTCGTGCAATATCTGGTGGAGCAGGGCTGCCAGGTGCTCAACATCGACACCAAGCCGCTCGACAATCCCAAGGTGCGCACGCTAATTGCCGACATCACCGACAGCGGGCAGGTGTTCAACGCGCTGTCGAGCTATGCGGGCCTGCATGAATTCGATCCGTCGCTGCGCCCGCAGCCCGTCGACGCCGTGGTGCATTTCGCCGCCATCCCGCGCATCATGATCACGCCCGATAACGAGGTGTTCCGCATCAACGCGATGGGCACCTACAATGTCATCGAGGCGGCGGTGAAGCTCGGCATCCGCAAGGTGATCATCGCCTCCAGCGAGACCACCTACGGCCTGGTCTTCGCCAACGAGCCGCGCGCGCCGAAATATTTCCCGCTCGACGAAGAATACGACGTCGATCCGATGGACAGCTATGCCCTTTCCAAGGTCGTCAATGAGAAGACGGCACGGGCTTTTGCGCAGCGCGACGGTACCGACATCTATGCATTGCGCATCGGCAACGTCATCGAGCCGCACGAATATTCGCTGTTTCCGAAATGGTTCGCCGATCCGGGTTTCCGCAAGCGTATCGCCTGGAGCTATGTCGATGCGCGCGACCTCGGCCAGATCACGCTGCGCGCCATCGAGAAGGATGGGCTCGGCTACCAGGTGTTCAACGCCGCCAATGACGACACTTCGTCGGATCTGCCGACCGCGGAACTGCTGAAGCGCTTCTATCCCGGCGTGCCGGTCAAGGGTGAGCTCGGCGAATTCGAGACGCTGTTGTCCAATCGCAAGGCGCGCGACATGTTGGGCTTTCGGCCGGAACACAGCTGGCGCAAATACGTCAAGATCGCTTGAAAACAGGCGCCGCAGGGGTTTTGAGTTGTGCACAGAAGCCGGCTTTGCGGGTGAACCCGCTTGCCGTGCTTGACACCCTGCTCAATCCGGACTTTCTGGAGCTATGCGGGACGCGAAGCCGAACAAGGAAAAATCGCCGGCAAAAGGGGGATCGGCCGAGCGTCAGGCCGGCGTTCGCCGCACCGATGCGGCGCGCATTCCGGGTTCCAGCGTGCACACCTCGCTGGCCAGCGAGATCGGGCTCAGGATCGTGCGTGGCGACTATCCGCCAGGCACCATCCTGCCCAACGAAGCCAAATGGTCGGAGACCTTCAGCGTCAGCCGCTCGGCGGTACGCGAGGCGATCAAGATGCTGATGGCTAAAAGCCTGCTCGCCTCGCGCCCCAAGATCGGCAGCTGGGTCGAGCCGAAGGAGCGCTGGAATCTGCTCGACCGCGACGTGCTCGCCTGGTACGCGACCTCGCCGGATCGCGAGGTATTTCTGAAGACCGTGCAGGAATTCCGCCACATCATCGAGCCGGAGGCGTCGGCTTTTGCCGCCATGCGGCGCACCGACGAACAAATGGCCGAAATCAGCCAGGCCTGCCGCGAGATGGGCGAGGCGCCAAGTCTGCAGGAGCGCACCCGCGCCGACACGCGCTTTCATCTCGCGATCCTGCGGGCGTCTGGCAACGATCTCCTGGTGCCGCTCGGGGTGCTGATCGAATCCGCCTTCGACCATCTCTTCACCTATACGACGCGGGAACTCGACGATTTGCAGCACGCACAGAAGATGCACGAGGCGATCGAGAAGAACATCCGCCTGCAGCGGCCCGACGCGGCGCGCGCCGCGGTGCGCAAGCTGCTCGCCAACACAGACGACGTGATCAGGTCACGATAACGCGTTCCAGGAACCCGTTGCGCGACTTTCTGCCTACCCTTCCTTCTCACGTCCGAACGCCGCGCGCAGTTCGTCCTTGGCGTCCTCGAGGACCTTCTTCTGCTTCGCCGGCAGGTTCTTGCCGGCACGGTTGATGTAGAAGTTCAGCATCGACATGGCGGACTGGAACGGTTCGGCCTTGCGCCGGTCGCTGTGTTCGGCCGACCGCTTGAGCGAAGCCGCGATCTTCTTCGGGTCATGGGATTCGAAGACATGGTCTTCGAGATCCATGGCATTGCTGTGCTCGGTCACCTCAGCCGACCATTTCCGTTTCGCGGTCATGGCAATCTCCTTCGCGTTGAGCTGATTGCAAAACGTCATTCGTCGTCGCACGTTCCGGTGAGCCCGGAACCGACGAACTCTGGAACCATGGAATTACCCATGTGGCGCTGCTCGGCGCGGCGAATGCGTCGATAGTGGCGAAAGGACCGTCGGCCGCTAGGCCGCATGACCGCGACAACGGTCAATGTCGATGACGGAATGGGAAACAGCTTGGCCTCGATCTTCTCCTCACCAGCAGCCGGTAGTGCCGTCGTCGACAGCTCGCATGCATGGATACGGCTGGCGGTATCGATGCTTCTATCGACGGTCGGCGGCGTCGGCATGTGGGCCGTGGTCGTGGTGCTGCCGGCCGTGCAGGCCGAGTTCGGCGTCGACAGGGCCGACGCCGCGCTGCCCTACACCGCGACCATGGTCGGCTTTGCCGCCGGAAACGTTCTGGTCGGGCGCGCTATCGACCGTGTCGGCTACTGGATCCCGGCGCTTGTTTCCTCGATGGCGCTGGTTGCCGGCTTCCTGCTGGCGGCGCTGTCGACCTCGATCCTGCAATTCACGCTCGCCCAAGGCGTGCTGATCGGGGTCGGCACGTCGGCGATCTTCGGGCCGCTGATCGCCGACATCTCGCACTGGTTCAACCGACGTCGCGGTGTCGCCGTGGCGGCGGCCGCGGCCGGCAGCTACCTCGCCGGAACGATCTGGCCGACCGTCATGCCGCCCCTGATGAAAGCGGAAGGCTGGCGCTTCACCTATGTGGCCATCGGCCTCTTCTGCCTGGCGACCATGGTGCCGCTGGTGCTGATGCTGCGGCGCGGCGCGCCGATCGCGGTCGCCGGTTCCGCGGGCAGCCGGCTGGTGCAGCCGATCTCGCTGTCGCCGACGGCACTCCAGGTGCTGCTTGTCATTGCCGGTCTCGGCTGCTGCGTGGCGATGTCGATGCCGCAGGTGCATATCGTGGCCTACTGCATGGATCTTGGCTACGGCGTCGCGCATGGCGCCGACATGCTGTCGATCATGATGGCGGCCGGCGTGGTCAGCCGCGTGGCCTCGGGCTTCGTCGCCGACCGCATCGGCGGGGTGAAGACCCTGCTTATCGGCTCGGTGCTGCAATGCCTGTCACTGTTCTTTTACATTCCCTTCGACGGGCTTGCCTCGCTCTACGTCGTTTCGCTGGTCTTCGGCCTGTCGCAGGGGGGCATCGTGCCCTGCTATGCGATCATCGTGCGGGAATACATGCCCGCCAGGGAGGCCGGCCAACGCGTCGGCATCGTCATCATGGCGACCATTTTCGGCATGGCGATCGGCGGCTGGATGTCGGGCTGGATCTACGACCTGACCGGCTCCTACGCCGCCGCGTTCCTGAACGGCATCGCCTGGAACCTGCTGAACATCCTGATGATGGTGCTGGTGCTTTGGAAGGCAAGACGCGGCGCGACGGCAATGGCCTGAGGCAGAGCGGAAGCACTCGCCCGCAAGCGCCCGGCTTGACAACGGGCCGGGGCTGCGCGACGCCAGAGGCGAGCGGGTGTGGCACAGGCTGGTGAGATGGCGACAGCAACGTCGATCGTATTGCGGCAGCGCCTTGGCGGCCACCCACCGCATGGGGCCTGTCCTTGATCAAGCCGCGCTCGCGCCGAGGCGGCGGCCGCCCGACCATATCAGACGTCGCGCGTAAGGCCGGCGTAGGCGCAATCACCGTGTCTCGCGCCTTGCGCGAGCCGGAGCGGGTCTCCGAGGACCTGCGTCGCCAGATCCACGCCGCCGTCGACGAACTCGGCTACGTGCCGGATCCCAACGCACGGGCGCTGGCCTCGGCCCGCGCCGAGGTGTTCGGCGTGCTGGTGCCGTCGCTTACCAACAGCGTCTTTGCCGAGGTGGTGCGTGGCATCTATGACAGCTTGTCCGACAGCGCCTTCCGCATCCAGCTCGGCAACACCCACTATTCCGGACTTGAAGAAGAGCGGTTGCTGCAGGTGTTCGGGCCGCAAAGGCCGGCGGCGCTGATCGTGGCCGGCATCGACCAGACGCCGGCCTCGCGAAAATTGCTGGAGAACGCAGGCTGCCCGGTGGTGCAGGTTATGGAAACCGGCCCCGATCCGGTGGATATGATGGTCGGCTTCTCGCATCTGGACGGCGGCAGGGCGGCGACCGAGCATCTGATCGAAGCGGGCTACCGTCGCATCGGATTCATCGGCGCGCGCATGGATCCGCGCTCGCAGCGACGCCTGGCCGGATACCGCATGGCGGTGGAGAAAGCCGGCCTGTTCGATCCACGCCTGATCACCACCACGCCGGTGCCGTCCAGCGTGACGCTGGGGCGCGAGCTTTTCCGCGACGCGCTGGCCAAGATGCCGACGCTCGACGGCGTATTCTGCAACAATGACGACATCGCGCTAGGCGCGCTGTTCGAGTGTCATCGCGCTTCGATCGATGTGCCCAAGAGGATCGGCATCGTCGGTTTCAACGATCTCGACATGATGCAGGTGGCGTTTCCCTCGGTCACCAGCATCCGCACGCCCCGCTACGAGATCGGACGGCGGGCGGTGGCCATGGCGCTGGCGGCGATAGGAGGCGAGCCGCCGCAGCAGCGCGTCGTGGATCTCGGTTTCGAACTCATGCGCCGCGAGAGCACGGCGCGCTGAACACACTTTCGCGATCAGGAGAAAGGGCGCTTTACACAGCACTCTTGGTAGCGCTACCATCACTATCGGACAGGGAAGAGAATGCAACGGCACGCAGCCTGTCTATTATACATAAGCGACAACTAATTCTTGTTTATTATGTATAATATGCTATTTTCCCCAACAGCCTGGGAACAACGGGGAGGAGGCATCGCATAGGCCATTGGCCATCGGAAAGGCAGGTAGGGCAAGGCAGGAGGAGCCGGAGCCGACCGTGCGAAATTCACATCGCGAAACGACATCAAAATTACAAAATGGGAGGATTATCGATGATCAAGTCACTGGTGGGTGGCATCATTGCCGCCAGCGCATTCGTCATGCTCAACTCGGCCGCCATGGCCGCCGGCCCCGAGATCGTGCCGGGCCCGGCCGCCCAAGCCGACTGCTTCGCGCCCTGGAGCGCGGACACGAAATTCTTCAAATATCCCAAGAAGGAAGGCCCATACCGTATCGCCTTCGCCAATGGCTATATCGCCAACACCTGGCGCATCCAGATGGTGCAGACCGCAAAGGCCTATGCCGCCCAGCCGGATGTCAAGGCCAAGATCAAGGAATTCAAGGTCGTCTCGACCGGAGAGGACGTGCCGGCGCAGATCTCGGCGATCAACAACTTCATCGATTCCGGCTATGACGCCATCGTCACCGACGCGCAGAATCCGACCGCCTTCGGCCCGGTCATCAAGCGCGCCAAGCAAGCCGGCATCGTGCTGGTCGCCTTCGACAACATCCTCGACACGAAGGACGCCATCAACGTCAATGTCGACCAGAAGGGGCTCGGCGAATTATGGGCCAAATGGCTGGTCGAGAAAGTGCCCAATGGCGGCAAGATCCTCGAAGTGCGTGGGGTGGCCGGCACTTCCGTCGATACAGACCGCCACAACGGCATTCATGAGGTGCTCGACGCTTCCGGCAAGAAATGGGACGTCACCGAAGTTGCCGGCAAATGGGACGACGGCGTGGCACAGAAGGTGACCGCGGATGCGATCGCCACAAATGGTCCGTTCGACGGCATCACCGGTCAGGGCGGTGACACCGGTATCGTGCAGGCGATGATCGACGCCAAGCATCCCTTCGTGCCGTTCGGCGGCGAAACCGAGAACGGTTTCCGCAAGTTCTGCGCGGCGCATTCGGCCGACGGCCTGAAGTGCACCTCCGCCGGCTCGGGGCCGGCCCAGGTCGCCGTCGCCATCAAGGCGGCCATTGCGGCGCTGGAAGGCGAGGTGGTGCCGCAAGAGGTGAAGCTGCCGCTGGCCGTCGCCTCTGATCCGGACATGAAGGAAGGCACGGATTACTTCCCGAAGGAGTCCGACAATTTCTTCGTCGGCAACTCCTTCCCGACCTGCGGCATCAACTTCAGCGCCCAGGAGATCATGGGCCAGACCAAGGAAAACCAGTAGTTCCGCTGGATGCCATTTCGGCGCTGCGGCTAACCCCGCGGCGCCGGTCCCCGAATATACGAGCGCCCTGGGAGGGTTGATGGACGGTGCGGCTCCGCTCTTCCGCATGGAAGGCATATCGAAGCGCTATGGCGGCGTGCGGGCGCTGGAGAAGGCCGAGCTGTCGGTCGAGGCCGGCAGCATTCACGCCATCCTTGGCGAGAACGGCGCCGGCAAATCGACACTGATCAAGATCATGGCGGGGGTCGTTGCGCCGGACGAAGGCCGCATGCTGCTGGACGGGCGCGAGGCGACCTTCGCCTCGCCGGGCGCCGCGAACAAGGCCGGCATCGTCTGCATCTTCCAGGAGTTGTCGCTGATTCCCGAACTCAGCGTCGCCGATAACATTGTCATATCCGATCCGCCGAAGCGTTTCGGCATGATCGACCGCAAGGCGCAGCGGCGCATCGCCGAGGACGCGCTGGCGCGTGCGGGAGCATCCGACATCCATCCGCTGGCACTGGTCAAGGACCTGCCGCTGTCGCGCCGGCAGATGGTCGAGATCGCCAAGGCATTGGCCAGGAAGCCGCGCATCCTGATCCTCGACGAGGCGACCTCGGCACTGACGGCGGCGGATGTGTCGAAGATCTTCGCCGTGCTGAAGCGGCTGCGTTCGGAAGGGCTGGCGCTGCTCTACATCTCGCACCGCATGAACGAGATCGCCGAATTGGCGGACCAGTGCACGGTTTTCCGTAACGGCCGCAATGTCGCCAGCTATCCCGCCGGCTCAAAGAGCGACAGTGAAGTCGTCGAACTGATGATCGGGCGCGAATACAGCCACATCTTCCCGCCCAAGCCGACATTCGCGCCGGCCGTCACGGCGCCTGTGCTCGAAGCCCGCAAGCTGTCCTGGACGGATCGCCTGGATAACATCTCGCTCTCGGTCAGGGCAGGCGAGGTGGTTGGCCTCGGCGGCCTCGACGGGCAGGGCCAACGCGAATTGCTGCTCGCCTTCTTCGGCGTCCTGCGTGGCCTTTCCGGCCAGATCCTGGTCGACGGCAGGCCGGTCAGCATCGCCAGCCCCGCCGCCGCCCGCGAGAACGGCATCGGCATGGCGCTCATTCCCGAGGATCGCAAGACCGAAGGCCTGATGCTGCCGATGACGGTGCGCGAGAACCTGTCCTTCGCCGCGCTCGACCGACTGTCGAAAGGCGGCATCATCGACCGCGCCGCCGAGCAGCGGCTGATCGACGACATGGTCGGCCTGCTGGCGATCAAGACGGCCGGCCTCGACATTCCGGTCGGCGCGCTCTCGGGCGGCAACCAGCAGAAGGTCGTCATCGCCAAATGGCTGATGCGCCAGCCGCGCATCATCCTGCTCAACGATCCGACGCGCGGCATCGATGTCGGCACCAAGCAGGAGCTGTATCAGCTGATGCGCAAGCTGGCGGACGCGGGGGCGGCAATCCTGTTCTATTCGACCGACTATGACGAGCTGATCGGCTGCTGCGACCGTGTGCTGGTGCTCTATGACGGGGCGGTCAAGCGCGAACTGGTGGGCGCAGAAATCACCGAGCGGGCGCTGATATCAAGCGCGCTCAACATGCCTGGCGGGGATAGCCCGGTGAAGCAGGGAGCGAACGCGTGAAAGGGATTTTGGCGTGAAGGATTGGCGCTACTGGTTGGCGGAGCAGCGCGGGACGCTGCTGGCGCTCGGCATCTTCATCGTCATGTTCGTCATCTACACCGCGAACCATCCGGCCGGCTTCACCGCCAATGTCGTGCAGACGGCGGCCAACAAGGGCGTGCTGCTGGCCTTCGTCGCCATGGCGCAGACGCTGGTGGTGATCACCGCCGGCATCGACCTTTCCGTCGGCATGATCTTCCTGTTGACCAACTGCCTGGCCTCGTGGCTGGTGGTGGGCACGCCGATGCAGACGGCGCTTGGCGTGTTGGCGGTACTGGCCGTCGGACTGCTGTGCGGGGCGATCAACGGCGCCATCGTCATCTACGGGCGGCTGCAGCCGATCGTCGCCACCATCGCCACCGGCGCGGTCTATTATGGCATCGGGCTTCTACTGCGGCCGTTCCCGGGCGGATCGGTCAACGAGGATCTGGCCGACGCGCTGACGGGCCGTGTGTTTGACGTGGTGCCGGCCAGCATGGTTGTGCTCCTGGCCGTCGTGCTGGTGATCTGGGTGCCGTTCAGCCGCTCGGTGCTCGGCCGCGCGGCCTATGCGGCGGGGTCGTCGGAAATGGCGGCCTACATGTCAGGCGTGCCCATCCGGCGCGGCAAGTTCGCAGCCTATACGCTGGCGGGGCTGCTGGCCTCAATCGGCGGGCTGTTCCTGACGTTCTTCACCTATACGGGCGAAGCGGCCTATGCCAGCGGCAACTCCTACACGCTGTTTTCCATCGCCGCCGTGGTGCTGGGCGGCGTCTCGCTGTTCGGCGGCAAGGGGAGTGCCGTCGGCGCGATCTTCGGCGCGCTCGCCTTCCGCACCATCGGCGATCTCTTGTTCGTCTTCGATTTCGACCCGCTGTGGCAGCCGCTGTTCCAGGGCGTTATCCTGCTGATCGCCGTCAGCCTCGGCGCCTTCGCCCTGTTTAGGGTCCGCAACCGGTTGGAGTGGTTCCTGTGAGCGAGACGACATTGGGCGGCATCGCCGGCCGTATGCCGAAATTCATTCGCCGCGCCGATCCCGCGGTGTTGACGGCCTTTGCCTGCATCGTGGTCCTGCTCCTGCTGGGCAGCCTTTATTCGCGCAGCTTCCTGTCGCCTGAATATCTCTTGCAGCAGCTCAAGGTGGCCTCTTTTCTCGGCGTCATCGCTACCGGCATGATGCTGGTCATTCTGCTCGGCCAGATCGACCTGTCGGTGCCGTGGTCGGTGGCGGCGGGCGCAATGATGGCTTGCGCCGCGGCCGCCTATGGCCCGGCCGGCGTTGCGTTGGCCATTCCCTTCGGCATCTTGTGCGGAGTGCTGATCGGCATCGTCAACGGCATCGGCGTCGCCTATCTGCGCATTCCCTCCATGATCATCACGCTCGCCACCAATGCCGTCGCGCAAGGGCTGATGGTGGTCTACACCGGCGGGTTCTCGCCCCAGGATTCGGCCACCGGCGCCATGCGCTACCTGGCCACCGGCTTTGCCATTCCGGGAGTTCCCAACGCGGTCATCATCTGGGCGCTGATCGGCGCCGCGATGGTGTTCGTTCTGACCCGCACCGGCTTTGGCCGCACCGTCTACGGCATCGGCAACCGCGAGCGTGCCGCTTATCTCTCCGGCATCGACACAAGGCGCGTGGTGATGATCGCCTTCGCCGTCTCCGGCGGGCTCTCCGCCTTCGGCGGGGTGCTGCTTGCCGGCTACGCCTCCAAGGCGGCGCAGTCGATGGGGGACGCCTATCTCCTGCCGTCGATCGCGGCCGTCGTGCTGGGCGGCACCTCGATCCTTGGCGGGCGCGGCTCCTATCTCGGCACTGTCGCAGGCGTTATTCTGATCACGCTCCTGCAATCCATATTGTCGGTCATGCAGATGCCGGAGGCGGGTAGGCAGATCATCTATGGCGTCGTCATCGTCGCCATGCTGCTGCTCTACGGCCGCGCGCCGGCAAGCCGCTAGACCATCGTGGCGGAAAGGACAGATCAATCGCCGACCGGCGCCAGCGGGCAGGCGCCGGTCATCGTGGCGATGGGCGTCGCCGGTTGCGGCAAGTCGGCCGTCGGCATGGCGCTGGCAGAGAGACTGGGCGCCGTCTTCATCGAAGGCGACCGGCTGCATCCGCCGGAAAACGTCGCCCGCATG
Source organism: Mesorhizobium sp. BR1-1-2 (assembly GCF_020165435.1). Lineage (NCBI taxonomy): Bacteria > Pseudomonadati > Pseudomonadota > Alphaproteobacteria > Hyphomicrobiales > Phyllobacteriaceae > Mesorhizobium > Mesorhizobium sp. BR1-1-2. The sequence continues at coordinate 21,803 of NZ_JAIUID010000028.1, forward strand.
GCCAGAGGCGAGCCGTTGACGGACACTTTGCGCGAGGGATGGCTTGACGCGATCGGCGAGCGCATCGCGGCCTCGGCCGGCAAAGGGCAGGGCGTGGTCGCCGCCTGTTCGGCGCTGAAGCGAAGCTATCGTGAACGGCTGCGCGGCTTCCGCCGTGACATCGTCTTCCTCTACCTGGAGATCGACCCGGCCACGGCGCGGCAGCGCGTCGGCAACCGCAAGGGTCATTTCATGCCGGCAAGCCTGGTCGACAGCCAGTTCGCCATTCTCCAGCCGCCGGCGGCGGACGAGCGGGCGCTGACGCTCGATGCGACGCACCCGATCGCCGAACTTGTCGCCGAGGCGGTGCGCGTGACGCGGCGGTTCTGAACCTTGATCGGCGCCATACCGGCATTCGACTTGCGCCGGCAAATGCCGCGCATGCGCAGGGTCTAGATCTGCGACGTCAACTCGACCGGAAAATCATCATTATCGGCATCGCGCATGGCGGCAAGGCTGCGGTTGTCCAGCACCTCGGCGATTGCCTGGCGCACCTCGAGCATCATGTGCCGGACCTGGCACGTCGCTTCGTCGCAATCCTCGCAGCGCTGATATTGCGTGCGGCTGGCGCATGGGATCGGCGCCAGCGGCCCGTCCAGCACACGCACGACATGGCCGATCTTGATCTCCGAGGCCGGGCGGGCGAGGCGATAGCCGCCTTCCTTGCCTTTGCGGCTCTGGACGAAGCCGGCATTGCGCAACTCGCCCAGAATGGCATCGAGGAATTTCTTGGGAATGTTGTTGGCGACCGCGATGTCGTTGACGAAGGCCAATTGGCCAACCGGCAAGCCGGACAGATGCACGAGGGCCTTGAGGCCGTATTTGCCTTTTTTTGTCAGCATGCCCGAGTCAACCCATGAAGCCCCAACAACCCGCATCTGGCGGCTGTTTGTGTGCAAATGATGACGGGGCTTGTGGAGCGCTGCCGTTTCGCGAACAAGCCGATTTGCCGGCACATTAGGCGCAAACGCGTTGATTCTTCGTAACCTTGTGTGCGGCAGGCGTCGTATTTGCCATGCTTTGCCGCAAACGGAGAAAGCCGGCAAAGCGCCGGCTTTCCTGATTTGCTTATCCCACCCTGCTATCGCGCCGCGAAAACCTTATCGGCTGCCATAGGCCTGGTCGAGCAGGCCGCCGGCGGCGAAATGCTCTTTCTGGATGTTGTCCCAGCCGCCGAAAACGTTTTCCACCGTCAGCAGGCGCACGTCCGGGAAGTCGGCCTTGTGCTTGGCGGCGACGGCGGCATCGCGGGCGCGCAGGCCATTGTCGGCGGCGATGTCCTGGCCTTCGGGCGTATAGAGGAAATCGAGATAGCTTTTGGCCAGATCACGCGTGCCATGTTCGTCGGCGACCTTGTCGACGATCGCCACCGGGAATTCTGCCAGCAGGCTGACGGAAGGCGTGACCTGCTCGAATTTGTCGTCGCCATACTCCTTGCGGATGCCGCGGGTTTCGGATTCGAACGTGATCAGCACGTCACCGATCTCCCGCTGCACGAAAGTGGTGGTGGCTGCGCGCCCGCCCGTGTCGAAGATCGGCACGTTGTTGAACAACTTGGTGATGAATTCCTTCACCTTGGCGTCGTCGCCCTTGAAGGCCTCCTTGGCGTAGGCGGTAGCCGCCAGATAGGTGTAGCGCGCATTGCCCGAGGTCTTCGGGTTGGGGAAGATCACCTGCACGTCGTCGCGCACCAGGTCGCTCCAATCCTTGATGTGCTTGGGGTTGCCCGCCCGCACCAGGAAGGATGGCAGCGAATAGAAGGGCGAGGCGTTGTCGGGAAAATCCTTCTGCCAGTCGGCCGAGACGAGGCCCTTCTTGACCAGGAAGTCGATGTCGGTGACCTGGTTGAAGGTGACGACATCAGCGCCGAGCCCTTCGGCGATGGCACGCGCCTGCGCCGAGGTGCCGGCATGCGACTGGTCGATACTCACACCCGGGTGCTTCTCGGTAAAGGCCTTGTTGACCTGGACGAACAGTTCGCGGCCGACGTCATAGGAGGCGTTGAGAAGCTTGTCGGCAGACCAGGCTTGGGAAGATGCGAGGAACAGGCCGGCGACCGTGGCGACGCCGAGGAGAAATCGCTTCATGAAATGAGACTCCGTCTAGTGCTTAATCGCCCGACCATAGCCCTGCGCCACTGGCCCGACGAGACACCTGCAATGGTTTCGCGCTGCCACCGTAAGAAAAAATGTCGTCACGAGCGCGATCACTAGAATTCTGTTCCGCCCAACGCTTTCTTACTCTTGCACTGCTGGGCCAGCATGCATATACAATATGCATATACAAAGGGAGGCAACCATGCCCCAACACCGCCATTCAACAACACGGCCGTCGAAGGAGGCGAAGCTGTTTCGCAATAACCGCAGCCAGGCGGTGCGCATTCCTGTCGAGTTCGAGCTTCCCGGCGAGAAGGTCCTGATCAGCCGTGAAGGCGACCGCCTTGTCATTGAGCCGATCCGCAAAGCTGGGCTCGGAGCGTTGCTCGCCCAATGGGCAAACGAGCCGCCGCTCGGCCCCGAGGACGATTTTCCCGAAATCAATGATGCGCCGGTCGAATCCGAGGACATTTTTTGATGCGGTTTATGCTGGACACGAACATCATCAGTGACATGATCCGAAATCCGGCTGGCAAAGCCGCCAATGCAGTGGAGCGCGAGGGAGACGACGCCATTTGCACAAGCATCGTGGTGGCCTCGGAATTGCGATATGGCTGTGCCAGGAAGGGATCAGCCAAGCTGCTCAAAAAAGTCGAGCAATTGCTGGCCGAGATTCCGGTCTTGCCGCTCGATGTGCCGGCGGATGCAGAGTATGGCGCCCTTCGTGCAGAACTGGAGGCCGCCGGCCAACACATTGGCCATAACGACCTTTTTATTGCTGCGCACGCCTGCGCTATGGGCATCACTTTGGTAACGGCCAATACGGGCGAGTTCATCCGAATCCGCAACCTGAAGATCGAGAACTGGCTGGAGTAGTGCTCGGTCTACTATCAAGCAGCCGGAAACAGCTTCCAGCGGCCCGGGCGGAACGCTACCCGGCTCTTCTGCGCGGCGGGATGGTCGACGGGCAGCTCGATCTCGACGCGCTGGCGTTCGCCGCCGATCTCGAGTTCCACCCGGCGGGTGCCGGCGACGCGGCGGCTGGCGACCACCGT
>NZ_JAIUID010000029.1:0-17987 GCF_020165435.1 Mesorhizobium sp. BR1-1-2
GCCGAGGGCTGCCCGCGGGGGGCGGCCGAAGAATGCCGCGACCAGCCCCGCCAGCAGCAGGAAGATCGTCAGGTTGAGCGGCTGGATAAAGAACCAGAAGATTTTCGAAAGATAAAAGAACATCCCTCACCCCTCAGATGAGAAACGATCCTACCACCACTTCTCCGGCTGGAACGTGCCGGCCGCCTGTTCGATGACGGCGGCGGTCTGGAACAGCGTCTCTTCCTCGAACGGCCTGCCGATCAGTTGCAGGCCAAGCGGCAATCCCTTGGGGTCGAGGCCGGCGGGCACGGCGATGCCCGGCAGGCCCGCCATATTCACTGTGACGGTGAAGATGTCGTTCAGGTACATCTTCACCGGATCGGAAGCCATGTCCTCGTCGGCGATGCCGAAGGCGGCAGATGGCGTCGCAGGCGTCAGGATGACGTCGACGCCGGCGGCAAAGACGTTCTCGAAGTCGCGCTTGATCAGGTTGCGCACCTTCTGCGCCTGCAAATAATAGGCGTCATAATAGCCTGCCGACAGCACATAGGTGCCGATCATGATACGGCGCTTGACCTCGCGGCCAAAGCCGGCGGCGCGGGTTTTCTCATACATCTCGACGATGTCCTTGCCCGGCACACGCAGGCCGTAGCGGACGCCGTCATAGCGCGCCAGGTTGGACGAGGCTTCGGCGGGTGCCACGATGTAATAGGCCGGCAGCGCGTATTTGGTGTGCGGCAGGGAGATGTCGACGATCTCGGCGCCGGCCTCCCTGAGCCAGGCAATGCCCTTCTGCCACAGCGCTTCGATCTCCTCCGGCATGCCGTCGACGCGGTATTCCCGGGGAATGCCGACCTTCATGCCCTTGATCGGCTTGCCGATCGCCGCCTCGTAGTCCGGCACCGGCCGGTCGACCGAGGTCGTGTCCTTCGGATCGACCGAGGCCATCGATTTGAGCAGGATCGCGGCATCGCGCACGTCGCGCGCGATCGGCCCGGCCTGGTCGAGCGACGAGGCGAACGCGACGATACCCCAGCGCGAGCAGCGGCCATAGGTCGGCTTGATGCCGACTGTGCCGGTGAAGGCGGCCGGCTGGCGGATCGAGCCGCCAGTGTCGGTGGCCGTGGCGCCCGCGCACAGGAAAGCCGAGACGGCGGAGGCCGAGCCGCCCGACGAGCCACCCGGCACCAGATGCGCATTGTCCAGGGTGCGCGCGGTCTTGGTGCCGCCGGCCGAAACGAAGCCGCCATCGCCCTGATGCGTGGTCGGCATCACCATCGTATCGAGGCGCGAACGCCGCCAAGGATTGACCACCGGCCCGTAGTAAGACGTCTCGTTGGACGAGCCCATGGCGAACTCGTCCATGTTGAGCTTGCCCAGCATGACCGCCCCGTCGGCCCACAAATTGGAGGTGACGGTCGATTCGTAATGCGGCTTGAAGCCGTCGAGCACATGGCTGCAGGCCTGGGTGTGCACGCCCTCGGTGCCGAACAGGTCCTTGATGCCGAGCGGAATGCCTTCCAGCGCACCGCCCTCGCCCTTGACCAGCCTGGCGTCGGAGGCCTTTGCCATGTCGCGCGCCTTGTCGGCCGTCACCACGACATAGGCGTTGAGCGCCGGATTGGCGCGCTCGATCGCCGCGAGATAGGCGTCGGCGATCTCGGTCGCGGTGATTTCCTTGGCGCGCAGCTTGGCGCGGGCCTGCGAAATCGTCAGTCGGGTCAGGTCGCTCATCAGGCAAGGCTCTTTTCGTAAAATACCGACCACTCGGAATCGGGATAATCCAGCACCGGGCCGCAACGCGAGAAGCCGGCACGTTCATAGACAGTCCAGGCGGCAGGATGGCGATCGCCCGTCTCCAGCACCAGACGCTTCAATCCTTCCTCGCGCGCCAGCGCTTCGACACGCTCCACGATCCTGGCGCCGATTTTCTGGCCGCGATGCGTGGGCCGCGTGTACATGCGCTTGACCTCGCCTGTGGCACCATCATGGCGCTTCAGCGCCCCGCAACCGATTGCAAGACCGTCCTCGCGGGCGACGAAGACCGTGGTGTCCCGGCCGGCCATCTGCTCGACGGTCAGATGATAGCAGTGTTCCGGCGGCGTCAGTTCGAGCAGCGTCTCGTTGAGTTCCGCGACCAAGCCGCGCACATCGTCCTGCAGCGGCGTCTCGATGGCGATTTCGATGGCCATCGGCCTGTTACTCCACGACCTTCGGCACGAGGAAGAAGTTCTCTTCGGTGGCTGGCGCGTTGGCGACGATGTCGGCAGCCTTGTTGCCGTCGGTGACGACATCCTGGCGCTTCTTCATCTCCATCGGAGTGACCGAGGTCATCGGCTCGACACCGGAAACATCGACCTCGTTCAGCTGTTCGACGAAGCCCAGTATGGCGTTCAGCTCGCCGGTCATGCGTTCGGCATCTTCCTCGCTCACCGCAATGCGGGCGAGACGCGCGACGCGCTTCACTGTCTTGACGTCAACGGACATGTTTGTGCCTCGGGAAAACCAGCCCCGGCCTATAGCGGCGCCGCGCGCGGCGCGCAACATGTGCATGCCCACAATCGGGCAAATGACCTCACGGCAGGGCCATGCCCTCGCACAGATAGTAGCTGCCGCTGTTGCCGCTCGCCTCGCTCTCGTCTTCGATGGGCCGGACGGAGACGAGATCGATCTGCGTCGGGCTCATCTGCGTCACCGAGAGCACGTCGGGAAAGACGTAGCCCGGCTCCTGGCAAATGGCCGTCACCGCCCAGCTTGGCGAGCGTGTCGCCTTACTGATCTGCAAGAACTCGCAATTGTATTCGACCCCCTGCAGGCCATGGGCCGACAGCACGATGTTGCCGGCATCGATCAGCGTCTGCAGGGTGTCTTTCCTGGCTTGTGCGCAGAGCTCCTCGGACTTGAGGTAGACCCCTTCGATGAAATCGTCCGCGGCAAACGCCGGCGACGCCGCAAACAGCATCGAAACGCAAAGAGAGTTCCTCAAGCCCATGGTCTTATTCCGTTTTCAATTTATAGAATTTCTAGCGTGTTATAGCGTGACCGCCTCGCCGATCCCAGGCACGACGACATTCACGCCCGACCCCTCCATTCCGGCGACGAATTTGTCGGGCGTCTGGTCGAGCAGGCCGAAAGTCGCATAGTGGCATGGCACGGCGACATCGAACTTGAAATAACGGCGGCAGGCGAGAGCCGCGACGGCGCCTCCCATGGTAAAGCGGTCGCCGACCGGCACCAGGCCGATCTTCGGCTCATGCAGTTCGTTAACCAGCGCCATGTCCGAGAAGATGTCGGTATCGCCCATGTGATAGAGCGTCTTGTCGTCGTGGAAATGCAGGACCAGCCCGCAAGGATTGCCCATATAGATGCCGTCGCCGTAGGACGAGGAGTGCAATGCCTGGACAAAAGTCGTCGTGAACGGGCCGCAATCCACCGTACCACCGGTGTTGCCCTGGTTGATATTGTTCTGGTCGACGCCCTGGCCGCCGAGATAGCCGCAGACCTCGGGATTGGCGACCAGCATCGCTCCCGTCTTCTTGAGGATCTCCAGCGCATCGCCGACATGGTCCCCGTGACCATGCGTCAAAAGAACGTGGGTGACACCTTCGGCCGGGCCTTCCCAACTTTTCTTCCAAAGCGGATTGCCGCTCAGGAACGGGTCCATCAGGATGCTTGCGCCCGCCACCTCGATCTTGAAGGCGGATTGTCCGTACCAGGTGAGTTTCATCGGCGAGTTCCTCGATTTTTGCTCCGTCGGAGGATAGAACGGCGTCAGCTCAAGAGCAAAGTGTTACGGTGTCCTCGCGTATTCAAAACGCCGCGACGGCACTGTCGGGTCAAAGGAAAACCGTTGGCTATCATTACCATCGAGGAATTGCCGGCACGGCTGGCCAGCGGCAGGACGCTTGCCGGGCTCGATCTCGGCGACAAGACCATCGGCGTCGCCGTTTCGGACCGTGGCTTTTCCTTCGCGCATCCGCGTCCTGTCATCATGCGACGGAAATTCTCGCTCGACGCGGCCGTGCTGCTGGATCTGCTGCAAAAGGAGAATGCAGGCGCGGTGGTGATTGGACTGCCGGTCAACATGGACGGCTCGGAGGGTCCGCGCGCACAGAAATCGCGCGCCTTCGTACGCAACATGGCCGCCTTGAGCGACCTTCCCTTCCTGCTGTGGGACGAGAGGCTGTCGACGGTCGCCGCCGAACGGACGCTGATCGAGATGGATTTTTCGCGCGCCAAGCGCGCCGGCAAGATCGATTCGGCCGCCGCCGCCTTTATTCTGCAGGGAGTTTTGGACCGGCTTCGCTCGCTCGGTGCAGCCGCTCGAACGGCACCTGAACCGCCGCCCGCCTCTTGATCCAGCCGATGATTTCACGGCGGCGGCGAAACGCCCAGATCGCCAGCAGCAGCAGGCCGTCGAATATACAGGCTCTTCCCACCATGCCGGGAATGATTGCCGGGTCGATGCCGAGCATCTGGCCGTAGAGTTGGAAGACGAAATCGTGCAACTGCCGGCTCAGCATGACGTAGCCGAAATTCATGTCGTTGAGCGACAGGTAGAACCAGCCCCAGAAAAGCGCCATCGGAGCCGCCCACAATGCGAAGATGTAACGCATCAGCGGCCTCCCTTCCGGGTCGGCTCGGGTCGGCCCGATATCAGCGAAAGCAGCGAATTGTGGGCTGCGGCCCTGGCCATGCTGTGCGCCGTGGCGTGGATTTCGACCTCATCCGATGCGGCCAGGGTGCGGCGCTCGGCAAGCATGGCGACATAGGAGGCCAGAAGTGCGGCCAATTGCACGGCGACGACCAGGAATAGCCCGTTGATGCCTTGCGCCGCGCCTCCGACCAGGATGAGCGAAAGCACGCCGGAAGCGCTGATGAAGGCGACGCGGGCAACGCTGTCGGCGCCCGGATTGCTGGCATTGTTGATCAGCGCCTCGACAAAGGCCCAGAAGAACAGCACCGCCACGACAAGCAGGGCCGTGGCCAGAGGCGCAACCACGACGACATTTTCGAGATCGACGAAGCGGGCGCCCTCGATTGTCACGCCCAGCACGCCAAGCGCCCCGGCCACGCCGCGGTTTCCATCGATGCAGATGATCGCCAGCAGGGCGAAAACGATCGTCCAGTGCAAGGCGAGAAAAGAGGTCAATACCTGTCGCATCGTGATTCCTGCTTCGACAGGAATGACAGTGGGCTTTGCCGCCAGCCCTCGCAACGGAAACCATTTGTTAAGGTTAACGGCGCAGGCGAACGACCACGGCGTGGCCCTTGGCTGCTGCTCAGTTGGTTGGCGGATAGAGCGTGTCGATGATCATGCGCGCATCATGGCGCGAATCGAGCATGCCGTAGGTGTTGCGCCACTGGCCCGCCAGCCGCGTCTCGACGAAGGCATCGGCGATCCGCCCTGCCCCCAACCGGCGCAATTCCGCCGCCGCCGCCGACAGCGCCAGTTGCTCCGTCAGCAGGCGGGCCGAGCCTTCGTCGGTCGCGGCCACCTGCATGGCCGCCTTCAGCACACCGATGGTGCCGCGTCCGCCCGCGCCCAGGTCGCGATCGATGCCGGCAAGCACCTCCTCGAACAGGCCCGGCGCGCGGCCAAGCACGCGAAGCACATCCAGTGCCATGACATTGCCCGACCCTTCCCAGATCGCGTTGACCGGAGCTTCGCGATAGTAGCGGGCGAGCGGCGCCTCCTCGACATAGCCGTTGCCGCCTAGGCATTCCATCGCCTCGTAGAGCAGCGGCGGCGCGATTTTGCAGACCCAATATTTGACGACCGGCGTCATGGCACGGGCAAAGGCCGCCTCGCCGCGATCGCTCGCCGCTTCGTCGAAGGAACGCGCCAGACGGAACGACAGCGCCGTGGCAGCGGCAACGTCGAGCGCCATGTCGGCCAGCACGCGCTGCATCAGCGGCTGCTCGATCAGGTTGGTGCCGAACACCTGGCGATGGCGGGCGTGATGAACGGCTTCGGCCAGACCTGCCCGCATGATCGCCGAAGACGCCACGGCGCAGTCGAGCCGGGTCAAGGTCACCATGTCCATGATCGTCTTCACGCCGGCGCCCGGCTCGCCGACCATCTCGCCGATCGCGTTGACGAACTCCACCTCGGAAGACGCATTCGACCGGTTGCCGAGCTTGTCCTTCAGGCGCTGGAAACGGAAGCCGTTGCCCGAGCCGTCGCCAAGGACGCGCGGCACCAGGAAGCACGACAATCCCTCGGGCGCCTGCGCCAGCACCAGGAAGGCATCCGACATCGGCGCCGACATGAACCATTTGTGGCCGGTCAGGCGATAGAAGCCGCTGCCTACGCGCTCGGCCTTCGTCACATTGGCGCGCACATCCGTGCCGCCCTGTTTCTCGGTCATGCCCATGCCGAGCGTCAGCCCGGTCTTCTCGACCGGCGGCTTTTGGCTCTGGTCATATTTGCGCGTCGTCACGCGCGGCGCCCACTCGCGGAACAGTTTCGGGCTCGCCATCAGCGCCGCCAGCGAAGCGCTGGTCATGGTGATGGGACACAGATGTCCGGTCTCGAGTTCGGCCGTCAGGTAGAACCGGGCCGCGCGCACCTGATGGCGGCGGCCGATCTCGGCATCGCCGTTCTCCCAGACCGAGGAGTGCAGCCCGTTGGCGACGGAACGGCGCATCAGGGCGTGATAGGCGGGGTGGAACTCGACCAGATCGATGCGCCGGCCCTGGCGATCATGCGTCCTGAGCCTCGGCGTTTCGACATTGGCGAGGCGGGCCAGTTCCTGGGCCTCCTGGGTCAGCACGAAGCGGCCGAGCCCGTCGAGATCCTTGCGCACCGGATCGGAAAAGCGCTCGGCAAGCTGGATCAGCAACGGATCGCCCCGCCAGGCGTTGCCGCCTGTCAGCGGCGGCGGCTGGTTCGTCACGTCGTCGGTCACGCTTCATCCTTACTGCCAGGCGGCTACGAATCCGGAGCCATCGGCTAGATATAGCCCAAGGCGCGCGACGAAAATACCGGGGAGAACAGCCGCAATCCAAAGCTGGCGCTTGCAGCCATGGAACGTCCACCCTATAGCAGCCCCTTGAGATGACCGACGCTTCGTCCCTGCCACTCTATCCCCACCGCCATCTTCTGGGCATCCGCGATCTTTCCCCCGCCGACATCGAGCTTCTGCTCGACAGGGCGGACCGGGCGGTCGCGATCTCGCGGCAATCCGAGAAGAAAACCTCGACGCTGCGCGGCCGCACCCAGATCAACCTGTTCTACGAGGCCTCGACGCGTACGCAGTCGTCGTTCGAGCTGGCCGGAAAGCGCCTCGGCGCCGACGTCATGAACATGTCCGTGGCGAGTTCCTCGGTGAAGAAGGGCGAGACGCTCATCGACACGGCCATGACGCTGAACGCCATGCGGCCCGATATATTGATCATCCGCCACCAGTCGGCGGGCGCGGCCGCCCTTCTGGCGCAGAAGGTCGGCTGCTCCGTGGTCAATGCGGGGGACGGCGCGCATGAGCACCCGACACAGGCGCTGCTTGACGCGCTGACCATCCGCCGCGCCAAGGGGCCGCTGTCGAAACTGATCGTGGCGATCTGCGGCGACATCCTGCATTCGCGCGTCGCCCGCTCCAACATCATGCTGCTCAACGCGCTCGGCGCGCAGGTGCGCGTCGTCGCACCCTCGACGCTGCTGCCTGCGGGCATCGACAGGATGGGTGTAATCGTCTGCCGCTCGATGGCAGAAGGCCTCAGGGACGCCGACGTGGTGATGATGCTGCGCCTGCAGCGCGAGCGGATGGAAGGCGCCTTCGTGCCTTCGGTGCGCGAATATTTCCGCTATTTCGGCCTCGATGCCGAGAAGCTGAAAGCGGCCAAGGACGACGCGCTGGTGATGCATCCGGGCCCGATGAACCGTGGCGTCGAAATCGCCTCGGAGATCGCGGACGGCCCGCAGAGCGTCATCCAGGAACAGGTAGAGATGGGCGTCGCCGTGCGCATGGCGGTGATGGAAGCGCTGCTCGACGCGCGGCGCAACCATGAGGGCCGCGGCGCATGAGCATCACGGTATTCGAGCGCGCCCGCATCATCGATCCCTCGCGCGGCGTAGACGAGACCGGGACGGTTATCGTCGATGGAAAGAAGATCGCCGCCGCCGGCAAGGCTGCGCTGAACCAGGGGGCGCCCGCAGGGGCCACCATCGTCGACTGCGCCGGCAAAGCGGTCATTCCGGGCCTGATCGACGGCCGCGTCTTCATCGGCGAACCGGGCGGCGAACATCGCGAAACGATCGCGTCGGCAAGTGTCGCCGCGGCTGCCGGCGGCGTCACCTCGATCGTCATGATGCCCGATACCGATCCCGTTATCGACAATGTGGCCTTGGTCGAATTCGTGTTGCGCACCGCCAAGGACACGGCCATCGTCAATATTTTCCCGGCCGCAGCCATCACCAAAGGCCTCGACGGCCGCGAGATGACCGAATTCGGTCTGCTGCGCGAGGCCGGCGCCGTGGCCTTCACCGACGGCCGCCACACCATATCAAGCGCGTTGGTGATGCGCCGGGCGCTGACCTATGCCCGCGATTTCGGCGCAACCATCGTGCACGAAACCCAGGATGCCGACCTCGCGTCGTCGGGCGTGATGAACGAGGGACTCTACGCCAGCTGGCTAGGACTTTCCGGCATTCCGCGTGAGGCCGAAACCATCCCGCTGGAGCGCGACCTTGCCCTGGCGCGCCTGACGCGCGGTTCCTACCACGCGGCAAAGATATCGACGGCGATGGCGGCGGCGTCGGTGGCGCGCGCGAAGGCCGACGGCGCGACCGTCACATCGGGCGTGTCGATCCACAATCTGTCACTCAATGAAAACGATGTCGGGGAATATCGCACCTTCTTCCGCCTGACCCCGCCGCTGCGCGCCGAGGAAGACCGCCTGGCGATGATCGAAGCGATCAGGGACGGCACGATCGACATCATCGTCTCCTCGCACGATCCGCAGGACGTCGACACCAAGCGCCTGCCCTTCGCCGACGCGGCAGCCGGCGCCATCGGGCTGGAAACGTTGCTGGGCGCGGCCTTGCGGCTCTACCACAATGGCGACGTGCCGTTGTTGCGGCTGATCGAGACCTTGTCCACGGCGCCGGCACGGCTGTTCGGCCTGCCCGGCGGCACGCTCAAGCCCGGCGCTCTCGCGGACCTTGCGCTTGTCGATCTGGATGAACCCTGGATCGTCAGCGAAAGCGGCATCCGCTCGCGCTCGAAAAACACCTGTTTCGAAGGCGCGCGCCTGCAGGGCAAGGTCTTGCAAACGCTGGTGGCGGGCCGCACAGTGTTCTCGGTCTGAGCTGGCGAGGGCGCATCGCGCCGGATTCAGCCCGTCAGGGGGAAATGCGGGGGGAACAATGACTTACAACCTGATCCCGGCGCTGGTGCTCGGCTATCTCCTGGGCTCGATTCCGTTCGGGCTTCTGCTGACCCGTGCGGCAGGGCTTGGCGACGTGCGCCAGATCGGCTCCGGCAATATCGGCGCCACAAATGTGCTACGTACCGGCAACAAGGGCCTTGCCGCGGCCACGCTGCTGCTCGACGCACTGAAGGGCACGGTCGCCGTGCTGATCGCGGGCCATTTCGCGCCCGAACTCGGCGCTTGGGCCGGCCTTGGCGCCTTCCTCGGCCATCTCTTCCCGATCTGGCTCGGCTTCAAGGGAGGCAAGGGTGTCGCCACCTATCTCGGCGTGCTGATCGGCCTTGCCTGGCAGGTGGCGCTGATCTTCGCCGTCGTCTGGCTGGCCATGGCGTTCCTGTTCCGCTACTCCTCCCTTGCAGCGCTGACGGCCGCGGTCGCCGTGCCGATCGCCCTCTATTTCCTGAGCGCACCTCACATCGCCGCATTGTTCGTCGTGATGAGCCTGATCGTCTTCATCAAGCACCGGGCCAACATTTCACGCCTGCTTGCCGGCACCGAGGGCAAAATCGGGGCGAAGGAGTGAGCAAGCCGGTCGCCGGGCCGCGCCTCAGCGACCGGCAGCGGTTGAGCTGGCTGCGGCTGATCCGCACCCAGAATGTAGGTCCTGCCTCCTTTCGCGACCTGATCAACCGCTTCGGTTCGGCCGAGCTCGCGCTGGAAATGCTACCGGAACTGATGATTTCGGGCGGCGCCAGCAGGATCGCCCGCATTCCCTCGATCGCCGAGGCCGAGGCGGAACTGGAGGCCGCAAGGCGGGCAGGCGCCCGCTTTGTCGGTATCGGCGAGCCGGACTATCCCGCTTTGTTGAAAAACATGGACCATCCTCCGCCGCTGCTGGCGGTGAAAGGCGAAGGCGCCGTGTTCCGGCTGCCCGCGGTGGCTATCGTCGGCGCCCGCAACGCCTCGCTCGCCGGCATCAAGATGGCGCGCATGCTGGCGAGCGACCTTGGCCGCGACGGTTACGCCATCATCTCCGGCCTCGCGCGCGGCATCGACACTTCAGCACATCAGGGCAGCCTCTCGACCGGCACGATCGGCGTGCTGGCCGGAGGCCTCGATGTGCCCTACCCGCCTGAGAATGCCGGCTTATGCGATGAAATCGTCGAGCGCGGCGGCGCCATCATTTCGGAGATGCCGTTCGGCTGGCAGCCGCGTGCCCAGGATTTTCCGCGCCGCAACCGCCTTGTCGCGGGTGCGGCAGTCGGTCTGGTGGTGGTCGAGGCGGCGCAGCGTTCCGGGTCCCTGATCAGCGCCAGGCTTGCAGGCGAAATGGGCCGGCTGGTGTTTGCCGTACCCGGCTCGCCGCTTGATCCACGCGCCGCCGGCACCAATGGCTTGCTCAAGGACGGCGCCACCTTGGTCACCGAAGCAGCCGACATTCACAGGGCAATCGCGCCGCTGACCGGTTTGCGGGCCCCCGAACTGCCGCCCTTTGAAGATCCCCCCGATTTCTCGGCCACGCCGCCACCCGGCGAAAACGACCGCGCCAAGGTGATCGAAGCGCTCGGCCCGACGCCGGTGGCCATCGACGAGATCATCCGCCACACCGGCCTGCACCCGGCACAGGTGTTCATGGTGCTCCTGGAGCTCGACCTTGCCGGCCGGCTCGAACGGCATGCCGGCGGCAATGTCTCGCTGGTTTTCGCGGAAGGCTGACAGCCTCCGTCAGTGGCGGTCGCGCTTCTTCTGTTCGGCCTCGGTGTAGTCGGGCGTGTTTGCGCCGAACAGGTCCCTCTCGACGGCCTTTCGCCAGACGGCATCGGCGTCTTCAGGACGCGATGGATCGAAAGTTGTCTCGGTGTCCTGCATGCGCCGGTGCGAACGCCGCCGGAGCCACGCGGGCATGATCTCGTGAATGAGGCTGGTGAACTGGACCATTGATCAACTCCCTGAACCCGTTCTTCAACATGCAAGATGCCTCTGCGCGGCCTCAGCTCTGCCGGGCAGTGGGCTGGACCACCTCCTCAAACCGGCCCGTGCCGGATTGGTCGTGGCATAGGGATTCGAGCCAGTTAAGGGTCTCGCCGACATCGGCCAGCGCGTGGCGCGCCGCGGTTTTCCCTTGCGGTTTGATGCGGACCGAAATGCCGTCCATTTCATTGACGGCTTCGAAGCCGTTCTCATCCGACGTGTCGTCTCCGAGGAATACGGGAACCCGCCCGCTGAAAGCCGGCAACTCGCAGAAACGCCTGATTGCCGCTCCCTTGGCCGCTTCGAGCGGCATCAATTCCACCCCGGCATTGCCGGCTAGGACCCGATACCCCCGCGGAAGCCGCTCCAGCGCCTGTTCGACCAGTTGCGTCGCCCGTTGCAGCAACTGCGGCGCCGCGCGCGTATGGATGGCGAGGATCGGGCCCTTGCGCTCGATATAGACATCCACATTGTCCAGTTCCGCCTCGATTTCCTCGGCAAGCGCGGCAATGTCGGCGGGCTCGCCTGCGGCCTCGACCGGCCCGTCGCGCACAAGCCGATGTTCCAAGCCGTATAGGCCGGCGGCCGGCAGGCGCAGCGGCTGGAAGAGTCGGTCGACAGCGGAAACGGATCGGCCAGTTATGAAGGCCAATGCGCCGGCCAAGCGCCCGTCCAGCTTTCTCAGCATGCTCCGCAACGCCTCGCCCACGACCACCGCATCGGGATGCGCGGCATGTTCGAGAAGCGTGCCGTCAATGTCGAGGAAGAGTGCCCACGGCTCTTGCGGGACGGTCGGTGCGGGCAGGCTTGTCGATCCCGACATCACAGCGCCGCGACCCGTTTGCGATCAAGCAGCGATATCACATTGGCCGCGGCAACCGAGCCCGGCCCGGCGGGATCGATCGCGGCCCGCTTGCGCAAGCGGGCGGCATCGAGAAGCATGCTGCCCGCCCAGCGATAGACATTGTTGTCGCGGACGATCTCGCGCATGCGTTGCATGCGCTGGCGCTGCTCGGCGGGCACCATGGTCAATGCCTGCAGCAACGCCTCGGCCATCATCGTCTCGTCGTAAGGATTGACGATCAGCGCCTCGAGAAGCTCCTTGGAAGCGCCGGCAAACATGCTGAGCATCAGCACGCCCTGCTCGTCGTCGCGCGCGGCGACAAATTCCTTGGCGACCAGGTTCATTCCGTCGTGCAGGCTGGTCACCATGCAGACATCGGCGGCTCGGTAGATTTCGTAGACCTGCTCCTGGGAATGGTGTTCAGCCACCATCAAGACAGGCGTGTAGCCGTCCCGGCCATAACGCTCGTTGAGCTCCGCCGCGCAGCGCAGGCATTCCTCGTGCAGTTGCTGGTAGGCCGGCAAGGTTCCACGGCTTGGCGCCGCGATCTGCAGGAAAGCCACCTTGCCGATCCACTCCGGGTGTTGCTTGAACAATTCGTCCAATGCGTGAAACCGGTCGAGAATGCCTTTCGTATAGTCGAGGCGCTCGACGCCGACACAGAGGCTGACATGGTCCGCCAGCCCGAATTTTTCGCGAATTCGCGCGCGGCACTGCGCGATGGCGGGCAATTTCCCGAGTTGAGCCGGCGGCCACTCTATCGAGATCGGATAGGCGTGGACCAGGCTGGTCTGACCGCCATAGGAGATCGCCGAGTCCTCGCGCTCGATCCTGCTTTCCAGGAAGCGGTCGACGCTCTCGATGAAGTTGTTGCAGTGGAACTGCGTATGGAAGCCGATGATCGAGCTTCCCAGCAGGCCGTCCAGGATCTTCTCCCGCCAGGGGCAGATGCTGAAGACTTCCGAATTCGGCCACGGAATGTGCCAGAAGGTGATGACGATCGCATCGGGCAGGCGTTCCCGGATCATTCGCGGCAGCAGCGCGAAATGATAATCCTGGACGAGGACGATCGGGCGTTCGTTCCGGGCTTCGGCAACGACGGTATCGGCGAATTTCTGATTGACGGCTTCGTATGTCTCCCAGTCGGACGTGCGGAAGACGGGCCGTGTAAAGGCTATGTGGCACAAGGGCCAGAGACCTTCATTGGCAAAGCCCAGATAGTAGCCTTGCTGTTCCTCCTCGGTCAGCCAGACACGGCGCAACGTATAGGATGGGTTCTCAGGTGGGACCTCGATGCGGTCGTTCTGGTCGACGACGAGATGATCCGCCGAGCCGCCGCCATAGGCTATCCAGGTCCCCGCACAGGCACGGGTGATCGGCTCCAGCGCCGAGACAAGTCCACTGGCCGGCACAACCAGGTCGACATTGTTGTCCCTGAGATTGTGAATGTAGGGCTCGCGGTTGGAAACGACGATCACCTGCGCATCCGGCAGTTCCTTCGCCAGGATTTCGCGCAATGTCGAGGGCGACCAGTTGACGAGCGCCGCGTCGGCGGAATGGCCATTTTTTTCGAATTCACGCAACACGACGCGAGCCGGTGCCGGCTCGACATTGGCCAACTCCGGCGGGATCCGGCGGGATCGCAGCGCGGAAATCACCAAGGCAACGAGGGAAACGCAGAGGCTGGCAAGAATGACGAACCATAGAGCGGAGGCGGAATGGAGGAAGTCGAAACCGTTGTCTGCCATTGATGTGAATTGCTCCGGCCTAAATCGCGCCACTCGTGGGGTGATTGTGCAACGCACGTCGCCGGTGATGGTTCCGGTTTTTAGCTGCGCACGATCAAAGGCGCCAACCCCTCATGGCGGTCGGCCAGGAAGGCGCCCACACGATCCCCTACCCGCTGGAACGTCAGGTCGACTGCCGTGCCCGCCACCGCGAGATGGCGGATCACCAGGCTATCGATGCCGATTGGCAGGCGTGGCCTTGTGACATGGATTTCGCCGGCCCAGCCGTCGATATGGAGGCCTAGACAGGCCTGCATCAGCATGAAGGTGGAACCCGCCGACCAGGCCTGCGGCAGGCAAGCGACCGGATACGCGATCGGCGCCTCGCCCGGAGCGCGGGTGAAACCGCAGAAGAGTTCGGGCAGGCGCATGTTGAAATGGACGGCGGATTCGAACGTCCCGCTCATCAGCCGCACCACATTGTCGCGGATTCCGTATCGCGCAAGGCCTGCCGCGCAGATCGCCGTGTCGTGCGGCCAGATAGAACCATTGTGATACGACATGGGATTGAAGAATATCGCGTCGTCGGCGAGCGTCCTCAGTCCCCAGCCGGAGTGGAAAGAAGCCGACAGCAACTGATCGGCGACGATCCGCGCCCGATCAGGATCCGGAAGTCCGACATAGAGCAGATGTCCGGCATTGGATGTGCGCACCTCGCATGGCTGGCCGTCGCCATCGAGCGCCAGCGCGTAGTAACCCAGCTCGTCGATCCAGAAATGGCTTTCAACCCGCTGGCGGATCTCTTCGGCCCGCCTTTCCCAACCCTCCGCCCTTTCGGTTTCGCCGCGCCGCCGGGCCAGTTTCGCCAGCCCCTGGAACGCCGCGAAGACGTACCCCTGCACCTCGACCAGTGCGATCGGTCCCTTCGGAATACGACCGTCGGCATGAAAGACGGAATCGAAGCTGTCCTTCCATCCCTGGTTGGCGAGACCCGATTCCGCAGCGCGCCGGTAAGTGACGAATCCGGTCGGCCCGCTTGCCGCTTCGATCCATTCGGCGGCCGCACATAGCGACGGCCATAGACCGTCGATAAAGGTCATGTCTCCGGTGCGGTCCGCATAGGCGCAGGCGAGATGAATATAGAGCGGAGTGGTGTCGACGCCGCCATAGTAGCGGCCGAACGGCAACTCGCTCAGCGCCGTCATTTCGCCCTTGCGCGTTTCATGCATGATCTTGCCGGGCTGGGAGTCGCTGAAGGGCGAGGTTTCGGTTGCCTGATGCTGCGCAAGAAAGGCAAGCACGCCGCGCGCCAGGCCGGGATTAAGCCAGAGCATTTGCAACGCCGAGATGACGCCATCCCTGCCGAAGGCGGTCGAGAACCACGGAATGCCGGCATAGGGATAAGGACCAGTCGCGAGTTCGGTGGTGAGCAGCGCCACATCGGCACGGGCGCGCTCCATCCAGTCGTTGAACACCCTGCCCGAACTGTGCAGCGTCGCGCCATGGCGGCGCTTGGCGCGCATGCCGAAACGCGCGCGCGCCGCTGCGGCGCGAAACCGGTCTCGGTCGGGAACATCCGCGATTTCGCTGCCGACCTCCACATACAGCGTCTTGCGGCTGCGCTTTGTGACGGCAATGTAGAAATCCGCCCGGTCGGAGGTCAACTCGTCGGGTTTCTGCGAAAACGTTATCGTCGAGGTCCGCACCACCTTGTCCAGGCCCTCGTAGCGAAGCAGCACCGAATTCTCGCCTATCTCGGCCGTATGGGCGGTGCCGCGTTTCGGGCGCGTCGAGCCGCGAACTTCGAACATGTCGCGGAAATCGGCGGCGAAGCGCAGCGAAAGCAGGATGGTCGAGTGTTCCTGGCTGTAGTTGGATAGGGTCAGGCGCTCATACAGCCGGTCCTGCCACAGCAGCCTGACACGCTCGATGTGGATCGCTCCTTGCGGCATGGGCCGGCCGCCGGCGCTCTCGATCGGCAGATTTGTCAGATTGCTGGTGAACAGGACATTGTCCTGGCTCAGCGATGCTCCCAGCAGCGATGTCGAACGCCCGCCGACCGCCAGGCGGAATTCGGAAAGCACGCGCGTGTCGTCGCGGAAGAAGCCGTCGCCCACACCGCGTATGTCGCCATAGGAATCGGCGACGGCGAAGCAGTCGCCATGTTTGAGTGCGAAAAGCCGGTGCGGTTCCCTCGGCGCGGTTTCGTCCAGGGAGGCCAGTGCTATTGCGGGATCGAGCTTGCGCTCGTCAAGTTGGGTGATGGTCAAGAAGACTGTCCCGTGCTTGTTTCTGAACGGGGCACTGTACTAGGAAGCCCGGATTTGTTGAGTGTCGATTGCCTGTGAATAGGTCGCGACATAGTCGCGCGCCATACGGTCGGCTGAGAACCGTCCTTCGAAAACGGCCCTTATCCGGCGCCTGTCGAGCTGGAGCAGAGCCGGCATGGTAGCGACGGCATCCTCGATGGTTTCGACGACGAAGCCGGTCACGCCGTGATCGATGATCTCCGGCATGGCGCCGCAACTCCAGGCCATGACAGGGGTTCCGCAGGCCATCGCCTCGATTACCGCCAGACCAAAAGGCTCGGGCCAGTCGATGGGAAACAGCAAGGCCGCGGCGTTGCCGAGAAACCTGCTCTTCTGGTCCTCGCTGATCTCGCCGACATATTCGACGCGATCGCCATCGATCAGCGGCTGAACGACTTCCTCGAAATAGGCCCGGTCGCCGTCACCCACCTTGGCCGCGAGCTTGAGCCTGAGGCCCGTGCGCCTGGCAATCTCGATCGCCCGGTCCGGCCGCTTGTCGCGCGACATCCGGCCGAGGAACGCCAGATACGTGCCGTCGGAGCCGGCCTCGAAATCCGGCCTATAGAGATCGAGCGGCAGCCCATGATGGATGGTCGCCAACCAGTTGGCGGACGCGAGCCTTGTCCTCTGGCTGCGTGAAATGGAAATCATTGGAAAGCGTGGGAACCGCTCATAGGCCTGTGCCAGATCCACATAGTCCAGCCTGCCATGCGGCGTCGTCACCGTTCGCTCCGGCATATGGCGGAAAAACGGGAAATGCACGAAGTGGCTGAGATGGAAGTGAAGAATGTCGAAATCGTCGGCCTGTCTCCGGACTTCCTGGAGCATCGACAGATGCGCCGCGATCTCCGACTTCAACGGCCTGGGATCGAGGCGCAGCGCCCGTTCCCGGCATGCAACCAGCCGGGCGGAGGTTCTCGTATCGCCGCTGGCAAACAACGTCACATCGTGGCCGAGGCCGACGAGAGCTTCGGTGAGATAGGAGATGATGCGCTCGGTGCCTCCATAGAGCCTGGGCGGCACGGACTCGTACAGCGGCGCGACATGGGCGATCTTCATTGGCCTGCGTTCCCTCAATGAGCTGGTCACAGGCGAAAATGCATCAGCGGCGGTATCGTTCCTCCGCCATCGGCAGATGCGTCACTCTCGTGTTTGATGTTCTCCCGGGCGGCCCTATTTCTTTAGGTGCTGCTCCTGTGCGCGACGACCACCCTGAGGAGGTTCCGATGCAGCAACCGAAGGACATTGCGGCCCGGCGGCTGGACATGATCATCGAACAATATGTCGAAGCCAGAAAAAAGCAGCGCTTCGGCTATGTTTCGACGGACCAGGCCGCCAGGGTCATTCACAGAATCCTGAAACCCACGCCTTCCGATCCCTCCTTTTCGGATCACGAGCTCGACGACATGGTCGCCGCCCTCGCCGTCAAGAACGGATTGGCCGTCGTCTTCGACCGCGGCGTCAGAGGGTCGGTCGGCGGTAGCGAGGCGGAACTGGACAGAAAGGACCCGGCCATGAGAGCACCAGCGGAAGGCCCCGACGTTGCCGGCGCGGTGGACGCGATCCTGGTTCAGCAAAAAACCGCCCCGCTTTCGATGCGCGCGATGATCTCACTGCTGCGCGAACGCACCGGCACCAGCCGATCGGACGCGGACCTGGAAGGACTGATCGCCAAAAAGGCCGCTGTCCTGAATGTGCATTTGCGGAACTGAACGACCCGAGACATAGGTGACGAAACGTACCGGACACATGGGTAACACTTTTCGCTTTGCGGGAGGTGTT